>JAAZZB010000085.1 GCA_014239365.1 Verrucomicrobiia bacterium | reverse complement strand
CCTACCCCACTGTACGGCACTTCCTTGTTTTCCGGCCCGACGTAAAAAACCCAATGCCACAAGTGGTCGGGACGCGAACGGTCCCAGTGCAAGTGCGGTTGAGGATCCCCCATCGACAGGAACAGGTCACCGGTGGGCCCGAACTCCATCCCGTGAAGGCCTTGATGGTAGTGACCCTGAGGCTTCCCCCACAATAATTTCTCAGGTTTCAGGTTATTCCGCCGGGTGACGGCGTCCCGTATTTGGTAGAGCGCCGTGTTCGTCAGGACAAAGAGGTCATTGCCGTAGACCTCGAGGTCATACAACCAAGAGTGCATGGGAAAACGGAACAACTCTTGGCGCGGCCCGAAGCCACCCTCTTCGGTCGGTTCGTAGACGTACAACGCTTCGCGGCAACCAACGAACAGCCGCCCGGACAGGTCCATCGTTTGGCTGATGAAGAACTCCTTCTCATCACTGTCGAGAAACTCAACGCCCAACGATTTATCGGCCAAGTGTATGCCGGGCACCTCGGCTGATGCCGTAAGGGCGAGCAGAAGAAGGCTAAAGGCTAAAGGGATTCGGGTTGTCATCATCAGTATCTTAATTCGGGGCCTAGTCATTCTTCTTGTTTACTTTTTCTTTCTCTTCAATTCGTCACCTTGGTTGACCGGTTACCTTCAATGTGGACAGGTACTTGATGAGATCGCGCAACTCAGTGCGAGTGATGCTAGCGGTGAGGCCCGGGGGCATCACGGTTCCTCCGCGGATGCGTTGCTTGATTTGGACGGTTTGGACGGTGGCGATTTTGCCGGTGGCGAGGTCGCGGACGCGCAGCACGGTTTTGTTTTCGCTGTGGGCAAAGCCGCTGAGCACGCGGCCATCTTTGGTGATGACCGTGGTGGCCGCGTAGCCTTCCTTGATTTGCCGTGCGGGCCACAGCACGCTTTCCACCAACAGATCAATCGGCAAACCCGCCGCCACCGCCGAGAGGTTCGGGCCTTTCACCGAGGTCACCGCACCGCGCACGCCGTCCACCGCGTGGCACGCCGTGCAACTAATCAGCGGCAGTTGGAAAACATTTTTTCCATTGGCCGCATCGCCTTTGGCCAGCGCTTCCTTGGCCAGCGCGGCCACGAACTCTGCGCTGTAAACCGGCGCGGCCGATTGCACTCCGATGAGTTTATTCAAAACCGCGCTTAACTTCGGCTCCACTCGTCCTGCCGCGTTAAGCCATCGCAGCATCAACTTCGCGGTGTCCGCCGAAACTTTCACATCGCCAAGCGCGACTGTGAGCGCATCCGCCCCCGCGTTGCGTTGCAGCAACGCAGCCAAGAGCGACCCCAGTTCATTCAGCTTCACTTGGCCCGCGAGCGTCGCCGTCAACCGCGCCGCGTGAGTCACATCGAGCTTGGCCAAGCTACCCAGCGCCGCTGCTCGCAAATCGGCCGCGCTATTTATCGTCACCAGAGCGGCGAGTGTTTCCACCGCCTTCGGGCTGTTCAACTGGCCCAACGCCACCGCAGCGGCCACCCGCACGGCGAGCGGTTCTTTTTGGCCGCTGGCCAAGGCGCGGATGGTCTCCGCATGCGCGTTAAGTTTCCACGCGCCGATCAACCGTACTGTCTCCGCGCGCGTCTCCGTTTTTTTCAATGGCGCGTTGAGTAATTCCGCCGCGTTGGCAGGCGCTTGTAAATTGCGTTCGTTCGCGGCGTTCACCAATGCGCGCAGCACGGGCGGATGCGTCGCGGCCAACTTCAGCGCTTGGGCGGCATCGGCGCTGTTGCCGATGTGGGCGAGCAACTCCGCGAGAACAAATTTGCGCTCGGCGGACAACGCGGGGTCGGCCAGTTTTTGGCGCACCACGCCGGCGACCTCGTTGCCGCCGCCTTCGCGCACCACGCTTACGAGATGCGCCGGTTTGGCAAAATCCAGTTTGCCCGCCAATAACGCGGGCTTCCATTCGCTTGCGAGGGCGTGGACGGCGTTTTTGAAGGCGAAGGTGATAAAGCGATCCGCCGAGCCATCGGCGGCTTGCGCGGCGATGGCGATGGATTCCGGCTCGCGCACATCGCTCGCGGCCACGATGGCTTCGAGCCGCACGCGCGAATGTTCATCGGTCGCGCTGCGGCGCAAAAGTGTCAGTGGATTTTTCAATCGATCGTGCCAGCGCCCAACCACGCGCGTGGCATACGCGCGCGCGCGATAATCCTTGGCGGCGAGCAAGCGCTCGAGCAAGGGGCGGTTCACCACTTCGTGCGATTCAAAGACGCCGATGGCTTCGAACAGTTTGGCTTCGAGCGCGGGGTCGGTGGGCTTCAGCGCGTCCACCCATTTTTGCGTGGCGGCGATGGCTTCGACCTTGGGCAAATCCATGAGTCGCAACTTGGCCAGTTGTCGCGTGCGGCGATGGGGCGCGGCGAGTTGATCGCATAATTGCGCGGCATTCATCTTGGCCAACGCGGGCGATTTGAGCAGCGGCGCACCCTTGGCCGTGATGCGCCAAATGCGGCCGTGTTTTTTGTCGCGATCGGGATGACGCAAAGAGGCCTGATAATGGCCGATGATGGGGTTAAACCAGTCGGCGACGTACAGCGCACCATCGGGGCCGGTGTTGAGGTCCACGGGGCGGAAGGCGTTGTGCGAAGAGGTGAGAATGGGCGCGAGCGTTTGCAGCTTGTGACCCGCACCGTTCACGCTGGGGCGGAGTCGGGCGATGTTGCGCGCGTAGTAACCGGCTATTAAGAAGTCTCCCTGAAAATCCTTGGGTAACGCGGGGGTGTCGACAATTTCAATAATCATCGACTTGATTTTCGTGCCGCCAATGGCCATCGCGCCTCCATAGTAACCACCGAAGATGTGTTCGCTCGCCACCATCCCCGGCAACAGTTCGCTAACTGTCGAGTCGTTGCTCTTGATAAAGGGCTCACCCCAATTGCCAAATGCAAAGCCCCAGGGATTGCCACCACCGGATGTGCGCCGGTGCGCGTGCAATTGACGGCGCAACGGGCGTAACCGCCATGAACCATGCTCGTCGAGCTTGCGAATGCCCCACGGCGTCTGTACGCGCGAGAAGCAGTGTAGCCCCTGGCTAAAAAACAATTCTCCGCCGGGACTCCACGCGAAGGAGTTAATGTTTTGATGCGTGTCGCCTGTGCCGAACCCGGTGAAGAGGACTTCCCGTTTATCCGCCTTGCCGTCGCCGGTGGTGTCACGCACATGGATGAGATCGCGACCGTTACCAATGTACGCGCCACCGTGGCCAAGCGCAAAACCGGTGGGCATGTTGAGCCCATCGATGTAGGTGGAAATCTTGTCTGCCCTGCCGTCGCCCTTGGTGTCTTCCAGAATGAGCAGCTTATCATTAGGCTTCGTGCCCGGCTTGAGCTGCGGATAGGCCCACGTGCATAGCACCCACAACCGCCCGCGGGCGTCCCACCGCATGCAAACGGGATTGGCGATGCCCATCGATTCATCAGCGAATAGGTTGACTTGCAGGCGCTTGTCTACCGCGAACGAAGCCAGCTCGGCTTTGACCGAGTTGTCGGCTTCGGGTTTGGAAACGGAAAGCGGGTTTTGTGCGTGCAACCCACTAGTCGCAAAAAATGCAACGGCGAATATTTGGCGAATTGTGATTTCAGTTTTCATTTGCAAAAAATGTGGCGGCTATTGGCGCGTGCGTGCGGCTTCTTTGGTGATGGCGTTTTCGAGTTTCTCGAGTTCGGGGAGGATGGCTTGGATTTCTTCGGGGAACCATCGGTAGCTGCCGTTGATGTGGCTGCGGCTGCTGGCGGTTTGTTGGCGGTTGCCGTAGAGGAAGGCCCAGTTGGAGGGGAACCAATACTGCTGCCAAAGGGCATTCTTTTTTAGGATGGCTTGGCGCAGAGGTTCGGTGTTGGCTGGAAGTTTGGGTGAAAAACTAAGTTGCTTGGCAAAGGCCTGGGCCGCGAGTTGATGGCCTTTTTCCGAAAGCAATAACCCATCACTGGTAACTGACTTACCGCGTAATGCTGCGAAGAGATCCACCAGTGGTAGGTTGCGATCGCGCGCAATTTGGCGAATAGCCGAAGCGTATTTTGCAAGAGCGGCGTTCCGGTCCTTTACCTTGATCCCAAGATCCAGTGGATCTTCACTGGGCACGGGTGTCACCAGCACCAATCGACCCGTATAGCCGGCAAACTGCGTAAGTATCTCGATATACGCTTTTGTGAAATCATCCAATCGAGCGGTGCCCTCAAGTGATTCCATCTGGCCGAACCATACAAACAGCACGTCCGCGGCCATGGCTGGTCGGCGGTCCTTCTCGCCGTAACTGGGGTTGTTGGCGGCGAAAAAGTTGCGTGGGCGTTGTTGGGTATAAATCGTATCGGCAGCCCATGCCATGTTGCGGACGTGCAGTTGTTTGCCGGGGTTAGCAGAAGCCAGCAGCGTCTCAAGATAGCCGTAGCGCTGGCATTCTGCGGCATTGGCTCCACCGACAATGACGATTGATTGATTACCTTTGAGTGTAAAGCCATTGGTAAACGCCGAAATGGGCGCAGCGGGCTTGGTGAGGGGGCGCAAAAGGGCATGATCAGCAAGCGCGGCATATTTATTGAGAGCATTCAGATTCGCCCCCGG
>JAAZZB010000030.1 GCA_014239365.1 Verrucomicrobiia bacterium | reverse complement strand
TCATTCGGCTGCTTGGCCTTCTCGGGTGGCATCTCGGCAAGTCGGATAACTTCCTGCACCTTGCGGAACAGCTCTTGGCGATCGACTGCGTCGATGGCCTCCAAAGAGTCCAGCCGCAGATCGCCCTTTTGTTTCTCAGGACCATGACACGATACGCAATAATTATTCAGGGCGCGCGTCGCTTGCTCATACAAATCTGTCGGGTCTATCTTTGAATTGGAAATTCTATCGTTTGTAGGGGCAGGCTGTCCAAACAGCTGCACGGGATACACAGCCAATAGGGCCATCAAACCACATAGACCCAAAATGTAACCTGTCCCATTCATCTTAGCCTCGTAAAAATCCTGTTTATATCAGTAAGGACTGAACATGGTCCACCTTTTTTCAAAACCTAGGGTTTCGTGACGTAATGGTAAATGAAAGTCGGACTGCGTCCTGCCTTGGTCTCGAAAAAGAAGAAAGCGAAGAAATGAACAAACCTTTCACAGTTGTCTCCACGACTAGTTCTCTGAGTCACCTATGAATCTAATTATAGGAAATCCAGGAATCCACAGAACCCAACGAACATCGAATGCCCCGTTTTCAGGGGAAATACAGCTATCACACTCACTTCCCAGAAAACCCTGAGAGACCCAATTCTCCCAATGTTCTCCCTATGTCTCAGTGCTGTTGGGGTCTGGGATTCTTAGTTTCAGTCAATCTTAGTGTTTCTCATGGGAATTTAGGAGAACAGTGGGATTGAGATGAAGATTCTCTGAACTTCTTTGAATCAGGATGATGGTTTATGTGAAAAAATGTTGCTCTTCATTGTTGATATGAGTAGGATTCCGAGCAACCAATTGGAACCCAATCCGATACCTGTATCATGAAAACCAAACTTACACTTCTCGTTGCCGTGCTCTTCGTTGTCCTGTTGGGTACGGGATGTGCTTCATCACTTAAAGAAGGGTTGGTGGCGCATTATCCATTCAACGGAAACGTGCTGGATGAAAGTGGTGAAAGTAATCATGGAACAGTGAAGGGAACACTTGTTGCTTCAATGGATCGTCATGGAATTAAAGATAAAGCCTATAATTTTAATAAAGGATATATTCATGTAGATAATGATTCCTCACTGCAGATGTCAGAACAATTAACTATTTGTGCTTGGGTCAAGAATCCCGGGGGGCAACCAACAGTTCTCGGCAAATGGCGTCAAGATGGGAAAACGTGGTCTTATTGTCTTTACGTAGGAACAGGAGGAGACACCCGTGCCCGATTTCTTTTGCACGATGGCCAACGTGGTGGAGGAGATAATTTTGTGGAATTAAGTGGGTGGAATTTAGTTAAGAGAGAACATTGGAACCACCTTGTAGCAACTTATGACGGTCAATTTGCCAAAGTTTATATTAACGGTAAAATGGAAGCTACAGCGTCAACAAATAATGAGAAGATACATGTGAATGGTAATCCAGTTACAATTGGCACTGATGGCTATGGCTTGCGTTACACCGGCGAGATGGATGACATCCGCATCTATAACCGCGCCCTACCTGCTGAAGAAGTAAAAGCACTTTACGATCTCGAGAAACCTAAGAAGTAACACCTTCCCCCCTTTCATCCACCCAATCATCTCAGGTAACTCATCAATCACGATAAGACCCAAGTCTCCCGGGAGATCTCACATATCTCGACACAGATTACACAGTTGTCTCCACGACTAATTCTCTGACCATCCTCTGAACCCAATCAGAGAAATCCCCCAAACCCATAGATTCCAATTGGGATAGTGTGGAAAAGAGTGAGATGTGTTTTGGGAATCGAACCCAACGAACATCGAATCCCCCGTTTTCTGGGGAAATACACCATTCACACTAATCACTCAGAAAACCCTGAGAGACCCCATTCTCCCAATGTTCTCCCTATGTCTCAGTGCTGTTGTGGTGTGCTCACCCAAGCCAGAATCCCTGCATCTCTGGAGGCATGGTCTCTCTTTCGGAAAGTTCCCGCTCCTCTTTGAGCATCTGTTCTCGATGCCTTCCCTCCATCTCCTGAAAAATTCTACGCCACTTTCCCCTTTCCAGCTCCTCCGAGGATGGCGATACCTTTTTCTCAACAACTTCAGATCTCTTGAGCGGGTTCCGGCTCAAATGATCCAGAGCTTCGTTCATGGATGTTTCCCGTCCCCAACATTGCTTCGCCTCCACCACCGCCTTGCCCAGCTCAAGGTCGTATCGCTTGCCCCAGTTCTTGATGGTATCCCGATGGACGCCCAACGCACGGCCAACGGCTGAAAAGCTTTTGCCTTCCTTTAAAAGATGAACGGCCTCGGCCCCCAACCTCGGAGTGTACTTGCACTCCATCATGTCCAGATTCGGATATAGCGGATGTCTCATTAGCAAATGATTGGCAGCGCGCAGATCAACATTCTTGATCGCATTCGCATCTATTAGACGCAAAAACTCCAAGCTATATTACCCGTAAAACATCAATAGCAGGAATATATATGTATGCGAATGAGGCCGGCCGGGTTGTGTGGTTGGCATGCCTCGCGTAAGGCGTTTTACTGAACGTTTACTGAACGGGTTTTTGGCAACTGAACGCAATTGAACGCTATTCTGTTCTGCAACGTTCATCACGGTTCCCAGTGATGTAATCTTACAATAGTATTGATATATGAAGCCGGATGCTATAGTTAGGAACCGCTATGAATAAAATCCCCTCGACGGGGAAAGGCGGTCCGGTGGGTTCGAGTCCCTCCTCCGGTACCATCTTTTTTTCAAGGGGTTGAATTTACTTCAACCATTCATCCAACTGAGCCTTTGCTTTTTCGATGAGTTGGGGGAGTTCGGAAACATCGTTTAGCTCGAAGCGGGCTTCGTGTTTTTGTTGGTTCACGATGGCGATGAGTTGGAGTTCGCCGGAGGATTGATTGTAAAATATTTTGCAAACGGGGCCGTTGATGGTGATCGGCCATTGGGTGAGCCAATCTTTGGACGTTGCGCTGCGGCTGAATTGGTGCACTTGTACTTCGGGCCACTCGGTTTGGAATTGTTTGAGGGTGGTATCTTCCGGCCCGCGGGTGGCGCCCACGATATCGAGCAGGGCAACTTGGAAGACGGGCGCGGCCGGTTGTTGGTTGACCACTTCCGGCGGTGCGGGGGCCTCTGCCTCGGGGCGGTTATTAAAAAGCACGAGCGAAATGATCACGATGGCGGCCAAGCCCACGGCGGGGGCGGCTGCCCAGCGCCAGGAGGGTTGAGGGCTGGGCGGTTTGTTGACGAACTCCATCAGGCGATCGTAATTGGGTTGGGGCCGACGAAGGGCGGCGCGCATTCGGGCGCGGAGTTCTTTCTGGATGTGCTCGGGCAGCTGATGCTTGTCTTCTGCAGTGGCGGCGGCGAAGCACATTGCGCCGCGCAGGGCGGGCATATCGCGGTGCCATTGGTTGTAGTCGTCCCAAAGATGGGGCTCCAGCTCAAGAATGGCATCGATCCGGGCAAGCTCCTCTTCGGTAGCCCTGCCGGTGGCCTTGTTCATCACTAATTCCAGTAGCTCGTCTTTCATCGGTCTTAAGATTGTCGTTTTCCGCTCTTTGGAGAGATCGAATGCTCCCTTACTATATAGTACCCCTTTTAGGCGAAAATTCTTCGCGAAAAATGAGATTTTTTTCCAACTTCTCGCGCAGCGTCCGTAAACCACGGCGAATACTCCCGCTTACTGCAGAAACCGTTACCCCGTGGCTCTCGGCGATTACCCGATGTGAGAGGCCTTTAATGTAACATTCGTGGATGAAAATGGCGGAGCGTTCGGGGAGTTCCATTCGGATTTGCTCGAGAAATTCGTATAATTCAGCAGTTTCCAGAGATTCCAGCGGATTTTCTTGTTGATCGTGCAGTTCCCCCTCCAAAATGCTGTCAATGGGAACTGTTTTGGAAATATCGCGTTTTTGGGTATTCAACCTGCGGAGGTGGTTCCGGGCGCGATTATTGGCCATCGCCACGAGCAGCGAGGGCAAGCTCTCGGTGGAATGCACCTCGTGGATGTGCTGGAACAACAACGTGAACGCCTCGATCACCACATCCTCCGCATCGGACGGTGCGATGGAGTTTAATGTTTGGCTGGAAATATTGATGGCCTTGGGCCAAAGCCATTCGAACACCACATCCCACGCCTCCGAATCGCCGGCCTGCAATTTCTCGATGGGTGGGAGGTTCATTTCCCATACAGTAGCCTGAGAATGGGAAACTAACAAGCTCGGGCTTGCCGATCGTATTTTTACAGCCTAACTTTCCGGAGTGAACTGGTCCCGGCCCATTCTGCTGCTGTTGGCATTGATTTTTGCTTTGCCCTTGGCCACACCAGCCACACCAGCCGCACCAGCCGCCGATCCGTTGCCGCCCGCTCAAATTACAGAGCTTCGCGCCCAGCGCAAAGCCCTCGGCCAGGAGGCACTGCTCAAGATTGGCAAAAAAGAATATCGCGCCGCCATTCCTTTGCTGGAGGAATGCAATCGCATTCAGGAAAAAATCGGCGAGGTCAACACCCCCAACACCGCCGTCCATTTTCTGTACCTCGGCATCGCTCATACGCGATTGGGTGCGGCGGGTGAAGCGCGGCGCGCGCACGAGGCCAGCCTCGCTATCGCCGGCCAATGCGCCAAGGCGGGCGTGGCCGTGCCGGAAACTATTTTCACTTCCAACTGGCTCGCCCTCGGGCGGTTGCACCGCACGCTTGGCGAAATGACCCGCGCCCTGCCCTATCTTCAGCAGTTTTATCAAACAAAATCCAAAACGCTACCGGCCAATCATCACACAATGCTCATCACCGCCGGCACGCTCGCCGATGTGTACCGCGACCTCCGGCGCTATCGCGAGGCCGTCGCGCTCTTGCAAAAACATCTGCCCGCCGCCCGGGCCGCCTTGCCGAAAAATTCCACGCGGCTGGCGCGCTTGCAATTGCGGTTAGCCGAAAATCTCATCGACCTCGGCCAACACACGGATGCCGCCAAACACCTCCAGTCCGGTTTGGCGATTTTGGAAAAACATCCCGCCAGCATTGACCTCATCATCGCCCTCACCGTGCAGGCCACCCTGCATCTGGCGCGCGGCGAGGATGCGAAGGTGATGCCGCTCTATCAACGTTCCCAAAAAATTCTTGCCGCCCTCAACCAACCCGCGCATCCGATGCACGCCAATTTGCTTTCGCTTATCAGCCGCCAGCAACTCAAGCAGGGCAACCTCTTTGAAGCCCTCAAAGCCGCCAGCCGCGCAGTGGTGCAAGTGGCCGATACTCAGGGCAAAACCCACCCGCGCTTTGCCCAAATGCTTGCCGATCAAGCCAACATAATGAGCCAAGCCGGACAAACCAAACGCGCCTTCTCGCTCTATCAGGAAGCCCTTGGAATCTACACCCGCACCCACGGACCGGAGAGCGCCATCCTCTGCGCCCCGCTCCAAAACCTCGCCCAATTGCACCAACGCAAAGGGCAATTCCCGCAGGCCCTGAAAATGCTAAACCGCGCACTGCGCATCGCCGGGAAAACGCTGGGAGCCGACCATCAGGAAACCGCCCTCATCCTCGCCTCACTCGCCGAACTGCGCCTGGCGATGTACGACCTCCCGGCGGCCGGCCCTCTCCTCGATCGCAGCCTAAAAATCCATAGGGAATGGTTCGGCCCGCACCACACCCGCACACTGGCCATCCGCGGCGAGCGCGCGTTTCTGATGGAATTGAGCCAACAACCCGCCGCCGCCCACGCGGAATATCAAGCCATCCGAACCATTCAAATTGAGACCCAAGGCAAACACGCCGAACGCCAGACCGGTACGGTCCACAACCTGATGCGCCTCGCCCGCACCGCCGGCGAACTGGGCCAGCGCGATGAGGCACTCGCCCACTACGCCGCCGTCCTCGCCCACACCCGCCAGCGCCTCGGCCCCGGCAACCGCGAAGTGGCCACCGTGCTGAGCAACCTCGCCCGAATGCACTTTCAATTTCAGGAATACCCCGCCGCCGCCACGCGCCAGTTGGAAGCCCTCGCCCTGCTCCGCAAGCTCAAGCTGGAAAACGACCCCCAATTCCTCACCCAACTCGGCAACCTCGCCGTGCTCCATCGCCACAACCGCCAGCCCAAACTCGAGCTAAACGTGCTCACCGAAATGTTGACCCGCCAGCAACATCATTTCCAACAAATACTCGGCCACTTGGGCGAAGCCGAGGCGCTCACCTATCTGCACGGGCACCAGCGCAGCGTCACTCTTTTCCAATCCGCCTGCGCCGCCGCCGCGCCCCACTCGCCCGCTGCCGGGCGCCTCGGGGCCGAACAACTCGCCCTCAGCAAAGCCAGCCTCGAGGAAATTCGCTGGGCCCAAAGCCGCGTGCGCACCCTCGGCACCGGCGAAGTCTCCAAACTCACCGACCGCACCACACACCTCCGCCTCCGCCTTGAGGCATTGGAAAACCAGCCCAACCTCGACCCCGCAAACCTAGCCGAATCCATTCGCCAACGCGCCATTTTCGAGGCCGACCTCCGCATCGCCAAGGCCGACCTCACCCGCGCCATCGCCAAGGCCGACGCCCAAGTCGCCCGCCAACTCGCCGCCAACCACGTGAGCCTCGACGACCTCGCCCGCCAACTCCCCGCGCGCGGGGTGCTCATCGATCTCGTCCGCTACCGCCAACTCCCCACCGCCACTCAACCCGCCCACCCGCGGTACGCCGCCTACCTTACCTTCGCCCGCGCACCCGGCAAACGGCCCAAAGTGGAACGCATCGATCTCGGCCCCGCCGCGCCCATTGACAAAGCCATCACCGAATTGCACCGCTTGCTGTATCAAAAACTCATCGCCCCCCAACGGCTCGACCCCGTCATCGCCACCCTCAGTCAGCTCATCGGCCAGCCACTTTGGAAAGCCACAACTGACGCGGAACACCTCTTCATTTGCCCCGATTCCCAACTGGGCCGGTTGCCCTTTGAACTGCTCCAAACCGGCGACGGCTATTGGCTCGATCACAAAACCCTCAGCTACCTCGGCAGCGGCCGCGAACTCGCGCGATTGGGCGATGC
This sequence comes from Verrucomicrobiia bacterium, assembly GCA_014239365.1. Taxonomy (GTDB): domain Bacteria; phylum Verrucomicrobiota; class Verrucomicrobiia; order Limisphaerales; family UBA1100; genus JACNJL01. The sequence continues at coordinate 13,797 of JAAZZB010000030.1, read as the reverse complement.
CCCAAAAAACCAAGCCGCCCCAAAACCCAACGCCGCCGTGGTGCTTGGCAATGCGGCGTACGGCTCCCCCAAGCCACCGTTGAAAACCAATCGCCTCTTTCGTCCCCTGCCGCATTCCAAGGCAGAAACTCAAGCCATGGCAAAGGCCCTCGGTGAATCCACCCAACTCCTCACCGGCATCGAAGCCAACGAGGCGCGCCTCAAAAAAATCATCCGCCCACGCGTCCTCCATCTTTCTTCACACGCATTTTATTTTCGCAGCCTCCCCCAACTCGAATTGCCCGCAGGCGAAACCCCGCGCCTCCACGCGCACAACCCCCTCCTCCGTTGCGGGATCGCCCTCGCCGGTGCCAACGCCATCACCGCCCGCCCCACCGCTATGGCCGAAGACGGCCTCCTCACCGGACTAGAAGCCGCGCAACTCGATTTACACGGAACCGAGCTGGTAATCCTCAGCGCCTGCGAAAGTTCCGTGGGCGAAATTCACGCGGGCGAAGGGGCGATGTCACTCCGGCGTGCCTTCCGGATCGCCGGCGCCGAAGCCGTGCTCGCCAGTCATTGGCCCGTGAGTAACGCCGCCACTCAATTGCTGATGAAAAATTTCATCGCCCACTGGCAATCCGGCGTGCCCCGCGCCGAAGCCCTGCGCCGCGCCCAACGCGAGCTGCGCCAAAGCGAAGACCACTCAAGCCCCTACTTTTGGGCCGCCTTCACCCTCACCGGAGATTGGCGTTAAAAAAATAAAATGATCCGCATCACCGTTTCCATCCGGCTCACCACACAACAGGTGGAAAATTATTATCGCGGCCGCATCCGTTGGGTCATCGCCACCGCCCCCGATGGACGCACCGTGCAGCTCCCTTTCAAAGTGCTGCACCCGTTCATCAGTAAAAACGGCATCGACGGAATGTTCATCATCACCACCGACCAAAAACATAAATTCAAAACCATCGACCGATTGCCAACCAAGCCCCGTCAAAACCTCGACGCGGAGGTGTGAGCTGAAAATTTTGAAAAAAATAAGCCACAGCAATTCGCTGTGGCTTTCGATTAAATGGGATTCGCCTACTCCGGAATTGCGAATCCGGCGGCCTTCAAACCCTCCACCGTCCATTGCCCGCTTTGGCTGCTATCGTTCACTGCCTTGCGGGCGGCGTTAACCTCGTCGGTGCTGATGGTGTCCCCGCCATTGCCCCATTCGATGCGGATATATGAAATCACAGCAGCCATTTCATCCGCGCTCAGTGTTTCGCCGGCAGGGGTCATCGTGCCCGCCCCATAATTTTTACCGGCCACGGAGATCGGCCCGATCAACCCCATTTGGGCGATCGCCACGATCGTTGCCGGATCGCCCTTCACCCATTCAGAACCCGCGAGCGGGGGGATGTCCGTACCCGAACCCGCGCCGTTGGCTTGGTGACAGGCCACGCAACTTTTGGAATAAATTTGTTTGCCACGCGCCACCAATAATTCCCGGGCGGAAGGCGCCAGCGACGCCACTTCGTCCGGCTCGGTAAACGGCGCGTGCACGTTGGCCGCGAAGTTCGCGTTCAACTGATCCACTTTGTAGCAGCCGATGTAGCCGAGCAAAATAAGCCCAATGAAAATGCCCATGGGCATTTGCGCGCCACCGCTGCTCGGTTCGCTTTGCTCGTTCACGTTGGAAAAATCTTCGCTCATTGGTCGTTGGCCGGTTGCGGGTTATCCACGACGGGCGCTTCGGGAAGCGCGTCGGTGCGGAGGCTTTTCAAAAATTCAAATAACGCCTCCGCTTTTTCGGTGGGAATGATGGCGTAACCTTCCTCCAAGTCCGCGTGCTCCAACGCATTGTCCGGCGCCGCTTCACCGGCGTTGAGTTTTACTTTTCGGAATAAATAGCGATACGGCGGCATCGCTGATTTTTCACTGATGAGGCGCGGCTGATACAGGTGCACGTAAAACTGATTCGCATCCGCGAGCGCCGGCTTGCCACCCGCATTGGCGAGGTCCGGCCCCAGCCGCATCACGCCCGGCATCGCGTGGGCGTCGTGCATAAAATCGCGCGTCACCGATTGGCGCGCCGCCACGCCGTTCTGCACGTCCGGCCAATTGATGACCACCGGTTGCAGCTTAAACTGCGCGCCGGCGCGGGTTTTTAATCCGCGCACCAGATCTTTCAATCGAACCACGCTTTCCGGATTGATGCGCGCGTTCCATTTGGCCGTGCCATCGGTGAGCTTGATCACCGCTTCATCGGCAATTTCTTTATTCGCCGCAACAATTTGTTCGCCCATGCCCAGCCGCGTCATCACGCTTTTTTCCTTCAACTCAACGCCCGACAATCCGTACGCGGCAAACAGGAGATTATCTTTTCCTTCCTGATCACTAATCCCAGAGGCAACGTCGGCGAAGGTCGTTTCAAAAGAAGTGTATGCGGAGGCTAATTCACTCTCCGCAGTTGCGGCAGCGGTTTCCAATTCCGCCTTCTCTTCATCCTTGGCTTCCGTTACTGCTTTGCTGGCGTCGACGACTGCTTTCCTGGATTTCGCAACGGCTTTGAAGGCAAACGCTAAATCGATCAACCGATGATTATCATCTCCTTCTTTAACTGAATCACCCAAAACTTCATCGGTTATTTCGCGATCATCACCGAGTTGAGTGAGGCGCAGTTCATAGCCGAACTCACCGCCCGTCGCCGTGCGGGTGTGGCAATAGTAACAGCCGTTTTCGCGGTACACCTGTTCGCCCTGCTTCGCAAGGCCCACTCGATGCAGCACCGCCGTGCCGTCGCCTTTATCCGCCGATTGCGCGGCGAGCTGTACGGAGGGGCCAAACACCATTCCCCACCACGAAAGGCTTAGCGTGAAAAGCACGCCCAAGAAAATCCACGGGGCTTTGTTCATTGCGCGCTTCCTTCCGTTTCAACGGGTTCTTTTTGATTGCCTTCGCGAATCTGCCGCCAAAGCGCCATCGGGCTAAAGTCACCACAGCAGTTGCGAAACAAAAGGCACATTAAACTGCCGAGGAAAATCAAACTGCTCACCATAAATAAAATCTCGCCAAGAAACGCAATGCGCAATGGCATAATCGCTTTGGTTTGCAATGCCGCGGCGTCGATGCCTGTTTGTTGCAGCGCTTGTCCGTGACCCCACGCCATTCCCACACCGGCCAGCGTGATGATCACCACACCCGCGGCGATCATTTGGAACACTCGAATCATCCATGCTCCGCAGGGCCAATCAAGACTCGAGCCGAGCAAGCGCGGTGCCACATAATAAATGCCGCCGAGCATCGCCATCGCAAAGAAGCCCCACGCGAAAAGATGGCGCAGCGCGGTGTTCGCGTAGGTGAATTGCAAAATAGAATTCCATTCGGGGCACACGTTGCAAAAAGTAAACAAGCCGGAGACAATCCACGCGCCCAGCGCGAACCCCATAAACTTGAGCGTCAAATTTTCCGAGCCAAGCAGCGGCACCCCGCGAGCGGTTTGGCGGAGGTTCCAGCCGACGGCGATGACCACAAAGATGAACAAGCCGGACGCCAGTTGACTGAGCTTGATTTGCCAAACCGGCAGGGGCGAACCCGAATTCAAATTCACCCAACCGCCCAAAAGCAAAAGCATCCAAAACCCAAACGCCGCCCATTGACGGCTAAATAATTCGCGGCCAATAATTTTTGGAATAAAATACAACACCGCCGCCAGCCCAAGACAGCCCATCCAAACCTGCAGCAAACTCGTCGACGCCCAATGGCCCACGGGAATTTGTGCCGCGCCGCGCACGGGCGTTGCCGCCAGCAACCAATGCGCCGTGCCAACGATCCACGGGAAGGCAATCAACGCCGCCATTAAATACCACGTGCTCGGGTAGAGCTGTTTGTGGCGACGCGAGAAATAAGTCAGGATCGCACTGAACGCGATGAACGCCTGCCCAATCAACAGCACGCGACCGGCGTACACCGGCAGTTCCAATCCCGCCACACCACTTTGATCGCCCAACGTGATGCCCACTAATGCGGCGGTGACGCCCACATTCCAAAGCACCGCGCCCGCAATGACAAAGCCCGGCCGCGCCAACGGTGCGCCGCGCAAACGGCTGAGCATCCACAGCGTGAGGCCGAGGCCCGCGTTGCCGCCGAAGCCAAAGAGAAATGCCACCCACGCGTTCGCCTGCAAATGGCCGTAAGTGAGAAAGGAAATGTCGGACAAAAATTCCGGCATATGCAGTTTGAACGAACCCATCACGCCGATGAGCGCCGCCTTCACCAACCACAATGCCGCGCTGAAAAACAGAAACAACACCGGCCAACGACAGGAGGCGTTGATTTCCTCCGGCGCAGCTTCGGGTGCAGTGTTGTCAGTCAATTCGCTCATCAAATTAATTTTTCTCAGGCTTACTCAGGCTTTTTACATAAGCCATCAGCGCCGCGATATCCTCATCGGTAATGGGCGGGGGCGGCGGGGGCATGGGCACCAGCGCGCCTTTCACCACTTTGGCCATCGGCATTTTCACCGACTCGATAAAATATTTATCATCCAATTTCACTTTCACCACTTTGCCGCCAAGGCCCAGTGCCACTTCGCGTTCCGTGCCCCAAAACTCGCCAAGAAACGCCGGTGCCCTCAACGCCAATCCTGCCGGGGCTGGCACGGCCGGATCAGTCTGGTGGCAGGTGAAACAAATTTTTGACAAGAATAACGTTTTGCCTTTTGCAATCAGTGCTTTCTCATCCGCACGCGCACTCACTGTTGCAAGTACGGTCACAAATAAAATAATCGATTTCACGTTCATCTTTATTCCGCGCTCAAACTGCGCACGTAGGCCATCAGCGCTTTCACTTCTTCTTCCGTCACCGGCGGCGGCGGCGGCATTGGCGTGAGGGCTCCCTTAAGGACGCGCGCCCCTGAGCCTGTCGCCGAAACTGATTCTGCAAAATAACCCGGCCCCATCAGCACCCGCTCCAACGGGCCACCCATGCCTTTATGCACCAACCGTTCTTTGCCCCAAAAATCCCCGATGAAATTGGGTGCTTTGAGAGCCAACCCCGCAGGCGCGGGTACGGCCGGATCCGTCTGGTGACAGGTAAAACAAATCTTGGTCTGAAACAGCGTCTTGCCTTGTTCGATGAGACTGGGGTCGTCCAATTCAGATATGTCCGCCAAAAAATCCGGATCCGGAATTTCGACCAATTTTAAATCCGACGGAGGCGCAGTGCGTGCGGCAACTTCTTTTGAAATATTTTCAGCACCCAATTCAGCCACGAGCGTCATCGCGTTTTGGATGGGGATGCGATAGCGCTTGAGCGATTCATCGACCACCCCAAAACTATTCAGCGCTTCCTCATCGGCCACGCGCAGTTCGGCCATCGTGGCCGCGCGTTTTTCATCGCGCTCAGTATTCCGTTGCGGCTGCACCGCTGCACCCCATTGGGCGACCACCCACACGGCGAGCACCACCGTGAGCGCCAACGCCACCAGCTCGTGCGTGGCCCAGCTGGGACGCGCGGCATCGGTCTGATCGGCCTGTGATTTGTCGTTGCTCATTAGTGTCGTTCCAATGCTTCGCCCATGCGCGGATCGCGTAGCGGGCAAACGGGATGGTCAAATAAGTTGCGGATAAAAATCAATGCCAGACAGCCGCCGATCAATAACCACGCGCCCAAATCCGCCAGCGCGGGCGAGGGGCCGTCGGGATGGATTTCCGGCATCACGTTAAAGGTCATATCCATATAGTGCATCAGCACTACCCAAAAGAAAATCGGCACCATCAGTTTGTTAGTGAGCTTGCCGTCGATGCGCAGCAGCGCGAGAAACGGAATCACAAAGTGGCCCACAATGAGCGCCACGCCGACGTACATCCACGTGCCTTTTTCGCGCATCACATACCAAAACGTTTCTTCCGGCACGGCGGCATTCCAAATCAGAAAATATTGCGAAAAGTGGATGTACGCATAAAACACCGTGAACGCCAGCAACAGCGTGCCGAGGTGATAGAATTGCAGCTTGTGCAGTTGCGGCAAATGCCCGCGCGCCTTGAGGATGCGGCCGATGATCCACGCGGTGGAAATGCTCAGCCACACGCTGCCGGCAAAATAATACACGCCGTACATCGTGCTGAAAAATTGATGCTGAATGCTCTTCATCCACAGGATGCAACCGAGCGTGAGCGAGAAGGCAAAGAGCGCCACACCGTAGCCCGCGTGAATGCGCATCATCCGCGTGCACATCACTTGTTGGTTATCCTTCTCAAAGGGAAGCCCCTGGAAATTGCGCGAGAAACCGGCCATCCATTTTTCCAGAAAAACCAGTTTGCCTTCGAACGCTTCCGTGCCGGATTTGTCCTGCTGCAAACTCCAGTACCGCAACCGATGCGTGAGCCAACCCCACGTTAAAAATAAAACCACCGAGGCCGTGTACCACATCGGTTTGTTAAACAACGCGGCCTTCGCGTGCAAGGCGTGATCGGCGTGCGGATCCAAATGCATCCACGGATAAATATCCATCGCCAGAAATCCGATGGGGATAAACGCAATGCCCAACCACGGGAACAGCAAACAGGACAAGTGCTCAAGATAGCGACGGATGGGCGCGGACCAACCGGCATCGAACAGGTGATGCACCAACACGAGGAACAACGAGCCAAGGCCGATGCTCAGGAAAAACATAAACGCGGTGAGATACGAATAGGCAAACTGCTGCTTGTCATCGATGAAGCCGTAAACGCAAAGCAACAGGCCGAACACCACCGCGATTTGCGGGATGCTGCGCCATTGAGTTTCTTGTTGCTGCACGGGCACGGTGGCGGTTTCGGTGCTCATTATTCGGTGCCCTCCTCGTTTGCTTCAGCGGTTTCGGGGGCTTTTTCGGGAATCAAAAATCGCGCGGGTACGTTGTCTTTTTTCGCATCACCCAAACGGCTGAGCTGCAGCGCGCGCACATAAGCCACGATGGCCCAACGATCAGCGATGTCGATGCTTGAGGCGTAGCCCAACATCCCCGCTTCGGTTGGGGACGAACTTTGGCCTTCGGAAATAATTTTGAAAATGGCGCCATCGGAAAGTTTCAAGGCCGGTTCGCCGTGCAAATCGCGGATGCCACTAAAGCCGAACTTGCCCACGATGCCGTTGCCATCACCTTGCGCGCCGTGGCACGGAACGCAGGAAATCCTAAACCGCTCGCGGCCGCGTTCCACAAATTCCATCGTCACCGGCAGCGGAATGGAAACGTAATTCGTCGCGCCATCTTCAATCGTGTAGCCTTTATTCACCGCGTGATCGGTTTGGAAGGGATACACTTTTTTGCCGCTGGTGGTCACCAACGGTTCACTGCGCGCCACGGTGCCTTTGACTAATGGCTGCGAGCTGAGGCCGTTTTTGAAAAATGCATTCGGCTCCATCGGCCGCAGTTTCGGCTGGCGATCCATATCCGGAATCACTTCCAGCGGCGGTTTGCGCGAGATGTCTCCGCGAAAGCCGGCCAAGGCCACGACCATAAACGCCACCATCGCGATGCCAATCAGCACGTATTTCATTGTGCGTCCTCCACCATTTCGATGTGTTGCGGATCGGTGCCTTCGAGCAGCGCGCGTGTGGCGGCTTCGTCGTAGGCGGGATCCGCGCATTCGATGACCACGAAAAATTTATCATCCGTCACCGCCGCAAAGCGGTCATTCGCCAACAACGGATTGTGATGGCGCGGCAGGCGATTCAAAATAAACATCCCGCCGAGCGACCCAAATGCGCCGAGCAGAATCGTCATTTCATACGCCACCGGAAATGCATAAAATCCACTGAAGAGCGGCTTACCGCCGACCACGATGTCGTAGTCGACTTTGTTCATAAAATAAATCATCAACATCCCGGCGGTCAGTCCTGTGATGCCGCCGAAGAAAGTAAACCAACCGACCTTCGCATTATCCAAACCCATCGCGTCATCCATCCCGTGCACGGGGAACGGCGTGTGGACGTCCCATTTTTCGTAGCCGGCAGCCTTCACTTTTTCTGCCGCAGCCATGATGTCAGCGGGCGTATCGTACTCGGCGATGATGGCGAACGGCTGGCTCATTAGTGCGCGCCCTCCGCTTCGGGTTGTTCAGGTTTTGCGCCGCCCAACTTGTGATGCGGATCGGCCTGCGGCGTCACGCCTTTGGCTTCACTGATGGCAATGGTCGGCAAATATCGGACGAACAATAGGAACAACGTCATGAACAATCCGAACGTGCCCACGAACGTCAGAATATCTACACGCGTGGGGCTGTAATATCCCCAGCTCGAAGGCAGATAATCGCGATGCAATGAGGTGACCACGATCACAAAGCGTTCGAACCACATTCCGATGTTTACAAAAATGGAGACGACAAAAATAAACCACGGCGACGTGCGGCACCACTGGAACCAGAATAGTTGCGGGCTAATGACGTTGCAGGAAATCATCGTCCAATACGCCCACCAATACGGGCCAAAGGCGCGGTTCTTAAACGCATACAATTCGTATGGATTGCCGCCGTACCACGCGATGAAAAATTCCATTCCGTACGCGTATCCGACGATGCTGCCGGTGGCGATGATGACTTTGCACATCAACTCCAGGTGACGGATGGTGATGATTTCTTCCAGTTTAAACAGCGCACGCATCGGGATCATCAGCGTGAGCACCATTCCGAATCCGGAGAACACCGCGCCCGCCACGAAGTAAGGCGGGAAAATTGTGGTGTGCCAGCCGGGCACCTGCGACACCGCAAAGTCAAACGACACAATCGAGTGCACCGAAAGCACGAGCGGCGTGCTGAGGCCCGCGAGCAGGAGATAAGCTTTTTCGTAGTTGCGCCAGTGACGGTTGCTGCCGGTCCAACCCATCGCGAAGAAGCCGTAAGCGAATTGCTTGAAGCGATTGATCATCCAATCCAAACCGGAATTGAGTTTTTTGCCCGCAATGCGGAGGCGATCGCGGATGGTCGCGAGATCGGGGATCAAGCCCATGTACCAAAAAAGCAGCGACACTGTAAAATAAGTCGACACCGCAAACACATCCCATAATAGCGGCGAACGGAATTGCGGCCAAATGCCGTGGGCGTTGGGAATGGGAAAGAGCCACCACGCCAGCCAAATGCGGCCTACGTGAATGCCCGGGAAAATGCCGGCGCAGATCACCGCAAAAATTGTCATCGCCTCCGCCGTGCGGTTGATGGAGCACCGCCATTTTTGGCGTAACAAAAAGAGGATGGCGGAAATCAACGTGCCCGCGTGGCCGATGCCAATCCAAAACACGAAGTTCACAATCGCCCAGCCCCAAGCGACCGGATGGTTCAAACCCCAGACGCCTACGCCGGTGGTGATCAAATAACCGATGTAGCCGAAGCACATCAGCATCATCAGGAAACTCACCACGAATGCCACGTTCCACCACACCGGCATTTTGCCTTCCATGATGCTGCACACTTGCTCGGTGATCCAACCGAGCGGCCGGTTGTTGAGCACCAGCGGCTGCCGCTCCAATTCCTTGGGCGTATGCGTCTCAACGGCTTGCACAGTTTGTCCGGCGGCGTCGCTCATTTAGTGATCGGCCTTTCCGTCATCAGGGGCGTCGGGAGCGTCGTGGCCATCGTGACCATTATGGCCAAGGTGATCGTCGCCGTGCCCGTCTTCCGGATGATATTCCGAAGTGCTAAACGGTTTCTCGTACGCGTCGGGCATCGCCGCGTTGGGGTTGCGAATCTTGGCGAGGTAAGTTGTGCGCGGGACGTTGTCGAGAAAGCCGAGCACTTCGTAATTGCGCGGGTTGGCTTTCTCGGCGTTCACATCGTCGGCGTCATTCAATAAATTTCCAAACGTAATCGCCTCGGCGGGGCAAGCCTGTTCGCACGCGGTCTTCACTCCGTTGGCCGGTACTTGCACGTCGTTGCCGGATTTGGCTTTGACCTTTTGCGCGATCTTCGCGCCCTCGATGCGTTGCACGCAGTACGTGCATTTTTCCATCACGCCGCGCATCCGCACACTCACGTCGGGGTTCTTGGCGAGCTTCAACAAATCCCATTCGTCCTCGGGGCGGTTGCTCTTTTCGCGGCTCTTCATCCAATCGAAGAACAACGAAGGCTTGGTCATCGGCGAATCGTACAGCTTATCGAGCGGCCGTTTGTTGTAATCAAAGAAATTAAAACGGCGCACTTTCCACGCGCAGTTATTTGAGCAATACCGCGTGCCCACGCAGCGGTTGTAGGCCATGATGTTCAGGCCCTCCTCATCGTGCACCGTGGCGTTTACGGGACAAACACTTTCGCACGGCGCACTCTCGCAGTGCTGACACATCATCGGCTGGTTAACGACTTGCGGATCGTCAATCCATTCCTCGAGATGCTGCTCGTCATCACCCGCCGTAGCGTTGACGCTGGGATCGTGATCTCTGCCGGTGTAATATCGGTCGATGCGCAGCCAATGCATTTCGCGGCCATTGGCCACTTGCTCTTTGCCGACGATGGGGATGTTGTTCTCACTTTGGCACGCAACCACGCACGCGCTGCAACCGGTGCAACTACTGAGGTCCACCGACATTCCCCACTGATGCACATCGCTCTTGAGGTTCGGGCGTTCTTTATAAGGGTGCTCGTAAATTTTGCCTTCGTTTCGAGCGTGGGATTTTATGCCCATCTCGAGAGCGAAATTCGGCGTCTCTTTGTATTTCTCTAACGTCGCCTCACGAATGATCGCTCGGCCTTCCATACTCCAATGCTCTTGCGTGCTGGAAAGTGAATGCGTTTTGCCCGTCTTCTCGAGCTTACCGCCAATGGCGATGTTTGGAAAATCCGTGTCGCGAATGGAATACGCGTTGAAGCCCACGCCCTCGCCCTTGAAATTCGCAATGCGGCCGTGCTTTTTGCCGTAGCCCAGCGGCAGACAAACGGTGTTATCGGCCATCCCCGGCTGAATCCAAATGGGGCCTTCCACCGAGCGACCATTCAACGTCAACTTCACCACTTGACCATTGCCGAGGCCGAGCTTCTCGCCGGTCACACGGCTGATGCTCATCACGTTGTCCCAGGTGATTTTCGTGATCGGATCCGGCAATTCCTGGCACCACCCATTATTGGCAAACGCGCCATCACCCACGCTGTGATCAGCAGTGAACACGACTTCAAGATTGGTTTCACTGATGGCCGCGGCTGAAGGCAACTCGCTGGCCGGTTTGCCAGAAATTCCTTCCATCGGCCCGTTGGCGCTATCGGTCAGAAAACCGCTGTGCAAAAAGTGACCCCAACTCGCGTTGCTGTTTTCCAGCTTCAAGGTGTCCTGCACAATCGCGTGTGCTTCCTTGGCGAGTTGTTTGCCGGAGGAACCAATGCCGTATGCAAAAGCGGAAAGCACTTCGAGTTCCGAAAGCCCATCGAAGAGCGGCGCGATGAGCGGCTGCACCGGCACGAGCGTACCATCGCTGGTGCGGGCATCGCCCCAACTTTCGAGGTAATGCGCGCGCGGCACCACTACGCCGTTAGCCTCGCTGGATTCATCCTCGGCAAAATGGCTGAGACGAAAAGCGGTTTTGCCTTTGGCGTTGCTCGCCCAATCCAAATCCGCACCGCCATCGTAAGCGGGATTGCAGCCGAGGTTGATGATGCGATCAACGTTGCCGAGATCATCCTTGAGATCGTGGAGGTTACCGCGGACGGATGCATCGCTCACACGAATCTCCACCGCGTGGCCGTTGTTGCCAAGTTTTTCGTTGATGAGATTCACCAACTCGTGCACCGCTTGCGGTTGACGATAGCCGGCCATCACCAAGCCTTTGCCGGCGTGCGCCTTCAAATCTTCAATACATTGATCGAGCCATTCCGAATTGGAAGGCTTGGCCACCGAGCCGTTTACCGCGATGCCTAACTTATCCGCCAGATAACCCGCAGCATTAGTCACCGCGCTGGCGTTCATCCGCTGGCGATGATCGGCGTTGGCGCCGGTTTGGCTCATCAACGCTTCGGCGATGTAAAGGCGGTTCATCCGGCCTTCGTTTTTGGCCAGCTTACGGCCACGCGCAAAGTCGCGCATATGGCGGCTGGAATCTTCTTCCGTGCCAATGAAATCGCAATCGAGCGACAGGATGACTTCCGCTTTATCGAGCTTCCAAAATGGGCTCACTGCGCTGTCGTAAACCGCCGATGCCGCACGGGAATGCACTGAATAATCCACCGGCTCGTGCGCGTAAAACTTCGCGTTCGCCCCCATTTTTTCGGTGATTTTTGCAATCATCCGTGAGCGTGAAGGTGAGTTGCCGGCGGGCATTAGGAATGCCGTGGGCACGTTTTCTTTCACCAAATTGGCCAGCACCACAATGGCATCGGCGCGGCCGCCATTCATGGCTTTGCTGGTATTGGTGAATTCCCGCGCGCGGTCGGGGTCGTACAAATTCAGGATGGACGCTTGCGTGTGAAGATCGGTCGCGCCGTTGCTGTCCGGATGATCGGCGTTGCCTTCCACTTTCGTGGGGCGGCCTTCGTCGGACTTCACCACCAACGGCACTGCGCCCGTGGCGGTCGGCCGAGCCGTGGCAAAAAATTGCGGCACGCCGTGCACATAACCGGCGGGTTGTTCGCCAAAGGGAATGATGGTTTCCACCGGACGCCGACAACCGACGCCCAACAAGCCCACACCCGCCAAGCCGGCGGAGGCACCCATCAACTTAAGAAAATCGCGCCGCGAAAAATCTTCCGGCAACTCCATCGCACCCTCGGGAAATTCCTTGTCGCTCCAATCCGCGTGCTCGGCCGTACCGTTGGCCTCGCCAATGCTGCGCCAGTATTCAGTTTGAGGAGTTGAAGATTCGTCGTTCATCGATGACAGGCCGAACAGCTTTCGGAAGTTCGCACTTTCATTTTGTTGACCAACGCCGCGCCTTCGCGCTCGGCCACCCACTCCTCGCCCGGCTCCCAACCGAGGTTAAAGACCTCACCCTGCGGACGAACTTGCTCGTGCGGGTTGCGATGGCAATCGAGACAAAACGCCATGCTCAACGATTTGGCGTGCTTCACCTCATCCATTTGATCCACGCGGCCGTGACATTTCACGCAGCTCACACCGCGGTTTACGTGCACCGCGTGATTAAAATAAACATAATCCGGCGTCTTATGAATCTGCACCCACTTGACCGGTTTCTTGTTTTCAAACGCATCGCGGATCGGCTGCAAACGGGGATCATCCTTCAACACCGAGGTATGGCAGCGCATGCAAGTTTCGGCGGCGGGGATGTTTGAGAACCACGATTTCTCCACGCCATTGTGGCAGTACCGGCAATCCATCCCGAGCTGCCCCGCGTGGACCTCGTGCGAGAAGGAAACCGGCTGAACCGGCTGATAACCCACCCGTGAATATTTGGGCGTAAAATAATATGTGGCGCCCGCAATTACGCAGGCACCCGTCACCAATCCGCCCACCAAAGCAATTAAAGGCAGGCGATTGGTCCATTTTGGGAAGACGTTAGACATCCAAAAGAACCGCTCCGGCGCGCATCCTACGTATCCGGCGACATCTTGCAAGCGATTTTGTGATTTTTTTCACAAGCTCCCAAAACGGGCTGTTTTTGTGGGTTTTCCGGAAAAAGAGTAAAATTGGAGGCGAGGACCGGAATCGAACCGGTGATAGAGCTTTTGCAGAGCCCTGCCTTACCACTTGGCTACCCCGCCGTGGAAAGCGCGGACACTAAACAAGCCACCCATCCAAGTCAATGACGGAGAAGATTGAACCGCCAAGGCCCAAAGACGCTAAGGGCAACCCGGTAACCCCTATTCTTTGACAGGTAGGGCGGGGTGTCCCACCCCGCCGCGGCGCGCTGGGACAGCG
>JAAZZB010000001.1 GCA_014239365.1 Verrucomicrobiia bacterium | reverse complement strand
GGCAGGAACAATTTGAAACCTTCGCGCTGGAGGTGATTTTCAACGAGCGCCGCGGCAAACGCGCCACGGCTTTGCGCGGGCTGCTTTTTTGTCTCTCCAAGGTTTTCCTCGTTGGCGTGCCAGGCCGCCGTTGGCTTTATGAAGCGCGTATCATTCGCGATCATCCCCTCGGCGTGCAGGTCATCACGGTGGGCAACCTCACCGTAGGCGGCACGGGCAAAACGCCGGTGGTGGAAAAATTCGCCCGCGTGCTGCAGGATCACGGACGCAAGGTCGCCATTCTCTCGCGCGGTTATCGCTCCAAGCCGCCGCCCTTTTTGCAGCGGTTGCGTAACAAACTTCTGTTTCAGGATGACACCACGCCGCCCCGTGTGGTGTCCGATGCCAAAAATCTCCTACTCAATTCCGAGGACGCCGGCGACGAGCCGTATATGCTCGCCTCCAATCTCAAAGACGTCGTCGTACTCGTGGACAAGGATCGCGTGAAGTCCGGCCGCTACGCCATCGAGAAATTCGGCTGCGACACGTTGCTGCTCGATGATGGATTCCAATACTGGAAACTCGCCGGTCGTCGACGCGACATCGTCCTCATCGATGCTCAGCTGCCGTTCGGCAACGAGCAACTCCTACCGCGCGGAACCCTGCGCGAGCCCGTGCAGCACCTCAAACGCGCCGACACCATTTTCATCACCAAAAGCAATGGCGACACCGCCTCCCTCCGCGCCCGCATCCGCAAACACAACCCGCAAGCGGGCATCATCGAGTGCATCCACTGGCCGCTGTTTTTTCAGGACGTCTTCAACCCCGATCAACGCGAAGAAATCGGATGGCTCAAGGGTCGCAAAATCGCCACGCTCAGCGGCATCGCGCAGCCGGAGAGTTTTGAAAACAGCCTCGCCGATCAGGGCGCCGAGCTGGTGTACACCAAACGCTTCGCCGATCATCACCGCTTCACTCAGCAGGAATTGCTCAACACGATTAACCGCGCCAAGAAACGCCGCGCCGAGGTCATCATCACCACTCAAAAAGACGCCGTGCGATTTCCGAAACTCGACCGCGTGGATCTCCCCATTTATTATATGCGCGTGGAGATCAAAATCCTCACCGGCGCAAAAGATTTCGACGACTGCGTCCGCAAGATTCGTTTCCGTTAACCGGCGTGATGGAAACTCTGCTTTATATGTTTGCCCGCACTGCAGTTGCCCTCGCCCAATGCCTGCCCATTCGAGGCCTCGCCCGCCTCGGCCGCTGCGCCGGGGCACTCGCGTGGCATCTTGATCGACGCCACCGCCAAGTGGCATTGGATAATTTGGCCGCCAGTTTTCCAGAAAAACCCACCGACGAAATCCGCGCACTCGCCAAAGAAAATTTCCGCCGGCTTGGCGAAACCTACCTCAGCATCCTCAAAACCGGTGGAATGAACGCCGAAGCCATTTCAAAAATTTTAGACATCGAAGGCTACGACCAATTAGAAAAGATTCTGCAAGCCAATCCGAACGAACGCATTCTGCTTGCCGTCGGCCACTTCGGAAATTTCGAGCTCTTCGCGTGGATGAAACTCGCCGTGCCCTCCGGCCAAGTCGTCACCACCTACCGCGGCCTCCGCCAACGGAAGTTAACCAAACTGATGCTCTCACTCCGCAAAGCCTCCGGTTGCCTCTACTTTGAACGACGCGACGAAGGCCCACAACTCAAGAAAACGATGAAGCAGCCTTCCCTTTTGCTGGGATTGCTCGCCGATCAACACGCCGGCGATGGCGGCCTCCGCTTGCCGGTGTTCGGCCGCGAAGCCTCCGTCAGTGCCGCCCCCGCCGTGATGGCCAAGCGTTATGGCTGCCGCCTGTTTCCTTCCGCCTGTTTTCGCACCGGCCTTGGACAGTGGAAGCTCGAACTCGGCGAAGAAATCCCACTGCGCGAAAACGGCAAGCGCCGCACCACCGAAGCCATCACCCGCGACATCATCGCCGCGCAGGAAGATTACATCCGACGCGATCCCGCCAACTGGTTCTGGGTTCACAACCGCTGGAAACCCCGGCCCAAATCCAAGTCCAAATCAAAATGAGCACGCCGCAAAACATTCTCATCCGCGGAGTCAATTGGCTCGGCGATGCCATTATGGCTTTGCCCGCCATCGATCGATTGCGCGAAGCACACCCCAAAGCGCGCTTCACTCTCCTCACCCACGAAAAGCTCGCCGGCCTTTGGGACGGCACCGAGCACTTCGACGAAGTGCTCACATTTGCAAAGGGCGAATCCCCGTTCACCATCGGCCAACGCCTGCGCGAGCATCGTTTCGACACCGCGCTTATCCTGCCCAATTCCCCGCGCAGCGCCCTCGAGTGTTGGCACGCGAACATCCCCCGCCGCATCGGCTACGCCAGCCGCTGGCGCAAGTGGTTTCTCACCGAGCCAATTGCCCCCCACCCTCACGCCGTGCCGATGCACAAACGGCTGCCGCTGGATATCGAATACCGCATCACCAACGATCTTCCGCCCGAAAAATATCCCGCCCGCGCCCATCACATTCATCAATATCTTCACCTCGCCAAACAACTCGGCGCTAGCGAAAATCCCACCGCACCTACGCTACGCCTAAAAACTCCGACAACAAAAAATTCCGGCACCCCAAAAATCGGCCTCATTGCCGGAGCCGAATACGGCCCCGCCAAACGCTGGCCAACCGAGCATTTCATCGAAGCAGGAAAAATCCTCATCGAAAAACACCAAGCCCACTTGCTGATCTTCGGCGGCAAAGGCGATGTGGAAACCGCCGCCGAAATCGCCAACGCACTCCCCGCCGAACACATCACCAACCTCGCCGACAAAACATCGCTCACCGAACTCGTCACTGCCCTCGCCGAATGCAATGCCGTGCTCACCAACGACACCGGCCCAATGCACGTCGCCGCCGCCGTGGGCACGCCGGTCATCGTCCCCTTCGGCAGCACCAGCCCCGAACTCACCGCGCCCGGTTTGCCCGATGACGACAATTCCCCCCATCAATTCCTCCGCACCACCGCCCCCTGCGCGCCTTGTTTTCTAAAAAAATGCCCCATCGATTTGCGCTGCCTCACCACCATCACCCCCGCCCAAGCCGCCGCCGCCGTGGCGCGCGCCATGTAGCTCCGCCCTTGCGCCGACTCCCCGCGTGCGGTTAACTGTGCCCGCGTGAAAATTACTAAACTCACCGATGAACTGATTGCCTCGTACGCCAGCGTGGGCGGCATCAATCATTTGGACGGCACCAATCTGCCTTCCAAAAGCGGCACGGTGTCCATCACGTCAGATTTATTGGCGCTGCTCTTCCCCGGTTTTTTTGATGACAAGGTCACACATTCGTCCGAGTTAAAAATGGAAACGGCGCTGCTGATGGACGCCGTCGCGGGCAAGCTCGAAGATGAATTGCTCAAGAGCATCGAGCACTCTCCACCCACCGAAGCCGCCAAAGCCAACCCACGCGAAGCCGCGCGCGAGTTGACGATGCATTTGCTCGCTGAATTACCCAACGTGCGGAACATTCTCAGCACCGATGTGGAGGCCGCCTTCAATGGCGATCCCGCCGCCAAGAGCCACGAGGAAATTATCGTCAGCTATCCATTCATCGAGGCCATCTCCGTGCAACGGATGGCCCACGTGCTTTACAAAAAAAACGTCGCGCTGCTGCCGCGCATTATGACCGAGTGGGCACACGCGCGCACCGGAATGGATCTCCACCCCGGCGCAACCATCGGCCATCACTTTTTCATCGATCACGGCACCGGCTGCGTGGTGGGCGAAACGACGATCATCGGCGATCACGTGAAGATGTATCACGGCGTCACCCTCGGCGCGCGCTCCACTTCCGCCGGCCAAGGGCTGCGCGGCAAGAAGCGCCATCCCACCATTGAAGATCACGTCACCATTTATCCCGGCGCCACCATCCTCGGCGGCAGCACCGTCATCGGCGCGCACAGCACCATCGGCGGCAACGTGTTCATTATGGACAGCGTCGCGCCAAAATCACTCGTCATCTACGACGGCCTCGATATGCGCGTGCTGAACAAACAGGAAAAAAAGAAGGCCGAAGATTTTCGGATGTAGGGGAAATGACCAAGGCCCAAAACCCAAGGCCCAAAGAATAATCAATTTCCAATAACCAAATTTGAGATTTGGGTCTTGGGAATTCCTTGGGATTTGGTCATTGGAATTTGGTCATTCCGCCCCCGGCAACAGCCCCCGAATATTCTCCGCCGTAAACGCCCTCGGCTCCACGCCCAATTCCTGCTGCATCGGCTCCACGTCACCCGTCATTCCCTCGCGCAACATTTGCAATTGGGCCGGGGTAGACAGCGGTTCGCGCATCACCCAACCCATCACGTGCACCGCCGGTTTCATCAAGTGATACGGCGTGGGCAGGATGACCACCGGCTCACCCATCGCCTCGGCCACCATGCGGACAATCTTCCGCAATTCCATCGGCGCGGGGCCAACGACGTCAAAAGTTTTTCCAATCGTCTCCGGCTTTTGCACACACGCGGAAATGGCCGCCGCGACGTCCAGCACGCACACCGGCTGCATTTTTGAACGGCCTCGATCCACGATCGGAAAAAACCGCGTGAGGCCAATCATCTGCGTAAGATGGCCGAGCATATTGTCACCGCGCCCGTACACCACGCCGGGTTTAAGCAACGTCCAATCCACGCCGCTGGCGCGCAGCAATTCGTCCGCCTGCCATTTGGTGTCGTGATACGCGCTGCCCGGATCGGGTTTGCTGACCACCACGCTAATGTTCACCAACCGCCGCACGCCCGCCTCGCCCATTGACGCAAGAATTTTCTCCAACACCGTCACGTGCATTGCGTGAAACGTCTGCTCTCCGTCTGGGCACTTGATGCCAATCACATTCACCACCGCATCGCATCCCAAAATCGCCCCGGCCAATTCCGCCTCTGTCGCCCGCAGCGCGTCCATCGGCGGATCGCTCCGCCGCGCCAATTCGCGCACCGCCAAGCCATCCGCGCGCAACTGCTCACAAGTGTGGCGCCCAATAAATCCGCTCGCTCCAAATACCGCAACATCCATTGCCACATTCTTCACACCAAAGGCGGCAATGCAACATTTCTATTATTTTGAAACTTATGAAATTTGAGAAATCTAAAAGGTAGGGCGGGCTCTCCGAGCACGCCGCAGCCAGACCGAAAGGCCAGTCCTAACCCACCAACTCCCGAATCGGCCGACCGGTGTCGCACAGATATTGTGGGCGACCGGTGGTGTCGTTCACGGTGGTGGCGTTCGGATCCAAGCCGAGGTGTTGGTACATCGTGGCCATCACATCCTGATAATGCACAGGGCGTTCGGTGGGTTCGGCGGCAATTTTATCGGTGGCGCCGATGACTTGGCCGGTGCGAATACCGCCGCCGGCCATCAACCCCGGCGAAACGCGCGGCCAATGATCGCGCCCACCCTTGGCGTTGACCTTTGGCGTGCGCCCGAATTCGCCCCACGCGACGATGAGCACATCATCGAGCATCCCGCGATCGCCCAGATCGGCCACGAGCGTGGCGAGCGCGTGATCAACCACGGGCACGAGGTGGCGCATTCGGCTGAAGTTGCTGGAGTGCGTGTCGAAATCGCTGAAGCTCACGCTCACCACGCGCACGCCGGCTTCGATGAGGCGGCGGGCGAGCAGCAGTTTGCGCGAGGCGTTGTAGCCATCAGCGGTCGTGCCGCGCGCGCCTTCTTCTTTGTGGCGCGGCGTGTAGCGCGCGAGCACTTTGGGGTCTTCCTTTGCAAAATTCATTGCGTCGGCAAACTTGCCGGAAGTGAGAATACCGACGGCTTGTTGATTAAAACGATCCATCGCATCCACCGTGCCACTTTGATTGACAGCGCGGCGGATGCCATCGAATTGCTGAAGCAAACCGACGCGATCGTCCAGCCGCTCCGCGTTGAGGCCCGCGATGAGTTTGAGATTAACCTGATGATCTTTGCCAAGTCGCGCCAGCTCGCCCTTCATCCCTTCCTCCAGTTCGCGCTGGAACAGGTGCGAAATGTCTGGACGGAATGGCTTGAACGCCGGCCCGAGAAAACCCGCGCGCGCGCTGTTACGTGCCAGCGGACGGCCTTGCATCAGATCCACAAACGCCGGAGCATTTCCATTTGAGCCAAGCAATTGATCCACCACGCAACCCATCGCAGGTCGCCCGCCGATGCTAGCCAGCTCTTTGATGTGATAACCGCTTTGACACTGAAACCCATCGTGCCGACCGGCACTGCCCACGAGCGAGCGCAGAAAAACAAACTTGTCGGCTGCAGCCGCCACTTGTGGCATCAACTCAGTGAGATGCACGCCGGGGATTTTAGTTTTGATGGAGGAAAATTCGCCGCGTAATTCCGCGGGGGCTTCCGGTTTGGGATCGATCATATCCATCTGCGGTGGCCCGCCATCGAGATGGATGTTGATGACGGCTTTATGTGATTTGCCGTTCGCGGCCTCCGCGCGCAACACATCCGCAAGCGTCAACCCGCCCACGCCCAACGCGCCCGCACGCAGAAAACTACGCCGCGAAACACCATCGCAATGCGTTACTTTGTTGCCAATGAAATCAAGCATCGATGAGATTTAGACTGGTGCGGAGGGGGGATTTGTTCAAGGAAAGATTCAAAACAGAGGCACCTCTTTGGTATAAACCAATTAAATAAAAACCGGACTCCCCTTAATCGGATTTCGCAATTCCGGGGGCAACCCAAATTGTTCATCCACAAACCCATCCAATCGATCGCGGGTTTTTTGTGAGAGCAACTCGTTAAGTTCTTCATCCACATTGCCCGCGAGCGCAATCGGTAATCCGTTGAACACCAAATCCGGCCCATCGCAAAAGGCGTAGTAATGATACTCCTCCGCCTCGGCAATGGGCGCGCCGGTGACGAGACAATGCGAAAGCCAGCGCGAAACATCCGTGCCGTGCGCCTCCATCATCGGCCCCGTGCGATCCTCGATTTCGTACTGCTCCATATACGCGTTGATGGCCTCGATCGATTCCACCGAAAGTTCACCCTGCATTTTCGCGCGGCACGGCAGGCACATCGCGTATTCAAAAATGACCTCCTCGCGATGAAACGCTTTGTGAATCAAATACGCCGTGCCATCCTCCAACAACGCCCCATCGCACAAAGTGCATTTGGCAAACGGCCCTTCCTCCATAAACGAATGAAACTGCGGCGGCACCGGAACATAATTCGGCCAAAACTCGGCCTCTTCTTCCGGAGTGTTGTCGTCGCGTTCAGCCATTGCCGAAAGCCTATCGCGAGGAGGGGAAATGACCAATGCCCAATTATCAATGCCCCAAGGAAATCAAAATTCCCAAACCCCAAATTGGTTATTGTTGATTGCTCATTCCTTGGGACTTGGGTTTTGGTCATTGGGCATTCGCCCTCTGTTAGTCGAATCGCCTTGTCCCGCCCTCGCCCTCTCCCCCACTCTCAACCCAATGGCCACACGGGTGACTGATGAATTGGGGGAAGCGGATGCGGCGTTTGAGACGTCGCTGCGGCCGGTGGCGTTTACAGAGTTCGGCGGACAGGAGAAGGTGCGGGAGCGGTTGGAGATTGCCGTCACCGCCGCCACGCAGCGCGCGGAGCCGATTGACCATCTGCTGCTCTCGGGCCCCCCGGGATTGGGCAAGACGACGCTGGCGCACATCATTGCCAAGGCGATGGGCGCGAACCTTCGCTGCACTAGCGGGCCGACTATCGAGAAGGCGGCCGACCTCGCGGGGTTGCTCACTAATCTTGAGGAAGGCGATGTGCTCTTCATCGATGAAATTCATCGGATGCAAAAAACCGTGGAGGAATATCTCTACCCCGCGATGGAGGATTACCAGCTGGACATCATCATCGACCAAGGCCCCAACGCCCGCAGCGTGCGGCTCAACCTCCCGCGGTTTACATTGATCGGCGCCACCACCCGCAGCGGACTGCTCACCGCGCCGTTGCTCACGCGCTTTCCCATTCGCGAACGCCTCAACTATTATGCCGCCGATCATATGACGCGCATAGTCACGCGCTCCGCCGGTTTGCTCGATGTGGCCATCGACGAACAAGGCGCAACTGAAATTGCCCGCCGCAGCCGAGGCACCCCGCGCATCGCGAACAACCTCCTCCGCCGCGTCCGCGATTACGCCCAAGTAAAAGCCGACGGCGCAATCACCAACACCATTGCCGACGCCGCCCTCGCGATGCTGGAAATCGACAGCCACGGCCTCGACGAAATGGACAAGCGCATCCTCGAGACCATCATCGTGAAATTCAACGGCGGCCCCGTCGGCGTCAACTCCATCGCCGCTGCCGTCGGCGAAGAGCCCGACACCCTCGAAGAAGTCTACGAGCCCTTCCTAATCATGGAAGGCTACCTCCAAAGAACCCCCCAAGGCCGCACCGCCACCGAACTCGGCTATGCCCGCCTCGGCCTAAAAATGGACGGCGGGAAGCAGCAGAGTTTGCTTTAGGCAAACCAATTCACCACAGAGGCACAGAGAACACAGAGAATCTCACCTCTGTGTTCTCTGTGCCTCTGTGGTAAAAACTGGTTCCCCCAAAAATCTCTGTTAACGCGCGCCGTTTTCCGGTATCCCTCCGGCGGTTTATGCCACGACGCGACGACATTCATTCGGTTCTAATCATTGGCGCTGGCCCGATTATTATTGGGCAGGCGTGTGAGTTTGACTATTCGGGCACGCAGGCGTGCAAGGCGCTGCGCGAGGAGGGCTATCGCGTGGTGCTGGTGAATTCCAATCCGGCCACGATTATGACCGACCCGGAATTTGCCGACCGCACGTACATTGAGCCGGTCACGCCCGAGGCGGTGGAGAAAATTATCGTGCGCGAATTAGCCGAAATGAAAAACCTCGGCACCGACGGCAAGCTCGTGCTGCTCCCCACGCTCGGCGGGCAAACGGGCCTCAACACCGCGATGGAACTTTTCCGCACGGGCGTTTTAGAAAAGCACGGCGTGGAAATGATCGGCGCAAAAGCCGACGCCATCGAACGCGGCGAAGACCGCGAGCGCTTCAAGGAACTGATGCTCGAGATTGGCCTCGACGTGCCCAACAGCGGCATCGCCCACAATATGGAAGAGGCGTGGGCCGTCGCGGATAAGATTGGGAAATTCCCGCTCATCATTCGCCCCGCGTACACGCTCGGCGGCACCGGCGGCGGCATCGCGTACAACCGCGATGAGTTTGAGGAAATCGCCAAGAACGGCGTGGACCTCTCGCCGGTCGATGAAATTCTTGTCGAAGAATCGCTCATCGGCTGGAAGGAATTCGAGATGGAAGTGATGCGCGACAAGGCCGACAACTGCGTCATCATTTGCTCCATTGAAAACTTTGACCCGATGGGCGTGCACACCGGCGACAGCATCACCGTCGCGCCCATCCAAACGCTCACCGACAAAGAATTTCAAATCATGCGCGACGCGAGCTTCGCAATCATCCGCGCCGTGGGCGTGGAGACCGGCGGCTCCAACATCCAGTTTTCCGTGAACCCGGACAATGGCCGGATGATCGTCATCGAGATGAACCCGCGCGTCAGCCGCAGCTCCGCGCTCGCCTCCAAAGCCACTGGATTTCCGATTGCGAAGATCGCCGCCAAGCTTGCCGTCGGCTACACGCTCGACGAAATCCCCAACGACATCACGCGCGAAACCCCCGCCAGTTTCGAGCCCACCATCGACTACGTCGTCACCAAAATCCCGCGCTTCGCTTTCGAGAAATTTCCGCAAGCCGATCCTACGCTCAACACCCAAATGAAAAGCGTCGGCGAAGCCATGGCCATCGGCCGCACCTTCAAGGAGAGTTTACAGAAATGCCTGCGCTCAATGGAAATCGGCCGCGCCGGCCTCGGCGGCGATGGCAAACACTGGCGCGTCGGCGACACCGTCCACGGCGACCGCGACATCTTCCCGCGCGACCTCATCATCCAAAAACTCACCACCCCCAACGCCGAGCGAATCTTCTACCTCCGCCACGCCCTCCGCGCGGGAATGACCATCGACGAAATTTTCAACCTCACCAAAATCGACCCCTGGTTCCTCACCCAAATCCAACAAATCGTCGATTGCGAAGAGGAATTGGCGGCGGCGAATTAAGCCTTCGACAGCGCCTTGCCAGCCAAGCTGTTCAAACTCTCCCCGCTCGCCTGCGCCTTCAACGCCAACCTTTGGTGCAACGCTGGATCCACACGCACTAAGAATTTGCCGCTGTAATCGCTCACGGATTTCGAGTCTGGCAAAGGTGTTTCATCCTTCAACAAAACCTGCACCCATTCCTCAGCTGCCTCGCAAAGCTGCTGGTACACCTTAGCCTCATCACGGCCGTGCACTCCGCCCTCAAAGAGCATTGGGCAGCGACCGATGAAGCAATTGTCTTCATCGCTCCATTCCACAAACTTGGGATAGCCCGCTGCGGTCTTTTTGATTTCTGTTTTCGTCATTTTTTCCCTTTCACTTTTGCCAAGGCATTTCGGAGATCGCGCTCTTGATAATATTTTGCATCTTCACCGGGCCGCCCACTGACAGTAATTCGGCCACCGGTCGGATGCGAATAATTTCGGTGACTGCCCTTGCCCCCGCGATTTACAAACCCCGCCCGCTCTAAATCCGCAATCAACTGTCTTACCTTTCGTGGCATCTGATATCAATATGATACCACTGATTCCAGCCGAGGTCAACCCCTCCAAACCGATTCTCGCAACCTCGCCGTGAAATGACTATCCTCCCCTCCCTTGAACCGGACGGAAATCACATATCGCTTTGAACGCCTGCGGGCGGTGGCTTCGGGGATTCTTGAAACGGCGTTCACGACGTTCCTCCTGTTGATTGCGGTTCAGTGGTTTGAGTTTGGGGCAACAGCGAAGGCGACGATCGCGGCGGCGGGGGCGCTCGGTTTTATGCTGGGGCCGGTTGTGGTTTCGCGTGTGGCGGACTTGGGCTGGACCACCGCGCAGGCTGCCTCTCGATTGGCGCTGGGCGCGGCGGGGTGTTTCGCATTGCTCGCAGCGGTGAGTGACCGATGGCTTTTCATTGGCGGCATTATTGTGGCCACCACTTTGGGAACAGCGACCATTCCATTGGTCACCCAAATTTATCAGGAAAATTATCCGGCGAAACGACGGGGAAAATATTTTTCCCGGACGGCGATGATTCGCATCATCAGCGCGGCTTCATTCGGTTTGTTGGTGGGCTGGATTCTAACCAACAGCGATGACAGCCAAAAACTTTCCGGTTATCCGTGGGGGTTGATGTTGATTTTCGCATTGGCGTTTGCGGGGGCGTCTTATTGCTTTTCACGCCTTCCGGGCAAGACACTCACGGGAGCGGAAGGCACGCATCCCTTCCGCTCGCTGCGGTTTGTGAAAGAGGACAAATTGTTCCGTCACATCCTCATTTGCTGGATGCTCTTTGGGATTGGCAATCTGATGCTTTTCCCATTGCGCGTGGAATATCTCGCCAACGCGGGCGAATACGCGGACGTCTACACGCTGGGTTTTGATCCCACGCCCGCCCGCATCGCGCTGATTCTCGTCTTCATTCCGAACGCCGTGAAACTAATCTTCAGTCCGCTTTGGGGAAGCCTCTTTGACAAAATGAATTTTTTTGTGTTGCGGGTGATCCTGAATTTTTTCTTTGCGGTATCGCTCGTGCTCTTTTTTCACAGCACGTCAATGGTCGGCCTTTGCATTGCCGCGGGACTCTTTGGCGTGGCCAACGCGGGGGGTGAAGTGGCGTGGAGCCTTTGGGTTACCAAATTCGCGCCCGCCAAACACGTGGCCGACTATATGAGCGTCCATTTGTTTTTTAATGGCATCCGCAATTTCATTTCGCCCTTCCTCGGCTTTTGGCTGATTGGATTGATGCCGGCCAGTAATCTCAGCCTCTTCAGCGCCGGGCTCATCATCGCTTCCAGCTTGGCGTTACTTTCCGATTATCCTTCCGGCGAAAAAGCACGGCGAGGCGCGGCATTGACGGAAGAGATTTCCGATTGATGATTTACGATCGCGGATTGAGCAGTGTCAGCAAATGCTCGCGCCCATCGGTGACGTTTTTGTAATCCGCAATATCTTCAGGCATTGTTGCGATGGCGCGGTGCAAACCGGCTTGGGCATCGGGGAATTTTTTGAGTTCCGCCAGCGATACATTCACTAAACGAATGCCAAAGAGCAGCGCTTGCGTTTTTGGCAATCGGTAAAGCACTTGATCCTCAATCCGAATCCACGCTTCATCAGCAGCAAACGGCGGCGCGAGGCGCGGGATGTCGCGGGTGGGATGCTGGTTGAGTTCCGCCGAACGGCTCAAGCCCCAGTTGGAGCGTTCCCATGCTTTGCCGGGCTCAAGCCTTGCTAAAAATTTATCGATGTGTGTGCCAAGCTTTTCGTTGAGCGTGGGCACAGGCGAATGGATGGCGTGTACCGGAAGCCCGATTTTTTCTTCCGGCCGCCACGATGATGGAAAACAAACCGCGCCCGCGCGGAAGACAAACCGCCCGTTTTCATCCGGCAACAAAATCAAAAAATCCGGCTCCCAATGCAGCGCCAGTTCGCGGCAACCGACCTCCTCCAATCCAGCCCATTCAAGGCATTCGGCCATCGCCTCCGCCGCAGCAGGATTCTCAAATAAACATTGCTCGGTCGATTCCTCCAAGGCTTTACCGCGAGCGGTTATGAGGGAGGCGTTGTCAGTCGTGTCGGCAAAAAAGTTGACCGCATTTCCGGGCTTTGCGCCAAAGCGAAATTCAAAATCCTGATCCGGAAACAACCCGAGCCAAGCCGGTTGTTCATTGGCGCTCATCGTTGTTTCCGGTAAGTTTTTTCCAGCGATCGGCCCAGCGATACCACCAATCGGGCTTGTGCATAATGCGGAAGATGCTCGCATAATCATCTGACCACAGCGGCAAGTCTTCTTTTTCTGTGAATTTTTCCAGCGGATTTCCCCACAGTTCCGGGATGTCAAAAAACTCAGGATTGCGCCCCAGCAACACCCACGACGAACCGTAAACCCAATGCTCGCCAAAGCCGCCGTTTGAATTTTCCACCACCATCATTGAGAGATCGAATTCCATTGCCAACCGCCGCACCACCGGCTCCAAGTCCAGATAGCGATTGGAAATATGAACTGCCAGCACTCCTTTGGGCGCAAGGTGTTTCAGATAAATTGCCACCGATTCTTTGGTCAATAAATGCACGGGAATGGAGTCACTACTAAACGCGTCCAACGCCAACACATGAAAGCCCTGCGGCTTGCCCGCGCGCAGTTCCGCCTCCATCGAAAGCCGCGCGTCGCCGAGCACCACTTCCACATCCGCGCCGCGATTTTTTGCCTCCTGCAAATAGGTAAACATACCCACCTCTCGCGAAGACAAATCCACGACTTGCTGATTGATCTCGTACATTCGATAATGGTCGCCCGCCTTTGCGTATCCGGCCAGCGTGCCCACCCCCAAACCCACCACGCCCACGCGCAAGCGGGTGGCATTGTTCTCCAATGGAAAATACTGCACCGCCAAGCCCACGCCCGTTGGCGGCCCGTAATAGGTAGTCACCCGTCCGCTGGAATTTTCATCCGTGTATTGGTAGCCGTGCGTGATACGGCCATTGAGCAGCAAACGATACGGATCCTCATCGGCAGAATACTCGGTGACTTTCAGGATTCCATAAAATCCCCGCTCGCGGTAAACGAGAATGCCGCCCTCTTTCCGGTAGGTGTCTTGAGCCTGCGCCACCAGCCCTGCGGCCAGCGCCACCAACACCGGCACCCAACCGCCCGCGGCCCAGCCCCAGTGGATGCTCCAACCGCGCCAATCGCGCACGCTATTCCACACAAACGCATTAAGCGCCAGCAACGCAACGGCTGCCCAGAGACCGGGATGAAATTGGTTGAGATAATGAAACTTATTGTTGAGCGACCAATCGCCCGCGATCACCAATGCCACTAGCGTAAACGTCAACGCACCTAACGCACCGAAGATGCCCGAATAAATTTCACGCGGTTCCGTGCGACGCGCGGGCGCCCACCAGTGGTGAAACACCACACGCGTTAACACACAGGCCAACGCAAATGGTGCTACCGTGGCCACCACTTGCCAAAAGTTGCTCAAGCTGGTGTGGTCCAGCAACGCACGGCACACCGCCACCCAGCAGCCGAACAGCACCAGCCGCAAGTGCCATTTGCTAATGCGCCAATCCTCGCGGCCCACCACACACGCCACGAGGAAAAGTAAACCCACCGCCCACAGCGCGATATGGTATTCCCAATAGCCGCTGAACACCATCGGCGCAACCACGGCCACAAATAATCCGCCCAACGCGCCGCCGCCGGAGATGCCCAAAAAATACTGCGTCAACCGCGACGGCTCCGGGCGAAGGCGATACAGCTCGCCGTGGCACACCATACAGCTGACGAACAGCGCACCGCAGTACAGGGAAATTTGCAGGACGATGTCCATATCCACTCCCACTTCCAACGCCCAAAAGACACCCAACCACAGCGGCACCAAGAGCGGCACAAAAAATTCGCGCACGTACCAACGCGGGTTATCGAAACAAATAATAAACGTAATTAAATAAAGCGCCAACGGCAGCACCCACAGGAAAGGCACCACCGCCACATCGAGGCAAAGCTTATTAGTAGTCGCCATCAGGAGCGCCGTGCCGCACGCGGGCAGCGCCAGCCACAGCGGCCAGCGCATGGCTTTGGCGAGCTTGGTTTCCTCCTTTGATTCGTCCAACTCCACTTTGCCAACATCCTTGGCGCGATACAACCGCCACGCCAACCAACCGCACGCCGCGCCATAAAAGAGCATCCCGAGCGACCAACCATTCACCTGCGACGTGCGCGTGCTCCACGGCTCCACGAAGAAGGGATACCCCACCAACGCCAAGAGCGAACCCACATTGGAAAGCGCGTACAAACGATACGGCGAGCGCCCCGGATGCGTGCGCGCAAACCACGCCTGCACCAGCGGCCCCGTGGCAGAAAGCACGAGGTACGGCAGCCCGATACTCAACGTGAGCAGCAGCAAAATTTGCAACGTGGGCGCTTCGTTACCAGTCGGCTTGAGGGTTTCGCTCGGCGTGATGGGCAGCGTGATCACCGCCAATGCCAGCAACACGCCGTGGATAATCACCTGCTTGCGCAGCGGGAAAAAATGATTGAGGCAATGCGCGTACGCATAGCCGCCGAGCAGGAGGCATTGGAAAAATAAAAGGCAAGTCGTCCACACGCCGGGCGTGCCGCCGAACCACGGGAGGATGTATTTGCCGATGAGCGGCTGCACGAGGAACAACAAAAACGCGCCCCAAAAAATGGTGACCGCAAACAGCGGCAACCCCACGGCGGACGCTTTGGGTTTGTTGTCAGCCATCGGTGGATTGCAGGAAATTCATCAACCCACGCCGGTTGGCTTCGCGATTGTGCGCGTCGTGAAATTCCACAGGATTGAAGTCATCCAGCAAAATGCTCCCCTCACTGAAATCATAAACACGCTCCTTTTTCCACGCCAACCCCAGCTCATTCTGCACCTGCGAGTGCTCGGAAAAAAACGGCCCCTTGCCATTTGCCTGCTCCCACCATTGCCGCCACTCCGACTGAATGGCGGCATCCGCCACCATCGCCGCCATCCGCTCGCGGGCCTCGGCGTTTGGGGCGGCGGGCGGGCGATGCTGCACGAGGGCATCCGCGCGCGTGGCCACAAAAAACACATTCCCATATCCCGAAGCGTGGACGGTGACTTTGGGTTTGCCAAAAACCGAGCGCAGTGTTTTATCCAGCGAAGCGGCAAAGAACTGGCGTTGATCCGTGGACTCGCCAAAACAATTGATCACCAACACGCCCGTGGGCGAAAGATGTTCGCGGATGGAAGTGAAGGCTTCCTGCGTCATCAAATGACTGGGAGTGGAATCCCCGAGGAACGCATCCAAAATGATGGCGTCGTATTGCTTGGCGGATTGATTGAGGAATTGCCGACCATCGGAAACCACCACGTTGACTTTGCGAGAATCAAACCCAAAAAACTTTTCCGCCATCGGCACCACGGCACCGTTAATTTCCGCGACGTCCACCGCCACGCCATCGGCCGCCAGTTGCATCGGCACAACTCCCACGCCCATACCGATGCAGAGCGCGTTCTCAATCTGAGGAGTATATGCGTGGGCTAACCATCGCAATGCGCCGGAGAACAGCGCGCGGCTCTGGCCCGTGTCGGGATCGTATGTGTTTTGGATGAGCTGATCGTTGAGATAACGGCGCTCCACATTCTCGCCGTCACGATACTCGATGACGAGCAACTCGCCGTAATTCGAGTTGGCACGGTGAAGCACCTTCCAGGTAAGCCCGCCATATTTCATCGTATCCTCAAACTGCCCGCGCAAGCCGCTGTGGCCAAGGCCGGCGGTGAAGAGCACCCCCAGAACCAACGCGGTGAGCGCCGTCTCGTTGCGCCCCCACACCATAAAGTAAACCGCCGCCAACGCAACCAAGACCCCCGCTGTGATCAGCATCGTCACCGAGTTTGGTAAATGCGGAATCAACACGTAACCAATCAGCACCACGCCGGCGACGCTGCCGAGGGTGCTGATGGCGGTGAGCCGACCCATGTTGCCACCGACGTTTTCAACATCCTGCGTGAGCACGCGCACGAGGAATGGGCCGGTCATCGCCAGCAACGCCAGCGGGATGAGAAAGAGAAACGCCGAAGCAAACAACGATGCCCATTCGAGCGATAGTTTCATGAGCTTAAAACAAATAGGCCGCACCATCGGCACCGTGGCGGCAAGATACACCGCCGCGCCGAGGATGGAATAATAGAGAAAATTCAGGCGCGGCGAGCGATCGACCACATAGCCGCCCACAAAATAGCCCAACGAAAGCGCAACGAGCGTAACGGCGATTTGGGCCGTCCACACAAAATGTGAGGTGCCGAGGAACGGCGAAAGCATTTTTGCACCGAGGATTTCCACGATGAGAATGATCGCGCCGGTGAGGGTGGCAGTAAAATATAAAAACCGCCGCAGCCCCACGGATAATTCCGTGGACTCGGCCTCTGTGATGGATGGATTTGGTTTGCTCACGATGATGCGGCGGCCAAGGCCGGCCAAAGGCGGGCGCTCATTGCCGCGCCGTTGTGGAAACAGGTAAGGTCAAATTTTTCGTTAGGCGAGTGGAGGTTATCATCCGGCAACGCCAAGCCGAGCAAGAGCGAATCCGCGCCGAGCACTTTCTTAAATTCAGTGATAATGGGAATGGAGCCGCCCTCGCGCAGGATTACCGGCTCGTGCCCAAACGCCTCGCGCAATGCGCCCAATGCCGCTTGAGCCTTTGGCCCCGTGGGCGACACCAAATAAGGCTCCGCGCCATGGCCTTCTTCAATTTCCAATCGCACGCCGGGCGGACAAAGTTTTTTCAACTGCTTCTTTAACAACCGCAAAATTTCGTGCGGCTGCTGATCGGGCACAATGCGGCAGGTGATTTTCACCCGCGCCCATGCGGGCACAATCGTTTTGCTCCCCTCGCCTTGATAGCCGCTGGTGAGGCCGTTGATTTCCAGCGTGGGCCGCGAGCTGCGCTGTTCGATGGCCGTGAAGCCCGCCTCGCCAAACAGACCATTCACGCCAAGCAATTTTTTGTAAGCCGCCTCACTGTACGGCAGGCGCTTGAATTGCTTCCGTTCGTGAGCGGAAAGTTTTTGTACTTTATCGTAAAACCCAGGCACGGCAATGCGCCCTTTTTTATCGCGCAACGCCGCCAGCATTTGGCAGAGCGCCATCGCAGGGTTTTGCACGCTGCCGCCGTAAATACCTGAATGCAAATCGGCCTTCGGCCCGCGCACGGTGACCTCCATCGCGGCCACGCCGCGCAGGGCGTACGTCAGCGCGGGATGTTTTTTGGACGGCATCCCGGTGTCCGACACCACCACGGCATCGCATTTCAGTTCGCGTTTTTTTTGCCGCAAAAAAGTCATCAAACTTTCGCTGCCGACTTCCTCTTCACCTTCGATCACAAAAGTAAGATCGCATGGCAGTTCCGTGCCGGATTTCAAAAATGCCTCAACGGCTTTGAGATGTGCGAAATGTTGGCCTTTATTATCCGTAGCCCCGCGCGCGTACACCGCGCCATTGCGGAGGGTGGGCTCAAAGGGCGGCGAATTCCATTCGTGCAATGGCTCCGGCGGCTGCACGTCGTAATGGCCATACACCAAAAAATGCGGACGTTTCCCAGGCCGCTTGGGGGTGGTGGCGGTGACGATGGGATGAAAGTCCGTGGCGTGTTTTTTTGCTTTAAGCCCGATGGCGCGGCAATGCTTCACTACCCAATCCGCCGTGGCGCGCACGTCTTTGGCGTGCTTGCTCTGGGCAGACACGCTGGGCAAGCGAAGGTATTCGCAAAGCTCCTCTTCAAAGCGCCCGCGATGGGTTTGGAGGTAATCAAGAACCGGTTGCATCCGTGCGGAGTGTACCAAAAGGCGGCGGGCAATCAATCCTCGTCCCCGCCGGGAATGAGCCACCGCAGCAGGCCCAATGGATTCACCAGCATATCCTCTTCCTTGTTGATCAATGGGATGGGGAGTTTGCGAAATAATCTGCCGGGGGCAGCAGTCAATTTCCCGGCCTGCAAGAGCCCCAATCCAATTGTATTGGGCTGAAAATCCCAATTTTTCAAGGGGCCGCTGATGGCAAGGCAATGAGGGATTTTCACGAACTTTTTCTTTGGGAAAACAACTCCGGTGGGGCTGTACTTGATTGCAAATTTTGGGGCGAACTCGATGTGCACTTTTTCTTTGATGAGCGAATCCAACCAATGATTGGCCAGATTAATTTTGCCCTCGATATTTGCCCGGACGAGTGGTCCGGCCACTGTGAAATCGTGGGAGATGATTCCGTCTTTTACAGAAATCAGCAACTGCCCCTGATCCAAATGGCTGGCCTCCAATTCTTTGTCGCCCAATAATAACGCGATGCTCCCCAAGGCACCCGAGACGCCCTCCATTGGCAAAGACAGGCCGGGGATGATTTGGACGATGCTGCTCACACTCGATGGGATGACGTTAGGTCGGGGCATTTTCCCGTCGCGAAAAAATGCCCAATGCGCTTTGGTGGTGGTTAAATAGGCTGGGCCATTTTCAATGCCGCGCAGCAAAAAACTTTTTTTGAATTCGGGCCCATTCAATGCGTTGGCGGCGACGTGGAATCGGGCATTAAGCAATCCGTAATTGTGCGTGCGTTTTATTTTGAAGTAGTCGTTCAGTTGATTCAGCGAAAGCTGTTCGCAGGAAAAATTCATCGCGTAGCGCGTGCGGTTTCCCTGCGGCTCGTACCAACCTTCAGCCATCACGGGCGCGCCGAAGAGTTTCATTTCCAGTGGTTTCAAATGCACTTTGCGGCCATCGCGCACGATGCTCCCCAACACATTCGTGCCGGTGAGGCCAAACCAGTGCAATTGTTTCACATCAAAATCCCACTGGAAATTATGGAACACCGAGCGCGTCACCGCGGGCACAATGGGTATGGGCACAACTGGGGGTGCAGCGAGTTTGGGTTTGCTAAATTGTTCAAACATTCCCTCCAGTGCCGTGATGTCGAGCGACTTAGATTTAATTTTCAAATGACCCGAAGGATCGTTGGGCCGGGAGAAATCCAAAGTACCCGTCACGTTGAAACTGAATTGCCCGGCAAATGCATTGGTGGCCGTTAATGTCGCGGAACATTGATTGAGGTGGTAAACGTGATTGGTCACGCCGCCTTTCAAATCCAAGAGCAAGGCGCGGGCAGGAGCGCGTTCGGGGTCAGTCATCAATCGCACGCGATCCATTTGGAGACTGGCACGGATGTGGCCGCCGCCGGTTTCATTGAGGCGTATGGAGCCCTTGAACATTTTGATGCGCACGGTTCGGAAAGCGGGACCGCCGAGCAAATCGGACACGGGGGCGAGGGCGAGTTGATCGAGATCGCGGCAGTCCCATTCCAAATTTCCATGGCTGCGGAAGGGATTGAAATCGCCTTTCACACTGAAGGTGCCGCTGTGTTTGTTGCTAATGAAAACGAAGCCGCGGGTGCCGTGGGAGACGATGCTCCATTCGTCCGTACCGGGCACGATGGGTTGGCGGGCGAGATCGAGCGTGACGGTGGCGGCGAGGACTTTGTCGGGCCATTGTTGGGAGGGATCGTCCATCCGCACGTTGGCGAGTTCCACATCGCCTTTGATTTGAAACCCGCCTTGG
This sequence comes from Verrucomicrobiia bacterium, assembly GCA_014239365.1. Taxonomy (GTDB): domain Bacteria; phylum Verrucomicrobiota; class Verrucomicrobiia; order Limisphaerales; family UBA1100; genus JACNJL01. Next base: position 51,737 of record JAAZZB010000001.1, on the reverse strand, counting down.
CCGTTGCTGGAAATTTCCAGCTTTGCCGGATGCTGTAGCACGCCTTGGGTGAGCTTGCGCGGGGCGAGTTTTTTGCCCAACAACGGCTGTAGCAGTTGATGGCTGATGAAGCCTTTTTCTTTAGGTGCCGGCGGTTGAAACCCCATTCGCCAGCGATTTTCGCGGGGCCAGTGCTGCCCGCTGAAACGCAAACGGGCGGCGGTTTTGTCGGGCAACATCACTTTGAGGTTGGCGTCGCGCACGGTGTTTACGGGTTGGCCGTCCTTGGGGATTGAGCGGGAAAAATCCAGGAACAACTCGGCATTCATCGGTGCCTTGGGCCAATCGAAATCGCGCGCCTCGGCGAGCAGTCCGCTGGCGTGAATGAGGCCGCGCCAAGTGCCGCCGCCTTGGCCGTCGAGTTTCACCTCGGTTTTGCCAGGCCATTTGAGTTTACCGCCGGTCCATTGGAAAGCGTCGTTGCGCCCGGCCAACCACGGCGCGAGCAGGCGATAATCCAGTTCGGCACCTTCCAGCGTGAAAGTAGCCGCGCCGGTTTGCGGATGCCAGCCACCGGTGATTTGCAGTTCGCCATCGAGTACATCGCCACGCGGAAATTCCACGCGGAGTCCGGCCACCGAAACCGGCCAACGCGCGGTGCGGCTTCCGTCCATCGTCATTTTCCCGCTGGCGGTGAAGGTTGCCGGCGCGGGCCAGTCGGGTTGGCGGGCGTCGGTGAAGGTTGCTTTGCCGTTCAGTTGAGTTTGTTGGTCGGGAACATGTTTCAGCGAAACCGTGGCGGCGAGCACGCCGTTGGTGAATTGCGTGAGGCCGGTTTGATCGGCAAATGGGCCGAGTTGAAAATCTTTCACGGTGACCTGCGAAAGATCCAGCACGCCTGATCGCAAATCCCATTTTCCAATGGCAGTGAGGTGCGGGGCAATCTCGCGGCCGCGCACGGACACGCGCGCGCCGAGGCTGGCAATGGTGAGGCGATGGCCTTGGTCAAGGCGCAGATCGATATTCGCACGCGAGTAGAGGTTTGTGATTCCGCGTTGCCCTTTGCGAAAGGTGACATTCGCCAAATCCAATTGACCTTTGACCGCCTGAAACTGCGGCGCGCGAAGGCCGACCGTAATGGTTCCATTAAAATCCAGCTTACCGCTCAAGGTCTCCGGCGCTCTATGAAACCACGGGCGCACCCACGCCAGATCGGCCTTCACAGAAACACCGCCGCTCAGAGTGCGTTCGCGCCAATCGCATTGCACTCCGCTGCCGATGGCGTTGAGCACCGGCGCATTGGTACTGCCAAGGCGCAACGCGTATTTGGCCAACGTCAATTGACGGAAGTTTTGCAGCACCCCATCCGCACGCAAGCTGGCGGGCAAAGTGCGCGGGGCGGTTTCCTGCAAACGCAAGCCCACGCCTTCGGCCGCAAGCGCAAAGCCAATGCGGCGACCGGCTTCCTGAAAATGAATCCTGAACCCGGCAGAGACACGGCCCTCCACAGCGTATTCCCCCAGCCACGGACGCCAGTCGGCGAGGTTTATATTTTCCGTGGTGAGCGTAAAAAACGATTCGCCCAGAGGCGCGCCGCGCGTGCTCCAGTCAAACTGCATCGGCTTGTCGAGATGACCCGCAAGCAAGGGACGGCCTTCGTGAGTGGCGTTGACTTTCAGTGTGTCGAGCCGGGCAGTGCGGGCGGGAGTGTTGATGTTGAACGCATATTCCGCCGTGCCGATTTCCAGCGGCGGCGTGGTGAATTCACCGGAGCTGAGATGAAACGGCTGCGCCCGCAGTGTGCCGCGCACTTCCAGCGTTTTGCCAAAATCCGCCACGCGCACGCGATTGGTGGAGTGCAGCACGGTGGAATGAAAATCGAATCCCACCGGTCGCCCAAGGAAATTCAGCACACGTTGATCCACCCGATGCAATGCCACGGTGAGATCCGCCCCGCCCTTGGCGGGCTGCAATTTTCCGCTCGCCACAATTTTGCCCAACGCATCGCCCGTGTGCGTGAAGTGCAGGGCGAAGCGCCGCAGCTCATCGGCGGTTGCCTCGCCATCCAGTTCGGCTTCCAGCCCCGAGGCAAAGGCAAACTGGCCCGTGGCGGTGGACACCCGCACATCCCCTTTGCTTGCCACGCGCGTGGGCAACAGACGGTCATCAAGTTGATGCGTGAACGTCAGTTGAAAATTGCCCTCCAATCCTTCGGCCGATTGCTGGAGCGGTTTCAGCGAATAGCCCGCGCGGCCTTGCACGGTGATTTGGCCGGATTCACCGCCAGCGATTTCGCCGGTCATCATTTGCAGTCCGGATAAGTGCGCGGCCTCCGTGGTACCGCTTTGATGATCGCGGCGATATTCCACTTGCGCGTCTTTGATTGAAATGTTCCCAATCCGGATGGGCTTGCCGTCGCTATCCGATTTGGGGCGCTCGAGCAACGGGGCGTAATTGGGATTGCCGTTGCGATCGATGTGAAGAAAAATTTCCGGCCCATCGCAAATGATTTCCCCAAACTCCATCCGGCCCGCAAGCAAATCGCGCCATTGATAATTCACCTCCACGCGCGCCGCCTTTAATAGAGGGCGCTCGCCGGTGGCGTGGAGGGTGACGCCTTCCAATTGAAGTTGACTGCCGAGGGACCACTTGGCGTTTTTGAAATCCACCGTGGCGTTGAGCGCGTGGTTCGCCTTGGACAACAGCACCGCGCGCAGAAACCAATTGCTAGTCACCACCGCCCAGCTGAGCAACAGCAACACCGCCAACGCGCCCGTGCCCCAAAGCAAACACCGCCGCCATCGGCCCGGCTTGCGCGGGGTGGACTGTCTTTTTTTTGGAAAACTCTCCATTCAATCGGCAGGTGTGAGGTTAACAGAGGGGGAGAGGAAAGTCAGGGGAAAGTTCCAATGCCCAATGACCAAGCCCCAAGGAATGCCCAAGCTCCAAGTCCCAAATGAAAGCGTTTCCTGGGTATTGGGAATTCCTTTGGGCTTGGTCATTGGTACTTGGTCATTGGTACTTGGTCATTGGTACTTGGTCATTGGAACTTGGTCATTGGAACTTGGTCATTGGAACTTGGTCATTGGAACTTGGTCATTGGAACTTGGTCATTAACTTTTCCCTCCGTTCAGTCCACACTGCGGCGTGTTGATTTCCGTTGCCATTCCTGCGTTCAACGAGGAGAAGCTTTTGGGGGAAACTTTGGCGGCAGTGGAGGCGGCGGGAGCGGCGTTCCGCGCGCGGGGTTGGGAAATGGAGGTGGTGGTGTGTGACAATAATTCCACCGATCGCACCGCCGCCATCGCGGAAGCGGCCGGCGCGCGGGTGGTGTTTGAAAAAGAAAACCAAATCTCCCGCTCGCGGAATGCGGCGGGCAATGCGGCGCGCGGGGATTGGATTATTTTTTTGGATGCGGATTCCACACCGTGCGAGGGGCTTTTTGCCGCCACGGCGGATTGGATGGAAACCGAAGACACTGTCGGCGGCGGCGCGGTGATTCGGATGGAAGCGATGCCGTGGTGGGCGGCGATTGGGCTGGGGGTTTGGAACTTAATCAGCCGCGTGTTTCGATGGCCGGCGGGTTCATATATTTTCTGCCGCGCGGAAGCATTTCGGGAGTTGGAAGGCTTCAGCCACAAACTTTATGCGGCAGAGGAAATTGAATTCGACCGCCGCCTCAAACGGCTCGCGCGCCAACGGCGGCAGCGGGTGCGCATCATCCGCCGCCCGCCGCTGCTTTCATCGAACCGCCGGATGGTGATGTATTCACCACTGCGGCTGATTGGCTTTATGCTCCGCTCCACCCTCACGGCGGGCTTCAACCTCCGCCGCCGCGAGACGTGCAACTGGTGGTACGACGGCCAACGCTAAGCGCTTTCAGTCTCCACGGAATACCGCTACGGACGCTTCAACAGATTTTCCAAATTCCGTTCACGCCGTGGCGCAGGCAACGATTGCGCGTCGGGTTTGTCCAAATCGATCCCCGTCCGTTGGAGCAGAATCTTCTTTTTCTTCTCACGCTCTTGATCAAGGTTAATCCGATATTTATTGCTAATGAAGCGCTCGGAAAATTGCGCCGTCTCGAAGCCGGGTTTGTTGCTCACCTCACTCAAGGCCTTTGTATAAGCCGCCTCGGGCGTGGCCAATACGGTGGGGCGCATCATCATAATTAACTCACTGCGCTCGTTCACATCCACCGTGCGACGGAACAATTTCCCCAACAACGGCAGATCGCCAACGAGCGGCACTTTGCTTTCGGTCTCGGTGACTTTGGTTTTGATAAACCCACCGAGCACGACCATCTCGCCATCGCGCACGGTGACCTTGGCGTTAGCCGAACGGTCGGTGGTGATGGGCACGGCATTGCCGTCAATAACCTGCGAGCCAACGATGTCCTGAACTTGCTGATTAATTTCCATGGACACCACGCCTCCATCGTTAATGAACGGCAGCACCTCGAGCGTGATGCCGATTTTTTGCATTTGATATTGCGAGCTGGTGCCGCCGTTAATATCACGAATCGAACCGGTGACCACCGGTCGCGTGTCGCCGATGAACAACTCGCCCATCGCGGCGTGCGTGGTTTGGATGCGCGGACGCGAAAGGATGTTCACGCGCGTATCATTGTTAATCGCTTCGATGGCCACTTCCCATTTCAGGCCGAAAGTATTCCACCACTGAAACCCGGAGTTCGCCCCGCCCACTGAGTTGGCGGCAAACGCTGCCGGCCCCAACGCGGAAGCCAATGCCGAGGAAAGTTTTCCCCTGCCCCCGCCGGCAAGCCCTTGTTGCTGTTCGCGGATTGACACTCCAAACGTGGCATCATCGCCGAGGGCCACATCCATAATGATGGCCTCGATGAGCACCTGCGGTTGCACGCGATCCAATTGTTCAATGAGTTTTTTGGCCTGCGCCACGTTGGCGGGAGAACCGGTGATGATGACTTCGTTCCCGCGTTCCCAAGAGATGATGGATGTATCCCCCAAAATAGCCGCGCCCGCGCCGCTGAATGCCGCGCCTTGAACCACCTGCGAAAGGCGTTGCTGCAATTGCCCACGCTGCGAGGAGCTGCCGCCAGTCGTGCTTGTGCCGCCGGTGCGGCTTGTGCCGCCAGTGCGAGTGCTGCCTCCGGTGCGAGGGGTGCTGCCCGCGCGCGTGTTGGCGGTGGAAGCTGCGGTGGGGTTAGCCGTGTATGAGCTAATCAGCGCGGCGATGTCCGCCGAGAGTGCGTACTTGATTTTCACCAAAGCGGTTTCCTTGTCATTGATCGCCTCCACATCAATCTCCTCCAAAATAGCCAACATCGCGCGCACGTTGTTGGAAAAATCGCGCAACATCAGCTTCTTGCTGCCCTCAATGGCGGTGACGGATTGGGGCGATTTGGCGAGCGTGACAAGCAAGTCCACCGTGTCCGAGGCCTTGATGTGTTTGAGCGTGTGCACATAGTGGATGTACACATCGCCTTCGGGCAATTCATCCGCGCGCAAAACGCTGATGGCCGGGGGGGTCTTCGTCACTTCAGCCGAAGGCAGCGCGTGGATCATCTTGGCATTCATCGGCACAATGGCGATCCCGCGCGTTGACAGGAGGGTCTCATAAAAAGTGATCGCCTCGCGTCGGGTGAAATCATTCTTGGTGCGGAATGAAAAAGTCACCTTCGGCAGGTTCTGCGCTTGGATGATGGTTTTGCCCACCAAATCGCTGTACATTTCCAGGAAGGCATCAAGGTCAATCCCCTGCATCACCTCCCCTTTGAGTACCACGATGGGTTCGGCCTCCGGCGGCTGCGGCGCAGGCGGAGCTTGTTGCGCGTGAGCCGTGCCGATGATCGCCAGCAGCGCGATGTATGTGATGATGTTTTTCATAGTTTCAGTCTTTCTTTCGCTAGGTTGAGTTGGGTTGTAAAATTGAGCGCGCTATTTTTTCTTTTTCTTCTTGGATTTTTTTTTGCCGTAGTCGGGGTTGGGATAGCTGGCGATGAACGACATCTGAACACGCACCCGTTGGCGATCGCCTGAGGGGCTGATTTTATAATCGCTCACACGGATCATTGAATCTTTCTTATCGGCCACCGCCTGCAAAAATTCCACGAGATTGATCAGGCTGGTTTCAAACGTGGCGTTGCGTTTGTGCTCAATAAACGGGTTGTTGTTGCGGCTGGACGATCGGACTGAATCCAGGCTGATGCCCTTGATACCAATTCGCTCCGCCTCGTCGCGAAGCGTCTCAATGACCATCGTGGCCTGTTCGCTGCCGCTGGCCATACTGGCTTTGGGGTTCAGCTCGGCCACCATTTGGTTCAATTCACGATGGGCGATTTGGGTCATCCCCTCCCTCTCCAACGCCTGTTCGTGTTCGGCCAGTTGAGTGCGCAACGTGAGCAGCCCCGGCCCAATCCAAAGCCACACCAGATTTCCCACCACCAAAAAACACATCAGAAAAATAATCACCGCCCGGCGTTCTTCCGCTCTCACGTTCAGCATATTTAAGATTGCAATCATTTCAACTGGATGTCGGGGCGCAAGGTGCAAACAATCGTCCAGCGCCCGGGCCCCTCAACGCCGGCTGCGCCGGCTCGCGTATGAGATGTGTTGACCGCGTGAAACAACTTGCGCTGCTTATTGGAAACCGGATCGGCCACCATAATTCTTGCGAGATTGTTGCGGTAGGCGTCCACTTGTTTGCCGTGCCCGGAGGTCATCTGGCCGTTGAGAGTGATGTTGCTCCCTTCGCCGCGAACTTCCACTGAGTTAATGTAGCTCAAGGTGAGTTCTTCCGGCATTTGATTGGCCACTTCCTTGAGCACTTGCAGGGCGGTCTTGCGACTGCTGCGCTGCAGCACCAACAGCTTGTGTTTCTCTTTAAGCAGCACAACCTCCTCTTCCATCGCCTTCATTTTTTTCAACTGCTGAAATTTGGCTTCTTCCTTTACGGCAGTTTGCGAATTCAAAACAAAATAACCGGCAAGCAACATCACATAAAACAAAAGCATCCATGTGAGAATGCCGCCGAGCACGCGATCCACATCCTGTCGATGATAGTGCGCCCGGCGTTCGGGCGGCATGAGGTTGCCCTGCTCCAGCGGACGCGTGGCGCGCGTGGCACAGGCCGCCGCCAGCGCACTGGCATCGGGCGGCGCTTGTACTTGCATTCCCTGCCCGGCCCATTCGTTTAGAGCGGGCAGCCATTGCTCGCCCTGTTCCGAAGCGATGACCAAATGCCAGTGCGTACTGCCGGTAAGCCAGCCTTCCATCTCGCCCGCCCAAGTGGTGGCAGTGAGTTGCTCGGTGAGTTCATTAAGATGCTCGGCGGAGGACAGAATAATTTGTGTGATGTTTTGCAACACCCCTTCGTCCCACCACGCAACGGTGCACACCACGCGCTCCTCGAGAAAGCGCGGGTAAACCCACGCGCCATCGGGCCGCTCGCCGCCCTGCGGCGTGGCCAAAACCTGATGCATCACCGCCGCCTCAAGGCGGTCAGGAAAATATCCGGCCTTCTCCAACTCGCCCACGCATTCCTCCACCACCGCGCGCTCGGCGAGCATCACCACGACGGTTTGTTGCTCGCGATCCGCGCGATGCGCGGGAACCACCTCAAAGGACCACACCGCGCGCCCCAACGGCAATGGCGAAACTTTTTCCAACTGCAGCTCCACCATTCCCGGCAACTCGCGCGCGTCGCACAAAGGCAAATGCAGCACGCGGAAAAAGACTTTGTCCGCCGGCAACCACGCATCGTTTTGGCAATGCGCGCGCCACATTTGGCTGGAATCGCGATCGAGATGTTTGGTTGGAATTTTTTCGTCCAGCTCAGCCTCGCGCACGTCCACCAGCTTCATCTGGTTTTTGCTGCCGGTGAACCGCCAGAACTGTTGCCGACCCGAGGAACAATCCACCACATTGCACGCGGCGGGCAATGCCTCAGCGGGCTGCGCTTTTGCTGTTGCCGTAGCTTTAGCTTTGGGCTTCGGCCGAGGCTTGGGTTTGTCGTTGGAATCGGCCACTAAAAATTCTCCTGCGGTTCATCGCCCGAATCGGGCGCTTGCGTCACACGCAACACTTCTTCAATGGAGGTCTTCCCGGCTAATGCCTGGCCCCAGCCGTATTCGCGCAGGGAAACCATCCCCTCCGCCCGCGCCTGCACGCCAATGGTGGACGCCGCCGCGCGGTCGATCACCAGTTGTTGCAATGCCTCGCTATTGGAAAGTAATTCGTAAATTCCTGTCCGCCCCTGATAGCCGCGCGCGCCGCACGCATCGCAACCGGAGCCGTGCCAAAACCGCGCCTCCGAAATTTGTGTGGGCGGAAATTCCACTTTCAACAAATAATCCTTGGACACCTGCTGCTCCACTTTGCATTCCGGGCACAAGGTGCGCACCAGCCGCTGGGCCATAATCGCCTCAATCGCGTCGGCCACCAAAAACGGTTCCGTGCCCATATCGATCAACCGCGTGAAGGCGCTCGGCGCGTCGTTGGTGTGCAGCGTGCTGAACACGAGGTGGCCGGTGTTGGCGGCTTGGATGGCGATCTCCGCCGTCTCGCCATCGCGAATCTCACCCACCATAATCACATCGGGATCTTGCCGCAAAAAATGTCGCAACACGTGGGCGAAAGTCCGGCCAATATCGTTCTTTACCGAAACCTGATTGACGCCTTTCATTTCGTACTCCACCGGATCCTCCACCGTCATAATGCGTTTATCGATGGAGTTGATGGTGTTAAGAAATGAATAAAGCGAAGTGGATTTACCCGAGCCGGTGGGGCCGGTGACCAACATAATGCCGTGCGGTTTGGTGATGACCTCGCGGATGTTTTTCTCGAGATTGGCGGTCATCCCGAGGCTGTCCATTCCCTTGAGCACGCTGCCGCGGGTGAGCAGCCGAAGCGAAACGCTTTCGCCATAAACCGTGGGCACGGTGGAGACACGGATATCAATCTCCTCGCCTTTCACGCGCACGTTGATGCGGCCATCCTGCGGCAGGCGTTTCTCGGCGATGTTCATTCCGCTCATTACTTTGATGCGCGAAATGAGTGCGGCCTGCAATAGCTTCAGCTGCGGCGGCAATGGCATTTGATGCAGGATGCCGTCAATCCGATGGCGGATTTGAAGCTCGTCCTCGTGCGGTTCAAAGTGGATATCCGTCGCGCGGCTTTTGTACGCCTGCCAAATGACTTGGTTCACAAATTTGATGATGCTCGCCTCCTGATCGCCTTCGGCGATTTCCTTTTCATCGCCGAACATCAATTCCAAATCATCCTCATCCTCCACTTCGTCCTGCGCCAATTCGTCAATCGTCTCCGCGCCCACGCCGTAATATTTTTCGTAGCTCTTTTCGATGTCTTCGGATGTGGACAACACAAAGCGCACCGGCCCCTTCGCGGCAAAGCGAACGGCGTTGAGTAATTCCGTGTTGAACGGATCAGACACCGCCACCATCAACACACCCTCTTCAACGCTAATGGGAACCACGCGATGTTGCGAAGCGATCTTGGAAGAAATGCGGCGGCGCGCCTCGGCGGTAGGCTTCACCTCGCCCAGCTCAATGCGTTGCCAATCGTAAGCCTCGGCCACGCTCGCAAGGAAATCGTCTTCAGTTTTGCCGCTGCGTTTGCAGAGAAACTCCGGCAACGCCCCGACCTCACCGCCCTCAGCACGCTCCGCCCGCCAATCTGTTTGCCATTGGTCAAACTGATCCGGCTCCGCCAATTGCGCGGCGACACAAAAATCCCTAAATGAAGTATATGCCATCCTTACACCCCGCCTGTTTTCAGGCGCCCCTTTCCCCCTTTTGCCAATAAAATGGCCGCCACAAGATATTGTGGCCCTGTGGAAAACTACCACATTTGGTGGTATCGGCAAGCCTAAAACGACGGCATTAGTTCTCACGCATCGCGCCGAAACCGGCAAAAACAGGGGAAATTGGCGCCCTGCCTGCAATGAAGTGATCTCACATTGGAGACGCCGTTTTCGGGGGAACGTTACCGTGGATAACTTTTGAAAAATCTGCAGTTCAAAAACTACGCCTCGCGTAATTCCATCACAAGATCTTTTGCCTCCACTGATTCGCCGATGTCGATGTGGATGGCGTCCACCACTCCATCGGCGGCGGCGTACACGGTGGTTTGCATTTTCATGGCCTCCATCGTGATCAGTTTGTCGCCCTTCGCCACCTTCGCGCCCACGCCCACGGCCAGCTCGGTGATGATGCCCGGGATGGGCGCGCCGACGTGCAGATCGTTGCCGGGGTCGGCTTTGGCTTGAACTTTTTCCTGCACGTTGAGCGACACATCGGCAATCTCCACTTCGCGCGGGTAACCATTCAGCTCGAAGGTGAGCGTGCGCAAGCCGTCCTCGTCCGGCGCGCTGATGTTGATGAGCTTGATGTAAAGCGTCTTGCCCACCTCGATGTCCACGGCGATTTCCTCGCCGGGTTTGAGTCCATAAAAAAATGTAGAACTTGGCAGCACAGAGACGTCGCCGTATTCGCGCCGGAATTTATTGTATTCCTTAAACACTTCCGGATACATCAGGAAACTCAACAACGCATCGTCGCTGGCTTTGCGATGGATTTCGCCCTCCAGTTTTTTGCGCGTGCGCTCGAGGTTCAGCGGTTTCAAGTCCGCCCCCGGCCGACCCTTAAGCGGCTTTTGTTTTCCAAGCACCACTCGCTGCACTTGGCGCGGCCAACCGCCAATGGGTTTTCCAAGGCGCCCCTTCATCATATCAATAACTGATTGCGGGAATGGCGTGGCGCCCGGCTCAAGGTTCACCACGTCTGCCGGCTTGATGCCGCGCGTGACCAAGAACATCGTCATATCGCCCACCACTTTGCTGGACGGCGTCACTTTCACGATGTCGCCAAACAAATCGTTCACCTCCGCGTACGTGCGCGCCACTTCCTTCCAACGCGCGCCGAGCCCCATACTTTCCGCCTGCTCGCGCAGATTCGTGTATTGGCCGCCGGGCATTTCGTGCTCGTAAATATCGCCAATGCCACTGCGCGGGCCGGTGTCAAACGGCGCATAAACTTTGCGCACTTGCTCCCAGTAATCAGAAAATTCATTTAACGTGCCGAGATCTAAACCCGTTTCGCGCGGCGTGTGATCCAGCGCGGCCACCACGCTATTAAGGTTCGGCTGGCTCGTGGAACCGGAGAGCGACGCAATCGCGAGGTCAGCAATATCCACGCCCGCTTCCGACGCCTTGAGCACGGAGGCGGCATTCACGCCACTGGTGTCGTGCGTGTGAAAATGAATCGGCAAGCCCACTTCGCCGCGCAATGTTTTCACGAGTTTGTGCGCGGCGTATGGACGACACAGCCCCGCCATATCTTTGATGCAAAGCGTGTGCGCCCCCATTTTCTCAAGTTCCTTCGCGAGCTTCACGTAATATTTGAGCGGATACTTGTCGCGCTTCGCATCAAGAATATTGCCGGTGTAACAAATGGTCCCTTCACACACCGCGTGCGTATCCTGCACTGCCTCCATCGCGGCCTTGAGGTTGGGGAGATAATTGAGCGAATCAAAAATGCGGAAAATATCCATTCCGTTTTCGGCGGCGTGTTTCACAAAAGCCCGCACCACGTTATCGGGATAATCCGAATAGCCCACCGCGTTGGAACCGCGAAAGAGCATTTGGAAACAAATGTTGGGAACCGCCTCGCGCAGTTGGCGTAGGCGTTGCCATGGGTCTTCGCGCAGGAATCGCATCGCGGTGTCGAACGTCGCGCCGCCCCACATCTCAAGGCTGAAGAGCCCCGGCGTGCGATGCGCGATGGCGTCGGCGATGTGCAACATATCCACCGTGCGCATTCGGGTGGCGAACAGACTTTGGTGCGCATCGCGCAAAGTGGTGTCGGTGACGAGCAACCGCTTTTGTTTACGCGTCCACTCGGCGAATTTTTTGGGGCCTTGATCGAGCAAAATTTGCCGCGTGCCCGCAGGCGGCTCGGCATCGCCATTGTGTTCCGGCGGCGCGATGGGTTTGAACGATTCCTTGACCTCAAAGTTTTTCGTTTGCGGATTCCCGTTCACCGCCACGTCGCCGATGTAATTAAGTAACCGATTCGCCCGATCGCGCCGACGCTTGAAGGCAAACAATTCCGGTGTGTTATCAATCAACGTCGTGCTCGCCTGCCCGCTGCGGAACGTTTCGTTTTTGATCACGTTCTCAAGAAAAGGAATGTTCGTCTGCACCCCGCGAATGCGAAATTCTTTCAACGCACGCTTCATCCGATCCAGCGCGAGCGGAAAGCTCATCCCGCTCGCGGTGATTTTCACCAGCAACGAATCGTAAAACGGAGTGATCACACTACCCGCATCGCCCTGCCCGCCATCGAGCCGAAGCCCAAAACCAGCCGCCGACCGATAAGCAATGATGCGCCCGTAATCGGGCGTGAAATGATTGGCAGGATCTTCCGTCGTCACGCGGCATTGCACGGCGTGGCCGACGCACGCCACGTTTTTTTGTTTGGGCAACTGCATCACCTCGCCGTGCAGCGAGTGCCCTTGCGCTACTTGAATCTGCGAGCGCACGAGGTCAATACCCGTCACCACTTCCGTCACCGTGTGCTCCACTTGAATGCGCGGATTCATCTCGATGAAATACCACGCCTTGGAATCCATATCGTACAGAAACTCCATCGTGCCCGCGTTGTCATACCGAATGTGCTTGGCCAATTCCAATGACGCCGTGCACAATTCGTCCCGCACCGTTTCATCCAGCGCCACGCTCGGGGCGATCTCCACCACCTTTTGATAACGCCGCTGCACCGAGCAATCGCGTTCGTGCAAATGCAAAACGTTGCCGTGTTGATCGCCCAAAATTTGCACCTCAATGTGCTTGGCGTTTTGCACATACTTTTCGAGAAACACCGCCGGATTTCCAAATGCACGATCCGCCTCGCCGCGCGCTTCATCGAGCAGCCGCTCCAAATCCTTGGCTTGATGCACCACCCGCATCCCGCGGCCGCCACCGCCGAAGGCAGCTTTGATGATGAGCGGAAACCCAATTTGCTTCGCGACCTTCACCGCCTTGGCGCGAGTCTTGATCGCGTCATCCGTGCCGGGCAACACCGGAACGCCCGCGGCCTTCGCCAGCGCGCGCGCTTCGGTTTTGTCACCCATTTGGCGGAGCAACTCCGGGCGCGGCCCCACGAACGTCATCCCCGCCTTGGCGCATGCCTCGGCGAAGTCAGCATTCTCAGCCAAAAATCCGTAGCCCGGATGAACGAGATTGACGCCGCGCTCGGAAGCCATCCCCACGATGCCTTCAATATCGAGATACGCGCCCACCGGCCCCTTGCCCGCGCCCACCATATACGCCTCATCCGCCTTAAACCGATGCACCGCGAGCCGGTCTTCCTGCGCATAAATCGCAACCGTGCGCAGATCCATCTCCGTAGCCGCGCGAAAGATGCGGATAGCAATTTCGCTGCGATTAGCCGCCAATAACTTCATCGGCGCGAGAGACGCCGACGCGTTTGATTTAGTTTTCCTCGCCATGAACGCGAGGCTTTTAGCAAAAAACCAGCGAAATGAAAAGTCCGGGGTGCGCTCACCGTTGTGCCTATTATAATGAATTCACTTGCCACCTGATTCCTCGCCGCCACAATGCCCTCAACGCTATGAAGCAATTCCTCATTCTCCTGTTCCTCACCCCTGCCCTCACCCATGCCGCCGTGGAGGCGTTCGAGGTCGGCCCCAACAACACCGATCAACTCCCCAAAGGCAAAGAAGCCGACGGCATCATCGGTGATTTTATTTTGCGCAATGACCACATCACCGCCGTCATTTCCGGCAACCAACCGCTGCGCCGCCCCAACATGAGCACCTTCTACGGCAACGGTGGCATCACCCCCGGTTGCCTGTACGACCTTACGTTAAACGCCCGCCAAAATGATCAGCTCACCATCTTCTCGCCTGGAAGCCATCGTGGCAATGTGTCCAATGTGCGCATCGCTCAAGCCTCAGGCGGACTAGGAATGGGAGGTGCTAGGGTCCGAGTAGAAGTGGATGCGGCGCGCAACAATGGGCTGTTTAAGAGGCATGAATATAACTTAGGCCACCGATCCAGAGGATTACTAATTACTTCGTGGTATCACAACAAATCCGATGAAGATCGGAAAGGTTCGATAGCAGATTACTGGAAACCTTCGGGCAAGCGCGGAACTTTTCAAGACGTCCTGTGGATCGACGCAGTCGATCCTTCTGATCGTGGTTCTTATGCAGTGGGTTGGATTAAAGGACTTCCAGGAACACCCGGGTTGGCCAAGCCTCATAGTCAATTAACACTCAAGCCTAACGAAACCGCCAGATTCATACGCTTCCTTGCCGTGGGTAATTCACCTGCTGAGGCTGTTGGAGAAGTCGCGCGCTACGCCAACATGAAAACTGGATTACTGAGCATTCAACTCACCGAGTCAAACACCGGCAAGGCCATCCATAGTGCCACCATTACCCTCACGTCCAAGGGCCAATCGATTCCCGCGTACACCAAAAAAAATGGAAGGTTTGCCACACAATTTCCGATTGGCTCATATCAGGTTAAAATTGAAGATCGCGGCAGAAAAACTCATGAGCAAATTATTGAAGTTAAGGAGAGCGATGAAGCTAAAATCACTACGGAACTACCTCCCCTCTCCGGCGTGGCTTTCGCCATCACCGACGCCGCGGGCAAAGACACCCCGTGCAAGGTGCAATTCATCGGCACGGGCAAAACCGCCACGCCGAATCTTGGGCCGCAGAATCGCGCGCACGGCTGCGTGGACCAGTGGCACTCGGAAACGGGCAAGTTTAACGTGGCGCTGGATCCGGGCACGTATCGGCTGGTGATCACACACGGCATTGAACACAACCATTTGGTGCGCGAGGTGATCGTGAAAGCCGGAGCGTTTGCCCCCGTCAAAGGCGCGCTGCAACGTGTGGTGAACACGCGCGGCTGGGTGAGCACGGATTTTCACAATCACTCCACGCCCAGCGGCGATAACCAATGCGGCACCGACGACCGCATCATCAACCTCGCCGCCGAGCACATTGAGTTTGCGCCCACCACCGAGCACAACCGCCTTTACGACTGGACGCCCCACATCAAAAAGCTCGGGCTCTCCGAACACCTCAGCACTGTCATCGGCCTCGAGCTCACGGGCGGCGGCGCGGGTTCGCATCACAATGCGTTTCCGTTGCCGAAGCCCAATCCCTTCGCGCAGGATGGCGGCGCGCCGGTGTTTCAAAATGATCCACGCCTCAACACCATTGCCCTGCAAAACTTCGGCGGCTGGGATCCCAACCGTTGGGTGCACGTGAACCACCCGAACCTCACGGAGAAATTTTGGGACCGCAATCTCGACGGCAAACCCGACGGTGGATTTGCCGGTTACGAAAAATACATCGACGCCATCGAGACACAGAATTTTCGCGGCAACGCCATCCTCGCCACCGCGCCGTGGACGCTCTACCGGCGCGGCACACGCGAGCAAGTCCGCGAGGTGCGCGAGTTTGTGTGGCTACAGATGCTCAACCAAGGCTACCGCACGCGCGCCATCGCGGTGGCCGACGCACATTCAGTTTACGGCAACGGCGTCGGCGGCTGGCGCACTTACGTAACCAGCAGCACCGACGCACCCGCGAAAATTGACGCCAAGGAAATCATCCGCAACGCCAAGGCCGGCCGACTGATGCTCACCACCGGGCCGTTTCTTGAAGTGACCGCCAACGGTGCCCTGCCCGGCAGCGAGATCACCGCCAAAGACGGCAAGGTGAATCTGAAAGTAAAAATTCAGTGTGCCGACTGGGTGCACATCGACCGCGTGCAAGTTCTAGTGAACGGCCGACAAGTGCCCAACTTAAACCTCACTGCAAAGAAAAATCCGAAGATGTTTAACAACAGCCCCGTTGTGATGGACACCACGTTCAGCATCAATCTCGAGGCCGACGCCCACCTCATCGTCGTGGCCATGGGCGAGAATCACGATCTGAAAACCGGTTACGGCACCAGCGCCAACGCCAGCCTCAAGCCTTGCGCCTACATCAATCCCATCTGGATAGACGTCGACGGCGGTGGCTTCCAGCCCAACAAAGATACCCTCGGCTGGCCGCTCCCTTTGGGCAACCAAAGCGTCGAGAAAATCAAGGCAATGCTGAAAACGAAGGGGAAATAATGGTAGGGCGCGGTGTCCCCACCGCGCCGCGGCGCGCTGAGACAGCGCGCCCTACCTAATTACTTGTGATGCCGCAAATAATGTTGGCGCAACAAATCCTTGCCGTAATCGTTGCCGTTCGGCGTGCGGACAACGGTGTGAATGTGCTGCCGCGTAGGCGTGCGTGAACGCGCTAACGCAATCGGGCGTTGATGATCAAACTCAATCAATGCCACAGGGCTTTGGATGCGATAATAAAAAACGCTGTCCTTTTCCGTGCCGCCGAGCCAGCCGAAGTACGTGGCATCGAGATGCTTTTTCACGTCGGCCATTTTCACCTTCGCGTGGCCGTCGGCGATGTTGCCGATATACACCTCGATGAGCCCAAGCAGTTGCGCTTTTTGTTTGGCAGTCAATTCGCTGCAACGAATGCCAATGTAATCAAGCACTTGATTGTCACGAAACGCTTCGCCGATATTATTCGTCGGGCCTTTCTCATTGGCGACGATCGCCTTGGCGCGTTGCTTGGCGTCGAGCGAATTAATGAACGCGAGGCCCTTGTCCTGTTCGGCTTGGCAAACTTCCGTGCCTTTGAATTTGCCGCTCACGGCCTTCACCGGTTCGGACCCCATAAACACAGGACTCATCACCACTTGATCGCCGAGCACAAAATAATTGATGATCACATGATGCCCGTCCAGCTGCCAACCCCACGGCTTGGTGGCGCTCGGCTCGCCCATAATGGTAATCCAATACAGCCACTCGCCGTATTCATCGGGCTTGCGCGTCAGTTCCGCAAGCGTGCCGTTGAGTTTCATAATGTCCCGCGTCTGCCGCAAGCCGCGCGCGCTGAGGCTGGCTTTCATTAAATGAAACGCCAACGCGCGCTGGCCCTTCGTCATTTTATCAAACCCCATTCCTTGGCGCACAAAAAAATGGCGATTGTCCCATTTGCGCCACTCGAGGTCGTCCACGGGGAACAGCGTTTTCTTGCGATCCGTCGCCGTGAGGCTCGCCAAAAAAGCCTTCGCCGCCTGCCGCACCGGCTCGGTGCTCACGCCGGTTTTGCGAATCGGAAATAAATTCGCCGGTGGAATATCCAAATAAAAAACCCCTTTGTACGGCTGCGCCAATGCGATCTCGCGTTGCGCATCAAACCGCGCACGAGGCGGCCCGGGCTGGGATTGCACAGTGGGCGCAACAAACAGAATCGCGAATAATAATGAGATCGAAAAGGGCTTCATTCTTTTTCCGGTGTTTTGTAAGGCGCGAGTGCATCGGCCAATTCGGCGGCAATGATGGGGTGATCCAAAATCACATCGCGGCTTTCGGTGGGGTCTTTGGTCACATTATAAAGGCTCGTTTGTTGAGGGCTCAAAATGAGTTTCCATTGGTTCTGCAATAGCGCGAATTCCCCTCGCGAACCGGCCACCACCACCGGCTTGCGCTGGGCAGTTTTGTTGTTGCGTAGCGCGTCCCACAAATTCACGCCATCGAATGGCTTTGAGTTTTTGGGCGCAATCCCCATCGCCGCGGCGAGGGTGGGAAACAAGTCGACATCGGAAACCAACTGACCACTCTTGGCCCCCGCCGGAATCACGCCCGGCCAACGCAGCACCGCCGGCACCCGAATGCCGCCCTCGAACACACTCCCCTTGCCGCCGCGTAACGCGAGTTGGCCCGCGCCGCCTTTTGGCCCACTGCCGCGCAAGCCGCGTCCGCCACCGCCGGAACCGTTGTCGCAAAAAAACATCACCAACGTATTGCGCGCCATCCCTTCAGTTTCAATCGTCGCAAGTACGCGACCGATCGCTTGATCCATCGCGTCGATAGCGGCGGCGTGGGCGGTGTTTTGTCCGGTGAACCCAAGCTTGGCATATTGCTCAATTAACGCCGCCGGTGCCTGCGCAACAGGATGCGGCGCGTTGAATGGCAAATACAAAAACATCGGCTGGCGGCGATTGCGATTTTTTATCAATCGAATGGCCTCGGCGGCGAAGAGGTCAGTGGAATAGCCCTCCTCACGAAGGGGTTCGCCGTTGCGTTGCCAATCCAAACCGCGCGGGCCGAGGTGCGTGTAGTAATCCACCTTCGCGCCGCGGCAGCCATAAAAATGATCAAAGCCGCGTTGGCGCGGACCGTACTCATCGCCCCGATTGCCGAGGTGCCATTTGCCGACAATGAAAGTTTGGTAGCCCGCTTTCTGAAAAGTTTGCGGCATAAAATGTTCACTCAAAGGCACACCCGCGCCGCGCGTCAACGCCGCCGTGATGCCAAAACGCGCGGGCGACCGACCGGTCATCAACGCCGTGCGCGTGGGGCTGCAAATGGGATGCACATAAAACCGATCCAGCTGCAAACCATCCTTCGCGAGGCGATCGATGTGTGGCGTGGAAATTTTGCTGCCGTGATAACCCACCTCATTCCAGCCCATATCATCGGAAACCAACAACACCAAATTGGGCAGCGCAGAAACCGGCGTGCGTGGTTGGTCGGCGGACAATGAACCGCCGAAGAAAACCGCCAATGCCGCGATGAGAAATGCTTTTGTGTTCATTGAAACCAATTATTAACCACAGATTACGCAGAGTTTCGCAGATTAAAAACCCAAAAAAATCTGTGCAATCTGCGGTTAAAAAAATCAACGCTGCCGGCGGCGGCCCGCGCCGTCGGTGTTGGGCGTTTTGCTTTCCCAACGCTTGCCGGCTTGGGCGCCGGCGCGGCGGTGTTGGTCGTAGGTCAATTCGCTGGGCTTGTGTTTGCCGAGCGCTTGGGCGAGTTGATTTTTTAATTCACCGGCTTTTGTGCCCGCAGCGATTTCGCGAATGACATTGCCGCTCAAACCGAATGGCTCCGGCTGAATCACAATGATGCCGGACTTGGCTTTCAATCCTTTCACCGATGTAAAATCCGCCGCCTTGCTCGCGGCGACGTATTGCACTTGGCCCATAAACTGATCGCTCCATGCGAGCTTCGTCAACTCCGCCTCCATCGCTTTGCGTTGGGCGGCGTTGCCATAAACAGCCACGAGCGGTTGGCGATCACACGCGGTCACATTCAGCGCCACGCGCAAATCTGCGAGGTACGGCAATGGCAGCGGCCCTTTACTTTCCGTGCCATTGCCCGGATATGCCAGCGCGATGGCCTCCATCGTGTCGCCCATCTTGGCCATCACGGCTTCGGTTTGTTGATGGATCCCTTTGCCCGCCGCGCCACCGAAGGCCCACGCGGGACTGCGCCCGGCGCGCACGATGGACGTTTTTCCATCGGGCGTGAGAATGCCGAACACCGTGTTTTGCAATGTGCCGCCCGGCGCGAAGATGCGCTTGAGCACCGCGTTCTCAGCGGCGTCTTCATACGTGGCGAGGCGGATGCACACAAACTTGCGCGACGCGGCGACCACCGATTTGTGAGACAGGAAACTCCTGTCCATGCTCGTTTTGCCCGGTCACCAAACGCCCGGCACGTTGTGGCATTGGGGCGCGCCGGAGGTGAGCAGGATGGGTTTGCCCGTGCGCTGCGCCTCGGCCAAGCCGCCCTGCCACGTGCCAAACCAAGCGATCTTGCCCTCAGCAGCGGCTGAGGCAATCGGAATGGCGCAGAGATTTACCGCAAACAAGCCGGTGAAAAAGAAGGGGATGAGTTTCATTTTGATACTTCCTGTTATCCGGACGATTTTCGTGCACGCCAAGTTACATTTTTTGTAACGATACAAGGGTCGCCGGACGTCTTGTTAGTCGAACTAATCCGGAAAAGTCCAAAGACTCCCAAAACCATTCACAAAACCATAATCATGATGAAAACAAAAACCCTGATTCCCGCCATCCTTGGCGGCCTCATCCTCATTCCCACCGCCGCACAGGCACAACAACGCGGCCCCGGCGAAGGAGGCGATCGACGTCCCAGCGGCGGCGACCGTGGCTCCATTCGCGAACAAATGCTCAAACATTTTGACAAAAACGGCGACGGCAAACTCGACGAAAAAGAGCGCCCGTCTCGCGAACAAATGCAGGAATTTTTCCGTGCCCAATTAGGCGGCGCGGGCGGCGGAGACCGTGCCCCCGGCGGCGGAAGGCCCGGCGCGGGCGGACGCCCCGGTGAAGGCGGACGCGGTGGGTTCGGTGGCGGACGTCCCGGCCAAGGTGGCCAAGGCGGGCGCGGTGGCGATGCTCGGGGAAATATGCGCGAATTGTTAGTGAAGAAATTCGACAAAAACGGCGATGGCAAACTCGATGAAAATGAGCGCCCAACGCGCGAACAAGCCATGGAGTTTTTCCGCAGCCAAGGTGGCGGCGGTCGCCCCGGCCAAGGTGAACGACCCGGTGCCGGTGGCCAAGGCGGTCGGCCCGGACAGGGAGGACGTCCCGGCGAAGGTGGACGCCCCGGTCAAGGCGGTGATCGGCCCAACTTCGGTGGCGGACGCCCGATGAATCCCGTGATGATCGCGTTGGACGCTAATAAAGACGGCGAGATTTCCGCTGCGGAACTCAAGAACGCCACCGTCGCATTGTCCAAGCTGGACAAAAATAAAGACGGCAAACTCACCCGCGAAGAAATGCGCCCGTCATTTGAGCGCGGCGGCCAAGGCGGACGCCCCGGCGGACGTGAAGGCGGATTCAATCCCGGCCAACGCCCCGGTGGTGATCGGCCCGGTGGTGGATTCAATCGGCCCGACCGCCCCAGCCGCCCAGACCAACGCCCCGGCGGCGACCGGCCCACACGGCCAGAACGCCCCACGGATCGGCGCTCGGACGCTTAACCTTTCGCTCGCTCCACAAATGAAATCGCTGCGCCCTGCTCTGTTCGGCCTCGGCATTGCCTTGGCCTCAACCGCTTTGGCGGCTTTGGCGGCTCCGGCAGTTGATAAAAACTGGCCGCAATGGCGCGGGCCCAATGGCGATGGCACGGCTCCCGGCGAGACTGCGCCGCTCACTTGGAGCGACACCAACAACCTCAAGTGGAAAACCCCACTCCCCGGCGCTGGCGCATCCAGCCCGGTGGTTTGGGGGGACCATCTTTTTCTCACCTGCTATTCCGGCTACGGCGTGGGTGGTGGCGCAGGCGACCCGCGCAAACTTCTGCGCCACGTCCTTTGCATCAGCGCCAAGACCGGCGACATTTTGTGGCACAACAAAATCAAACCCACCGCCGAGGAAGATCGCTATGGCGGAATGGGCGTGCCCGAGCACGGCTACGCCACCAGCACGCCAGCCACCGACGGCAAATCCGTTTTTGTGTTCCTCGGCAAAACCGGCGTGCTCGCGTTTGATTTCAAAGGCAAAGAATTATGGCGCGCCAAAACCGGCACGCAATCCAGCCGCAAACGCTGGGGCTCGGCCACCAGCCCGGTGTTGCACGGCGATTTACTTTTGCTCAACACCCTGCAGGAAGGCAGCGCCCTCGTCGCGCTGCACACCGCCACCGGCAAACAAGCGTGGCGATGGGGCCCAAAAATCATCGCCGGTTATCAGGATTCCTACGGCACACCCGCGCTCATTAAAACAAAAGCCGGCACCGAAATGATCCTCGCGGTGGACAGCGAAGTGTGGTCGCTCAACCCCGCCAAAGGCACCTTCAACTGGTACGCCTTCACCGGCGTGGGCGGCAGCAATGTTTCCCCCAGCGTGATTGCTGCGGGCGGCACCATCTTTGCCTTCGGCGGTTACCCGCGCCAAAGCGGCATCGCCCTCCAGCTCGGCGGCAAGGATGACGTCAGCAATTCCAAAAAACTTTGGACCTCCACCCGCTCGCCCTACGTCGCCTCGCCCGTCCATCACGCCGGCCATATTTACTGGATGGACCGCAGCGGCTACGCCGTGTGCCTTAGCGCCAAGACCGGCAAAGCAGTTTACCGCGAGCGGCTGCAAAGCACGCGGGGTGTCCCAAAATTTTATGCTTCATCAATCGTGGTGAACGGCAAACTCATTTCCGTCAGCCGCAACGCCGGTGCGTTTGTGGTGGAAGCCAAACCCAAATTCAAACAACTCGCCCAAAACAATTTCACCAGCGACCGCACCGTCTTCAACGCCAGCCCCGCCATCAGCAAAGGCCGCCTTTATCTGCGCTCCGATTCGCACCTCTATTGCGTGGGGAACTAATTGTAGCCCGGCTCGGTGAGCCGGAACCCGGGCCACCGGCCCGGGCTACAGGCGCAGAGCCCAGTGCAAACTACCCGTAAGGCACCGAAGGTGCGAAATGATTGGCGGGCAATTAAATGATTGGCGGGCAATTGTTTCGCGCTTTCAGCGCTTTGGGTGAGCGAGGTGTGGGCTGGCCTGAAAGATATTGGCTAGCCGGATTGGTTTTGTAGCCCGGCTCGGTGAGCCGGGGCCCGGGCCAACGGCCCGGGCTACAACAGGCGCAGAGTCCAGTGCAAGCGACCCGCAAACGACCGGTTAAGCGCCGAAGGCGGATGCTATTTTTTAAGCTTCACGTCGAGGCGGATTTTGCCGGTGGTGCCGCCTATGCCGTCGACCATAAAGTAGACGCGATCGCCGGGGTTGAGCGTCAGTGCAACTCCTGCCTGATTGGGGGCCAACACCACGGTGCTAAAGGGGCCACCGCCGCCGGGGGCGTTGTTGTTCCAACTGAAGTACTGATTGTTGAGCGGCACCTGAGCTGCGGGCTGGCCCTTGGGCACGTAGAGGACGCCGAGGGTGGTGTCAAAGGTGCTGCCTTTGGTGGTGGCCACCAGTTTTTTTAGTTTGAGGGGAGCCGGGCCGGGCCATTCAATGTACCACCACACGGATTTGCCGTGGAAGGCGGGGTGCCCGCGTTCGGCGTTTTCGTGGGTGGCGCCGTTGTTGTGGCCGTTGATGACGGTGGCAAAGGTGTTATTAGCCCAACGCCCGCCCCATTTCATTGCCGAATATCGATGGTCATTAGGCACGGCCGGATTGATGGGTAGATTGGGCACGGTGTTGGTGCCGCCGGGGGGGAGACCTCCCCCACCGCCGCCGGTGCCCAAGCCCGGGCCGCCGCCGCCCGTGGGGAAGCCGGGGTTGCCGCCGTTGTTTTGATTGGTGTTGGTGGTGCCACCTCCGCCGGTGGTGCCTCCGCCGCTACTGCCACCGCCGAGGCCTTTGCCTGGTTTCTGGGCGGTGCCAATATTTATTTGGTTCGGGTTATTAGGATTGGCTGCAAATTGGGTGCCGCCGGCTTGAGTGTTTCCGCCGGCTTGAGCGCCGCCACGGGCGTAGGTATTGGGCCGTTCGCCGGGCAATCCTTTGGGCGGGGAGGGCCGGGTGGAGGTACGTGAGGAGGCGCGGCCGGAGCCGTTGGAATCGCGGAAAAACGCGGCGTGATGGCCCACGGCCGAAATGGTGCGCGCGTGATCCAAATACAAGGGCTTGTCGTAGGAAGACAAGGGCGGCGGCAGGTACATCCCGCGTAATAAACCGGTGGGCTCGCCTTTCCAAAATGCGACCGGGCTACTGAAAAGCGGAACGCGTGTGCTGCCTCGCGTATTGGTGTAGGCCATGATGGTACAGTATTTTGTGCCAAAGCCATCGCTTCCCCAGGTGGTGAAATGATTGCCCACGGCAAGAAACTCATCGGCCACGCCATTGGAATTCGTGTAGGCGTAGGGGCTGAACGTGATGCCACCGTCGTGTGGGTGCAGGCCGGGTGTGCCCGGTGGCGAGCCGGCACCCACATCGCCGAGGCCGTGGGCGCAGCCGAGTACGTGGCCCAGCTCGTGTTGGAAGGTGTAGCCGCCGGTGAGGTATTGCCCCTGCAATGAAAGATTGCGAATGCTGTCGCGGTTGCTGAGTACTTGTGAGGAGTTGAAGTCCACGTCATCGGGTCGAGTGGTGCCGGACATCAAATCTTGCGGCGGGTTCGGGCCGCGCATGGTGAGTTTCTGGGCTAAACCGGCGGCGGCGCCGCCCACGTTTTCGGTGAGGATACACACGAGATCGGCTCGGGCTGTTGCAACGCCCATACCAAAGTCTCCAAAAGCTCCGTGCAGGTTTGGGTAGCGCTGGCCTCCACCCCCGCTGATGTCCATTCGCAGGGCACCCACATCCATACCGTTGGTGCCCACCACGGGCATCACATTAGCGGGGTTCGGTGGCCGAAATGCCTGACCGTAGGTGATGTCTCCCGCTGAAGCGCGCACCATCATAACGTTGAATCCGGTTGCGTTGAAATCAATTTTATTAAGGCCCTTCACCGCCTCACCCATACTGGAGTAAATGTTGATCTTAGTGGCATCCACCCGACCCACATAATAATCTGTGTTCAAGGCAAGCCGCACGCCTGTGCCTCCAGTGTAGTCGCCATGCACAGTGATGCCCCGATTGTTGAAGGCGGTTTGGATGGAATTGGTATGGGCACCGGAATAAAGGCTGATGTCGGCATTGTTGATAGCCATCGCAGCGGTGCGCATTGTGGCCCCCGCGGGCAGCCCAAAATGGTGTTGCAAAATAATGCGATCGGCGATGGAGGCATTGCCGTCCGAGGTGACAATGGCTGCGCGGATATCCCATAAGGCGCGGCTCCAAATCTCACCATTGCCGTGGACGTTGGCGGGACTGTTGGCGGGGGTTACGAGATCGGTATATAGTTTATTGCCATCGATGCGCCGCACCATTGGGGGATCAATCGGTGGCCCGCCGAAGCACTTGCGAATGCGCAGCCCGCCCAACGGCGTGCTGCCTAACGAATAAACCTGGCGCGTGGCATCGACGGCAATGGATTTCACCGGGCCAATGACCGCATCGGCGGTGGCAGCGCCATCGCCGGTATCGTTTGCCCCGCCACCGGAAACGGTGCTGAGGGTGGTGTAGGTTTTGACACCAAACATATTCACAGTCGCATCGATACGCCGCACGCGTTGGGCCCCTCGATCGCCAAAATACAATCGGCCTGAGGCGTCGAACACGATGCCATCCACGTTGGTGAGTAATGCGTTGGCGGCATTAACGGGGGTGGTGGCGGTATCGGGATTAATCCCCCCCACCACTCCGGCCACGGTGCTGATGGTGCGCAGGGTGGCATTGTCATCCACCAAAATTCGGCGAAGGCGCATGCTGTTGGTGGTAGAGTTGGCATCCAGATAAACAAAGCGGGTGGTCCCGAAAAAGCCGGTTTCCGAATCGGTAGCCAATGTGTGGGTGCCGCCTAAGCGCGTGCTGGTGGCGGGTTGCCCATCCAATTCTGAAACACCGCCGCCGCCGAACAGGATGATGGAGCCGTTTGTTTCCATTCGCCAAACCCTTTGGGCATTGGTGCTGCTCAGGTAAAGTCGATTTAGATCGTCAAACGCAATATCTTCAATGCTGGTGAAATTCAATGTAGTGGCCATCGGCGAGGCCGCCCCGGGCTCAGTAGCAATGAAATTGGGGCTCGTTACACCGCCGCCGGCCACAGTGGTGAGTGAGCCGTTGGTGTCGATGCGCCGAATACGGCAGGAACCGGTTGCGTTTTTATCCACGAAGAATACGCCTTCAGTGGAGTTCAGATCGATCGCGCCCAGCGTGCCAAGGCTTTGCTGTAGAGCCACATTGGCCGCGGACGCATTGGCATCCGGATTCTGCACCCCGCCGCCGGCTAGTATGGTGAAGGAGGAATTGACATCAACCGTCGTGCCGAAGGTGGCATTAAAATCCATCCGCCGCACCCGGCTGCCGTTGTTGTCGGTGAGATAGAGCTTTTGCCAGTTGGTGGGTTCGATGACGAAATCCGCCACACTTCGTATTTCAACATCGGTTGAGCGCGCCGAGGAATTGTCGTCAATGAAATTGCCGATGGCGCCGCCACCTAAGATGGTCTTGATTTTTCCTTTTGAAACATCAGGGGAATTATCAAAGATCGGGTCAAACCCCATCCCAAACCATTCGCCAACAACGGCAGCATGATGTTTCTGGTAAAGTGCATCCCCGTCGTCGAAGAAGGTGGTCACGGCCAAATAATCGCCGAAGCCTTCGCCCATTGCGCCAAATTCTCCGCCCGTGCCCCAGTTGATATTTTGGTCAAATGTAATCGCGTGGCCATATTCGTGAGCCACCACATCGGAGTCCTCCGCCGAGTCGATGGTGCCTGTGCCGAAATGTAACGAATTATTTGCGGGGGAATAAAAGGCATTTTGACTGCCATCCCATTGCGCGCAACTTCGTGTGGCATTGGCATCGCGAATGCCGTTGGGCGGGGTATTGCCGCTGGAAAATCCCAGTGAAGAAATATAAGCACCCACCCGGTCGATGGTATAGTAAATATTGGTTTGCTCAAAGCGAACGTCGTTGCGGCTATAGTTGTAAACGCGCGTGGCTTCATTGGCCAGTGTAACCGCAGGGACGCTGCCATTGTTGAGGCGCACCATATCGGCATAAGTCCCTATAAGCGTTCCCGTGCCAGTACTTAGCCGGGGCAAACTTACGTTGGTCATATACCCGTCCAACTCGGTGCTGTTATTATCATCAATTCCCGCTGGATTATCCCGTAGCGAGGCGTCGGCATTCCCGCCTTTTCTCTGGTAGGGGTTTGGGATAAAAACATTGCCCGCACCCGTGGCGAAGCAGATGCGGTTTTCCTGCAATAACACCCGGCCCGATTGGGCATCCACCACGGTATGAAAATCTCCCAGCGGTTTGAGTGCGCAAATCGTCACTTCCCAAGCAAGCTTGGCCCCGCCCCGATCGTCCGGCCACCACACGAGCTTGCCGGAGCCGGGCATACGCGGACGGGTCACCCCGCCTTTCCGATAAGCCGCCGCCTTGGCAGAGGTCATCGAAATGGCCGGACTCGCCTGAGCATCCACCGATAACGAATGGTGATACTTGGTATGCAAAGCGTGGATGGCTCCGCTGGGTCGCTGATGCACTGAAACAAATCCGCCATAAATCGGGATGCCGTGGAGCACTTGCTGGAACCGCGCGTGGCCGGTGCCCAGCCCGTGCTTCACCTCGAGCAATTGCAAATCTGAAGTGTCGGCCTTCATTTGCAGTTGTTGCGCCATCGCACCCAAAAAAGCGCGCGCGCTCTTTTCCGGATCCGCCACATCGCCCGAATAATCGAGATACCAATAACTCGCCCGGCCCCCTTCTAAAATTGGATGAACGGTGCGTTCACCAACCGACAAGCCCGGATAATGTTGGGCGCTGGTAATTCTTCCGCGATTTCTTGCCGCCACCGGACCGGCCGCCTTGGGAACCCCGGCGCCTCCTGGTTTGGGAGCGCTCTTGCTACCGCCGCCGCCCGGCTGTGACTCAGGCTGAGGACGCCCACCCGCTGCTCCGCCTCCGTCAGCCTGCACCTGCACTACGGCAAGTTTTGCGGGCTGTTGATACACGTTCCAAATCGGAATCGCACTCGCGTTCGTATCCGGCGCCGTGCCCCAAGATTCGAAATAAACCACCGAACCGGTGGCCAAACCGTGATCCGCGCCGCCAAGCCACTCAATGGTGTCTGCGCCAATATCCACCATTACCGGCCCCTTCGTAGGGCCTGTCAAATCGTGGTATTGCTGCACTGGAATATGCGACATCGCAGGAACACCGGTGGGAAGTGTGGTGGCGGGATTCCCCGGTGCGCCTCCGGGATCGGTAAGCCCGTGGCTGGATTCGGCGTGCTCCACGGGGCCGGTGTTCAGCTCGGGTGTATTCGTATTACTGTACGTAAAACTGGCAGCATTATCTCCGGCGTTTCCAGAATCATCCAATATCGGCACCAACACCCACGCGATATTGTTGGGCAAATTATTGTGAGGCCATTGCTCCGCCCCACCGGCAGCCTGAAATGTGCCTTGCCCCCAGTATTGGTCCCCATAAAGTAAGCTGTTACTGTTTTGCCCAATCCACGACAAGGCATCGCCCAATTCACCCGCCGGCGTCAGCTTGCTGGGGTTGTACATTTCATACTTGGGTCTGTAGACCCCCACTTTCGCGCCATTGGTCCAATCTTTGGTAAAGGCGGGCGGGGTGGCTGCAGAATCGAAAACGGGTCGAACAGGTGCCTGCACCTCTTCCCACGCCGCACCAGCGGGCCCGCCTGCGGCCGCCAACGTGGCATCGCCGCCCGACATCGCCCGCCATCGCGCCAGCGTCACATCCGCTGTGCGCACCTCAAGCGGGATATGGCATTTAGAAAAAATCGTGTTGGTCAGCTCCACCGTGCGCGTGATGGAAAGCTTAAGATTCTCAAGCTGCTCCGCTGGATTCGCCCCTGTCTGCGCCGCCCGGAGGTCATCGGTATAAACAAACAGGATATCAATGATTTCCACATCGCCTCCGCGCAGATGCTCCAAAACTCCGGGTGAAGCGGGGCCGGTGGTTTGGATGGCGGACCCGCCCCGACCCCAAAGGCCAAAGCTGCGGGTATTATCAATCGCCGCAAAAATGGGCCGACTGAAGTTCACGGAATTAAGTAAATTATGGGAAGCGGTGTTCACTGGCTCATCCTGTCCACTGAACGCCGAAGGCCCCGTGGGCGTGTCGCTCTTTGGAGGATTTATGCGAACTTTTACTTGATTGAATTTCTCTTTGAGCGAAGCAAACGAACGGCAATCTTTGCAAGTCGCCCCCGTTTGATGCGAATGATCGCCCGTGCCGATGCGTGCCCGTGCCTCTTCGGTGCCACGCAAAATCCGCTCCATTGCCATCGCCTCGGGCGCGACGCGTGAGGCGGGCTTCGCCGCAGCGGTCTTTGCCGGCTCCAATTCAATCACACCACCGCAACCGGGGATCTTCGATTGATCCACTTCCACAATGACGTGCTTACCATCAATCTCGTGCGAAATTAAATATTGCGTGCCTAACGTATCCACCAACACTCCCATCAACTTCCCGGGTTGAGTGGTTTTGTGGCACATCATCATTAAGGTATCCGGATCATTATCCAAAAGACCCACCGAAGTTTCTTTGCCGCCATTGATGTAGCGCCGCACCACCACCTCCGTGCTCAGCTGCAGATCATCAAAAAGATTCAGCCGAATCTTGCCGCCCAGCGTATTCAACCGCTCCAACGCATCCGGCGAAAGCTTCACCCAACGATGCCGCTTGGCAAAACTGGATTCAAAAAATGTTTCCGGCCGTTCACTCTCCGGCACATCCACAAACAACTCCGGCCCGTTCTTCCAAAGATCATATTGCCAGTAGCCCACTAAACCCAAAATCACAATCACCATCGAAACCAAACCGGCCACCAACGCGCGCTTGTTGGACACGGCCATGCCCTCCACCGGCTCCTCGCTTTCGCGCAGCGCATACTCATCATTCTCCCAACGACGGCAGATCGCCATCGCCTCATCTTTATCAGTAGTGCCTGTGCTGCGCTGCGTCCGCCGCCCATCCGCCGTGGCGTAGCAGCAAACCCAGTTATCACTTTTTAGTCGTTTACGTAAGCTAGCCATAATGTGGTAACAACTTGTTTTTTAACGTGTACACAAGGGTAACAACAACCCGTTGCTCAATTCTTACCACGACTTTGCCAATCGCGCAAATTATTTTTTGGTAACAACAGCGCTTTTTTATCCACAGGTTTTGGGCGGTTTTTTGGGTTTTCAAACTTTTGAAGGAAATTTTCATGGACTCGCAAGCTCCTCCCTCCGTTGAAAACTAGAACCGCAACCGATTGGAGGGACGAGCTTGCGAGTCCGAACCCAAATAAAATGAACCGACAAACCCAATAATCAAACACCCCAAACCCACAACGAACTCCCCTTGACAGAACTCAAATCCCCACTATCTTCATTCCAGTAGCGATGAACCAATCCGACCGATCCATCCAATCTTTTTCACGCCGCGTGAGCGCGATGATGTTTCGCCGCACTGCTTTGCGTTGGATGGGTGTGTGGCTGATGGTGCTCGGCGTGCTCGCGTTGGTGGTGCGGCTCGTTGCAGAACTGCCGCCTTTTTGGTGGGCGTATGGTTTAGGCTCGCTCGCCATTTTGCTGGGCGTGGCTTGGCGGCGCGAATTGAAGCGACGCCCCAACGCCGAACAACTGCGCGCCACCTTCGACCGAGAAAACAAAGCCGGCGGACTCGTGATGGCCGATGCCGAGGTGGACACCGAGGCGTGGGCGGAACGGCAAAACCATTTGCGCCTGCCCAATTTACACTGGCGCGGCGGGCGCGCTTACGGCGGCGTGATGTTGGCATTGATTTTTTTGATGGTCACCCTGCTCGTCCCCACGCGCTTTGCAAAACTTTTGGCCGAGCCGCCGCTGGAGATTGGCCAAACCATCGAGCAAGCACGCGAGCAAGTGAATGTGCTTGAAGAACAAAATATTTTGTCCGAACAGGAAGCCGAAGTGAAGCGTTCAGAACTCGAACGCCTCAAGGAAGAAGCCACCGGATTTAATCCGGCCAAAACTTGGGAAGCGCTCGATCACCTCAAGCTGTCCAATCAAAACCTCGCCGAACAAGCCGCACAGGAAGCCCTGAAAAAAATGGCCGCTCTCACCGAAGCCGAGATGCTCGGCAATGCGGTGGACAAAATGCCCAAGGACGCCGCGCTGGATTCCGAGGAGAAAGCGTTGAAGGAACTGGGCGCGTTGTTAAATGATTTGCTGGATAACGAAGCGCTGGAAAATCTCGCGCCGGAAATTCAAAAAGCACTCCAACAAGCTGCGAAGGGCAATCAACCGATGGATCCCAAACAACTCGAGCCGTTGCTCAACGCGTTGCGCGAAAATAAAGACGCCCTCCAAAAGCTCGCGCAAAAATTGGCACAACAAAACCTCATCCCGCCCAACCTCGCCGAACAACTCAAAGGCGCGGGCGAATTGCCCGGCGGCGAAGCCCTCAAACAACTACTGGCCCAAGGCGGGTTCGGGCAGGAAGATCTGCGCGAATTTCTGGAACAAATGGGCCAAGGCAAAGGCGACATCAACCGCGGCCCCGGCGCGGGCCCCACCCAATACGGCGATCCCACCGACGAAGCGGGCGCAGCGTTTAAGGAAGAAAAACTTTCGCCCAGCGTGAGTCTCAATCAAGCCCGCCTCGCGGGCGTAACCTCCAGCGCGCCGGATGTCACCGGCGGCGAAGCGGTGCTCGGCCGCGACGCATTGCAAAATACCCAAGCCGGTGGTGGCAGCGCGCTGACCGCGCCGGTACTCCCCCGCCATCGCGGGACGGTGGATCGCTTTTTCCAACGTGGGGAAGATCGGTAGGGACGCGCTGCGCGTGTCCACGGACGCGCGCAGCGCGTCCCTACCGAGGCGTCAACGCATTGACTCACTCGATCGTTCCATCATTTTTATTAATGAATCCCCAAGCCTTTTTTTAGTGAACGCCCCGTCCGTGGCGGTTATAGTTTCCCCGCAATTCCTATGAGTGAAACCACCCGCCTACTCAAACCGGAAGAACTGACTCCGGCCACCGAACTCACCCGGCAAGTGCTGGAACAACTCGACCGCAGTCTGCTTGGGCGCGCGGAGCTTCATCGGCTTGTCCTCATCGGCCTGCTCAGTCGCGGGCATATTTTGTTGGAAGGCCTCCCCGGTTTGGGCAAAACCGCGCTGGTGCAAACCATCGGCAACGTGATGAAGCTGCAATTCAGCCGCGTGCAGTTTACGCCGGACTTGATGCCGGGCGATGTGGTGGGCACGCATATTTTGCAGGAGACGGATGCCGGCAAACGCGAAATGATTTTTGAGCCGGGGCCGGTGTTCACCAATATTTTGTTGGCGGATGAAATCAATCGCGCTTCACCCAAAACCCAAAGCGCGATGCTCGAGACGATGCAGGAACACTCGGTCACGTTACGCGGCCAAACACGCGCACTGCCCGATCCGTTCTTCGTGCTCGCCAGCCAAAATCCCATCGAGATGGAAGGCACGTATCCATTGCCCGAAGCGCAGCTGGACCGCTTTCTGTTTCGCGTGATGTTTGATGCGGTGGATGCGCCGGTGTTGCAAAACATCATCACCGGTCGCCGCCGCGGCGATGTGCCCGCGCCGGAATGGCAGCTCGATGCCGATGACCTCAAATATCTTTTCAGTGTGATGGAGCATATTTTCCTGCCCAAACCGGTGGCGAGTTACATCGCGCGATTGGTCGCCGCCACGCATCCGGATAACGCCGAAGCGCCCGAGCCGGTAACGCGCTACGTGCAATACGGCGCTTCCCCGCGCGCGGCCATCGCGATGGCCGAGGCGGCGCGGGCGCACGCGCTGGTGGATGGCCGGCCGACGGTGGGCTTTGAAGATGTGCGCGCAATTGCACGGCCGGTTTTGAATCACCGGTTGATTTTGAATTACCAAGCGCGCTTCGATCGCGTGGATGCCCACGGCGTGCTCGATCAATTGCTCGAAGCCCTCGACGACACCGGCCTGCACTTGCCCGAAGATGTTTCGCTGCAACCCACCGGATGATTCGTTTTTTCCAAATTGTGTGTGTCGTGCCGCTGCTGGCCTTCAGCATGTTGGCGGGGGAATTGACGTTCAAAAACGTCCACGTCCGCACACGCACTTTGGCCGATGCCGAACGCTCCCACGGTTACGCGGCGCATCAGTTTGAACTGGAAAATCTTTCGACCACCCAGGGCCGAACGGTGACCATCGAATTGCCGCGGGAAAATTTCCGAAGCGAATCCAACATCGAAATTATACGCCGCACCGTGACGCTCGGCCCCAAAAGCCGCAAAGTGATTTCCCTCTATCAGCCTCCTCTCGACATCAATAGTTTCAACAGCGACGCCAACATCATTGTGGATGGCACCGCGCGCCGACTGGATGATGCCTTTGGGGTGCACGTGGATGAACTTGTCAATCTCGGCAACAACAAGATAACCGTTGTGTTGGCCAGCCGGTCGTGGGGTGGAGGTACCCTGGCGATGCCGGCCAGTGCTGCCGGATCAAGCTCCAGCGCCCCCGCGGAATTTAGCGTGAACATTGCCGAGGGTCCCACCTCTCAATGGCCGAGGCATTGGCTGGCGTTTAGTGGGTTTGATGTGGTGGTGGTGCGGGCGAAAGAATGGGACGCAGCGCCGTCTGAAGTTCAGCAAGCGCTCCTGCAATATGTGCGCGCCGGCGGGCGGTTGTTTGTGCTGGGCAAAATCACTTTGCCGGCGGATGCCCGATTGCAAAGCGCCAGCCAAATGACATCCCGAAAAAAATCTGAAAATATTTTCCGCAAAAATGTGGTGTCCTTAAATGAAGATCATTTTAATAATGAAGCGTTCCCGCATGAGGAGAACGCTACCGGATCCGAAAACCAAACCCAACCGGGACAAGGCACCGGCCCCGTTCCGGGCGCGGCATTCGCCTTGGGTTGGGGGTACATTCATCTGATGGATTCGCCCGTAAACGACGAGCTGGCCAACACTAAAATGCTGGCTGGAATAAAAACCCTGTCCAATCACACCGATCCCCGGCAGCCGGTTTTGCTTTCCATTGTCGCGGCAACGACCGGATTGTACGGAGATTACCAGTTTTATTATGACCACCAAAACTCGGGTAGTTATGATAGTTATTTTCCGATCGTGGAAGACTCCAGCGTGCCGGTGCGGTTGATGATTGTGATTTTAATCGGGTTCGTGGTGCTGGCCGGGCCGGTGAATTTGGTGTTGCTACATAAGTTCAAAAAACGCACGTGGTTTTTGTGGACGCTTCCGGCGATCTCAATCCTCACCAGCGCGATCGTTTTCGGCACGGTGCTGCTCAACGAAGGCTTCACCCCCACGGTGCGGCGCGATGTGATCACAATCCTAAATCAAGAAACGCAACAAGCCACCACCGTGGGCGCGCTGGGCATTTACGCGCCGGTGGCTCCGGGCGAACTGAATTTCTCTGCGCACACGGAAGTCACGCCGCTGCTCAATTACCGGGGGAACGATCCCGGCGGCAATCGCGGGGTGGACTGGACGAAGGGGCAACGCTTCACCGGCAAATGGGTGACCTCGCGTGTGCCGGCGCATTTCGCGCTGCGAAAAAGCGAGCCGCGCAAGGAACGCCTCAGCGTCACTTGGAAAGGCGGCACGCCCACGGTGGTCAACAGCCTCGGCGCGGACATCCTCCATCTCTGGCTGGCGGATGCACGGGGAAATATTTTTGAAGCCTCCATCCTGCACGCCGGCCAGCGCGTGGAACTCCAACGCAGCTCTGAAAATCAAACGGTCATCAACCACCTCAACACCGAATTTTTATTGTCCACAAAAATAGATACGCCGGAAAATAATTACCCAAAAAACCTCGTGCCGGGCACGTACCTCGCGCGAATGGCGGGCTCGCCTTTTATGGAAAACCCCATCGGCCGCGGGCAGCTCAAAACGCACGCGGTGGTGTACGGGGTGCTCAAACAATCGGAGGCCGGCCCGTGAAAATCCGCGTGCAAAATCTTCGGCGTGAGTTCGGCAAAACGCTCGCGGTGAACTCCATTTCATTCGAGTTTGAGTCCGGCCAAATCTTCGGCTTCGTGGGCCCCAATGGCGCGGGCAAAACCACCACCATGCGCATCATGGCCACGCTCGATGAGCCCAACGCGGGCGATGTGTTTGTGGACGATCTTTCGGTGATTGAATACCCCGAAAAAGCCCGGCATCTCATCGGCTTTGTGCCCGATGAACTGAAGCCATATTGGGATACCACCGTGCACGAGTACCTCGATTTTTTTGCGCGCGCCTACGGACTGCGCGGCACCCAACGCACCGAGGCCGTGGCCGGTGTGGAGGAGTTCACCAACGTGGCGAGCATCCGGGAAAAAACGTTGCGCTCCCTTTCCAAAGGCATGAAGCAACGCGTCAGCCTCGGGCGCGCGTTGGTGGCCGATCCGCAAGTGCTCATCCTCGATGAACCCGCCGCCGGATTGGATCCCCGCGCGCGGGTGGAACTGCGCGAACTCCTCTCGCTGCTCGCCAAGCAAGGCAAAGCCATTCTCATCAGCTCGCACATTCTCACCGAGCTCACCGAAATTTGCGATGGCGTCATCATCATCGAACAGGGCAATCTGTTGGAAAGTGGACGCATCGATGACGTGATGGCCAAGCGCGCGCCGCGCCGCACGTACGCGCTGCGCGTGCTGGGTGAGCCGCAGGATTTATTGCGCGAGCTGCTGCAAACCGCCCACGTGGAAAACCCGCGCGTGGCTGGCACCGAATTACATTTCGAAGTGGAAGGCGGCGAGGACGAAGCCTTCGGCGTGCTCAACACCCTCATCGCCAGCGGCCATCGCGTGGTGGAGTTTCGCCAAACCAAAGCCAACCTCGAGGACATTTTTATGAACGTCACCACCGGAGGCGTGCAATGAGCGAGACCGCCGCCACTTCATCGCGCTTCGCGTGGTTCAAGCGCATCGAGCCCAACGCGGTATTGGTAAAAGACCTCCGCCAAGCCGGACGCAACTGGACGGTCGCCGGCGCGGTGCTGTTGATGATGGCCATTTTCTTCATCGTTTCGCTGGCGTTTTTACTGGGCGACGAAATGGCCGGGCGCGGTAATTATCTCGGCGCGCAACTCTTCGGCTCCATCGCGGGCGTGATGATGGCGGTCACCTTTTTTTTCCTGCCCATTTACGTGGGCATCCGCAGCATGGCCGAGCGCTCCAGCGCCAGCGCGGATTTGCTTTACATCACCACGATGAGCCCGGCGCGCATCATCGCCGGCAAATTTCTCAGTGGCGCGGCACTGGTGGGCATCTTCTTTACAGCGGCGTTGCCCTTTATGGTGTTCAGCTATTTGCTGCGCGGCATTGATCTGCCCACCATTCTACTGACGGTTGGATTTTTATATTGTATCAACTGTCTCTTACTACTGGCGGCGATGATGCTGGCCTCGATGGGGATTCATTTCATTTTCAAAATCCTCATCGCGTTGTTCGTCGGATTGCCGATTATTTTATACACCATCGGCGGTGTGCTCATGGCGGGCGCCTTTGCCACGTTGGGCGGAGCACTCACCGGCGGACGGTTTTGGGAAGAGGCGTTGCCCGTGATTTTCACCGTGCTGCTCAACATCGGTCTGGCGGGCGGGTTGCTGTTTTTTTTGTGTGTCACATTCATCACGCCCCGCTCGGCCAATCGCGAATATCCGCTGCGCGTGTATTGCGTGGTGATGTGGGCGGTCGTCGGGTTGGAGGCATTCATTTGGGCGTTGGCGAAAGACCAATGGGAAATCTTCGCCGGCAGTTTCCTGTTCATCTCCGGCCTGCTTGGGGTGTTTGGAATTTTTTATTCCATCGGGCTGGAGGATCATCTGAGCGTGCGTGTGCGACGCGAAATCCCGCGTCATCCTTTGCGCCGCGCGGTGGCGTTTTTGTTTTTCAATGGCGCGCTCAGCGGGATTATCCTGTGTTGTCTGCTGGCCTTTAGCGGTTTGCTCATCGCCTCGGCCAGCATTTTGGTTTGGCCCACACTCACCGGAAGTTCCGCGCACGCGAATGATTGGCACGAAGCTTGGCAGGGCTTCACTGTGATTGGCTTGTATCACATTGCCTATTCGCTAATGGCGTTGTGGGTGCATCGCACGTTGATCCCCAACCGCAGCGCGCTGTGGCCGCGCCTGTTTGTGATCGTGATTATTTTGATTCCCTATTTCGGGGCGTTTATAATTTATTATTTGTTCACGCAGGATTTTATGGGCGACGCATTTATTCCCGGCATCGCGATCACTTCTTTTTCGCCGATTGCATTTTATAAACAGGAAGAAGTGCTCATCCATCTGGCTACTGCGGTGGGGCTCACGGCGGTAGCGCTGGTGTTCAATGCCAAATGGATTTACCAACGCGTCATCGATTTCAAACCCTACGAGCGCGCTGAAGAACCGGCTGCCACGCCGCCGGTCGATTCAAATGAAAACCCCATTCCGCCAAAGCTTGATTGATGGCGAGCGGGCGGGGATGCGTTACGCGCTGTGCCTGCCGGATGCGCCGATGAGCGGCACGCGCGGTGAACGCCTCGGCCGCCGCGCGGGCAGCTCGGTGGATTTTCAGGATTACCGCGAGTACCAACCGGGCGATGACCTCCGCCATATCGACTGGAACGCGTACGCCCGCAGCAATCAGCTCATCGTCAAACTGCATCGCGAGGAAGTGCAGCCGCATCTCGATCTCATCCTCGACACCTCCGCCTCGATGAATTTGCCGGACACCGACAAGCCCGCCGCGCTGCATCAACTCGCCGCGCTGCTCGCCACCGCCGCCGCCAACGCGCGTTGCTCGCAGGCGTTGTGGATGACCGGCGAGGGCTTCCAACGCGTCCGCAACGACACCCAACCGCCCGGCGCGTGGGGCGATCTGCCCATGGGCGGCGCGCGGTCCTTTGAGGAAGCGCACGGATTGCTGCCGCCGCGATTGCGCCGTCAAGGGATGCGGGTCATCATTAGCGATTTGCTGTGGCCCGGCGATCCGCTGCCCACGCTGCGCAAACTTTCCGAAGGCGCGGCCAGTTTGCACGTCATCCAATTGCTCGCCCGTACCGATGCCACCCCGCCCGAGCCGGGCAACGTGCAGTTGCAGGACACCGAGACCGGCGAGCTGCTTTCCATTTATATCGACGCCACCATCGAGCAAACCTATCGCGACACCCTCCGCCGTCTGCAACAAAGCTGGCACAACGCCTGCAAACAAACCGGCGCGCAACTCACCACCCTCATCGCCGAAGACCTCGGCAAGTCGCTCAGCGCGCTGGAGGAAATTCAATTACTGGAGCCCGCCTGATGCCGACCATCACTTATCCCCTCGCGTGGATCGCGGTCATCAGTTTGCCGTTGCTCGCGGCAATTTATTTTTTGCGGCATCGGTTTCGCAAACAACCGGTGTCCAGTTTGTTGCTGTGGCAAATGCAAAAGGAATCGCGCGAAGGCGGTCGCCGCTTTGAGACGCCCAAGTTTCCGCCCGTGTTTTTTCTGGAGCTACTCATCCTCGCGCTACTCGTCTTTGCCGCGCTCGGCCCGCGCTGGCAATTGCCGCACACCACCCGCCCCCTCATCGTGGTGCTCGATGATTCCCTCTCAATGACCGCCGGCCCCACCGGCCAACAGCCGCGCGATGAGGCGCTGAAATTATTAAATGAAATTTTGGCCGAACGAAATTTTGCCAGCTACCAACTCATCGCCGCCGGTGCCGGGCCGCGCTTACTCGGCAACACCGTGCCGCACCCGGATCAACTCAAAGACCAAATCCCACTGTGGACGTGCACCGCCCACGCGACCGACCTCGATGCCGCGCTGGCCCTCGCCCGCAACCTCGCCGGTGGCGAAGCCGATGTGCTTGTGCTCACGGATCACGCCCCCGCCGCAACCGACTTGCCGCCCGGCCGCATTCGCTGGCACGCCGTGGGTCAGCCGCGCGTCAACTTCGCTTTCGTCAACGCCGCACGCACGCCGCACGGCGAAGGTGATCGTTGCTTGTTTGAAGTCGCCAACCTCTCCGCCCGCGCCGCCACCAACACACTTCGAGTGACCGCCGGCCAACAGGTCGTTTATGAAAAGCGATTGCTTTTGGAAACCAACCGCACGCACCGCGTCACTTTGCCCGTGCCCGCCACGATGGGCACGCTGCGCGCGGAGCTGGGCGGCGACGCCTTGGCGGGCGACAACCGCGCCGCGCTTGTGCGCCCGCGTCGTCGGCAAGTGCGCGTGCAAATGTCCGTCACCGACACCAACCTCGCGCGGCTCATTACCGAAACGCTCGCATCCACCGGCCTGCGCGCGCCGACGAATCAACCGCCGGAATTGGTCATCCACCAAAGCGATTCACTGCCCGCCGGACGCGAGGCGTGGGGCTTGCGCTTCGCGCCAATGCCCGAAAAAGCCGAGCGGTTCACCGGCCCATTCGTGATGGACACCGGCCACCCACTCACACGCGGCCTCACGCTGCCGGGCATCGTGTGGGGCGCGCACGCCACGGCGACCAATTCGTTGCGAACGCCCGGGCATTTGCCGATCATCACTGCCGGTAATGTACCGCTGCTCACCACCCGCACGGACCGCCGCCAGCGCGAGCAGTTGACGCTGTATTTCGCGCCCGATCAATCGACTGTGCAGGACACCCCGCAATGGCCCGCGCTGTTTTGGAATTTGCTGAGCTGGCGCGCGCGGGCGCAAGCGGGTTTGCCGGAGGCCAATTTGCGCCTCGGCGCAGAAGTGCCGTACCGCCCGCGCGGCAAAAGCGCGACGCTTACGTTTCCCAATAAAACAGAAAAAAAACTCGATGCGCCCGCCGGGGAAATCCAATTGCCCGTCGCGCAGCCGGGCGTCTACACGGTGGCATCCGGCTCGCAAACGAATCGGCTGCGGGAAAATTTTGCGATCAATTTTTTGGCCGGCGCGGAGTCCAATCTCTCCGCCGCTACCACCGGCAAGTGGGGCGCGTGGGGCACGGAAGAAGAGGTGCGCTTCGAATACGCATCGGTTTTGCCTTACCTCATTCTGCTGGCGCTCGCGGGTGCGCTGGCGCATTTGTGGATGATCGCCCGCCAGCGGGGACGCACTTAAAATGACTTTGCTCGCGCCCATTTGGTTGTTGTTGCTGGTGCCGTTGGGCGCGGCGATGGTGGCGTGGCCGTTGCCCGGGCGCGGGCTGAATATGGTGCGCGGCATCACGCTCGGGCTGTTGGTGCTGGCGATGGCGCAGCCGGCGGTGCGGTTGCCGGATCGCCACGGAGTGCTGGTGGTGGTGGCCGATCGAAGCGCGTCAATGCCCGCGCGCGCGAAGGAAGATCAACTCGAGGCCATCAAACAGTTGCACCACGAAATGAGTTCGGGCGACCGGCTGGCGGTGGTGAGTTTCGGCCGCGAGGCGGGGATTGAACTCGCGCCGGGCGTGGATTGCTTGGACGAGTTTACCGGCAAAGTGGACGGCCAACACTCGCGGCTTGCCAATGCGTTGGACAATGCGATGGCGTTGATTCCGCCGGGCAAGGGCGGGCGGATTTTGGTGTTGTCCGACGGCCACTGGACGGGGCGCGACCCAACAGCCGCCGCCGCCCGCGCGGCGGGGCGCGGCATTGCGATTGACCACCGCTGGATGAGCCGCTCGCGCGGGGAAGACCTCGCCATCAGCAGTTTGCAGGCGCCGGGCGCGGTGTTGCCGGGGCAGGCGTTTATGATTTCCGGCTGGGTGAATTCGCCGCGCGCGCAGGAGATTGCGTACGAATTGCGGCGGCACGATACGGTCATCGCCGCAGGCAAACGCGAAGTGCCGAGGGGTTTGTCGCGCCTGCTTTTTCGCGACCGCCCCGCGCTGCCCGGCACGGCGGCGTACTCGCTGAATATCCGCGCCCTTGTCGCTGATGCCGACGCCACCAAAGCGGTCGATGCAATCCCGGAAAATAATACGGCCCGCGCATTGGTCGGCGTGCGCGGGCGCAAGCCGTTGTTGTTGGTTTCCAACTTCGGCGCGCAAAGTGGCTTAGCGCGATTGCTCGTAAAAGGCGGCGCCACGCTCGTGGCCCGCACGCCGGCGCAGTGCGATTGGAGTCTCGAGGATTTGTCGCGTTGGTCGGCGGTGATTTTAGAAAACGTAATGGCCGGCGACCTCGGGCTCGAGGGGATGGAGGCGCTGCGCGATTGGGTACGCGAAACCGGCTCGGGTTTGTTGATGACCGGCGGCGAAAAATCGTATGCG
Source organism: Verrucomicrobiia bacterium (assembly GCA_014239365.1). GTDB lineage: Bacteria > Verrucomicrobiota > Verrucomicrobiia > Limisphaerales > UBA1100 > JACNJL01. Next base: position 11,117 of record JAAZZB010000001.1, on the reverse strand, counting down.
CCGGGTGGTTATTATCAATCGCCCATCGAACCGATCCTGCCGGTGACGCTCGAGCGGCGGAATGAAATTCGCAAATTGCAGACGGCTATCGTGGTGGTGATGGATCGTTCCGGTTCAATGGGCATGAGCGTGAGCGGCGGCAAAACGAAAATGGATCTCGCCAACCTCGGCGCGGCGCAGGTGTTGGATTTGCTTTCGCCCACGGACGAGTTTGGCGTCATCGCCGTGGACAGCGCGCCCAACACCGAATTGCGCCTCGACACTGCGGAGCGAAATCAGACGGCATTTTTCCGGCGAAAAATCCTGAGCATCCAACCCGGCGGCGGCGGCATTTATGTGTACGTCGCGCTGGAGGCGGCCGCGCGAATGCTGCAGCGCGCCAAGGCGGCGAACAAGCACGTGATTTTGTTTTCCGATGCACAGGATTCTGAGGAGCCGGGTGATTACAAAAATCTCGTCGCCAAAATGCGCAAGGCCGGTATCACCATCAGCGTCATCGGCCTTGGCACGGATTCCGATATTGACGCGGATTTGCTCAAAGACATCGCCAAGCGCGGCGAAGGGAATGTTTATTTCACCGATCGACCCACGGAAATTCCGCGCATCTTCGCGCAGGACACCTTTGCCGTCGCGCGCAACACGTTTATCAAAGAAGCCACCGGCGTGAAAATTCTCACCGACTTCAGCACGCTCGGCGCGCAAGGGCAATGGACCCCGCCAGCGTTGGGTGGATACAACCTGACGTACGCCCGCAAACGCGCCAGCGTTGGAATGCAAACGCTGGACGACTACACCGCGCCGGGCGTGGCGTGGTGGCAAGTGGGCGCGGGGCGCGTGGTGTGTTTTACCGGCGAGGCGGATGGCACGTACGCAGGCGACTTCGCCGAATGGAATGACGCCGGAGATTTTTATGCCACGCTCGCGCGTTGGGCCGCAGGAAGCCCGACGGAGTTGCCCGACAATATGCTGCTCACGCAGGAAGTGCGCGATGGCGTTTGTGTTGTGCAACTGCACCTCGACCCCGCCCGCGCCGGACGAATCACCGAGCGCCCACGCCTCACCACCCTGCGCGGCCTCCCCGGCGAAGCGCCGCAAAAAACCACCGGCCATCTCAATTGGAAAACCGCCGACCTGCTCGAAGCCACCCTCCCCCTGCAAGGCGGCGAAACGCTTTTGAGTAGCATCGACCTCGGCCAAAATCTGGTGCAAACTCTCGCGCCGGTTTGCCTGCCGTACTCACCGGAATTCGCACCGGACCACCCCAACCGCGGCCGCCTCACATTGGCCGGCCTCAGCCACGCCTCCAACGGACAGGAACGCCTCGCGCTGGCGGATATTTGGGGCACCCTCCCGCGCCAACCGCGCCATTTGCCGCTCGCCGTTTGGCTGGTGCTCGCGGCGTTGATTTTATTTTTGCTGGAAGTCTTCCAACGCCGCACCGGATTCTTCGGCTCCAAACTCCGCGCCGCCACACCCCACGAAGGCGTCCTCGCCGGGCCCACCCAAAAACGCACGCGCGCCTCCCTCGCCAGCGCCGCCAGCGCTGCCGTCGCCCCCGAGGAAAAAACAGGCCTCCAATTCCCAAAACGCAAACGCATCCAAAAGCGCACCGGCGAAGGCCCACCCGTGGTCGCCCCACCTGTCCTCGGAGAAACTGAAGATCCCACCAAGCCCCCCGTCATCGCTCCGCCCCAAGCCTCCACCCTCGACGCCCTCCAAGCCGCCCGCCAACGCGCCAAAGATCGCGAAGGTCGCAGCAGCAATGAAGAGGAGCAATAGAATTCCAGCCCACATCCCGAAGGGATGAACAACGATAGCCTCAGGTGAAACCCGGGGTTAGAGGATGAAAAATGAGCCAACCCCGGAGGGGGTTGAATTTCCAAATTCACCGGGGCCTCTAAAGTTCAACCCCTCCGGGGTTGTTTTCCTTCGATACTTTTTCCCCGGGTTTCACCCGGGGCTATTATTGTTGATTCCCTGCGGGAATCATCGTGGGCCGATAGGCCGATTAGTTTTGGGGAGCATACGCGCCCTCGCGTGCGGATTCCGGTGCCTCGCCGGAATCGTGAATTCTTGAAATCCCACACTTAATAGAACGCACATTACACCAGCGCATCCACCACGGCGGAAATGGTGGTGCCATTTTTTTTAGCGAGCGACTGGAGGCGTTTGCGGGTGGCAGGTTTGACAGAGAGTTGCATCCGCACGTGGCCGTTGGATTTGCGACCCGCACCGGCGCGGCTCCCGCCGTGGCCGGGGCCGTAGCGCCCGGCAAGAATGCCGCGCAGCGAAAGGTCTTCATCCAAATCCGGCCAATGTAATCCATGTGGGCTGATCTCAATATGATTGAGCTGGCGCGGCTTGCCCTTGGCCAATCGCGGGCTGGCAGTGATGGGGAAAACCACCGAACGGCCATCCTCGAATTCCACTTGGATGCTGCCGGTTTTATGTTTGGCGCTGCGGGCGCGCGGGGTGTCACTGACTGTGCTCATTCCATTTCTCCAAAATTTTGGCCTCGTGTTTCTCAACCAACCGTTCGGCCACGGCTAATTCTTTCACCTTCAATCCATCGGACGAATCCAACCGCACGGGGTGGACCCAAAATTTCGCCTCACCCCCGCCCTTACGGATGTGAACGTGCGGCGGCTCTCCACCTTCATTGCTGTAAAAACAAGCCACCCAACCACGCTCGCGAAAGACTTCCGGCACAGAGATAATTTAAGCCAAGCCAACTTGAATTACAACACATAATTTCAAGATCCAGAGAACAACCTTTACCCAAACGCCGTGAGGCGTAGGGTTGGGGCAGATGAAAACTATCTTTTATGTTATCGCGCTTGGATTGTTGACCAGCGCGTGCGGCGATCAGCCGGAGCCGGATCTCAATGAAAATTCCTCGGGCAATCCCGCGACGGCGCCGGTGGATTATTTGGGCGCGGTGAACAAAGGCCGCAACAGGGCCATCATCAATGCCGGCCTCATGCAGGTGAACAGCGCCCTCAACCAATATAAAGCCACCAGCTCCAAACCCGCCGACAGTTTGCAGCAGCTCATCACCGAAGGCCTCCTCGCCGAATTGCCCGCCGTGCCCAACGGAATGAAATGGAATTACAACTCGGAAACCGGAGTAGCTTCGGTGGTGCCCGCGCAGTAGTGATGCTCGCGTTCTCGGCTTTGTGCCGAAATCGGTTGCGACGAACTAACAACACATCCCGAAGGGATGAACAACAATAGCCTCGGGTGAAACCCGGGGTTGGAGGTGAAAATTCATACCAACCCCGGAGGGGTTGAATTCCCAAATTCATCGGGGCTGCCAAAGTTCAACCCCTTTGAGGTTGTTTTCCTTCGATGCTTTTTCCCCGGGTTTCACCCGGGGCTATTGTTGTTGATTCCCTTTGGGAATCATCGTGGGTTTTTGTTGAAGTGGTCGCAGATTGCGAAACGGGATGGATGCGAACTTAAAAAAATGGCGGGAGTGACGAGACTCGAACTCGCGACCTCTGGCGTGACAGGCCAGCGCTCTAACCAATTGAGCTACACCCCCGCAAAATTCTGCGGGCGGCAAGCTAATGCAAGCCGCGCACGCCGTCAATCGTTTCAGTAAAAAATTTTGGGATTATTTTGACTTACCTTCGAAATGCGTCGGGGCGAAAAAAGTGATCCGGGCAACAGACGCCAAGGAGGTGGGGGTGGAGAACCCCTCTGAAGAAACGTTCTGTCGCCCGGATCAAAGAAATTGGTGTCCCGACAATCTGCCTGAGGTTGGCCGTTTTGTCAACCGACGAATCTTCCACAATCTGTTCACCGACAGATTTCCCGTGACATTCGCGCCCGCATCCCTATATTTCCCCGCTCTAACAGGTGGACCCCTTCGTCTAGTGGTTAGGACACCGGCCTTTCACGCCGGCGACACGGGTTCGAGTCCCGTAGGGGTCGCCACTTTTTGTGGCTACTTTTGCAAAAAACCACCTGTTTTGGACGTGTTTTCACTTTCTACGCCCCGTTTGAGAAACTAAAATGCCTGGAACTATTGCCATTGTGGGTCGCCCAAATGTCGGCAAATCCGCGTTGTTTAACCGGATTGCCGGCCGTCGTATTGCCATTGTGCACGATCAAGCGGGGGTGACGCGCGACCGAATCACCGCCGAAGCGGAATGGGCGGGGCGGCCGTTTACGCTCGTGGATACCGGCGGCATCGGCCTCATTCCGGGCGAAAAATCGCAGGACATCATCGCCACCGCTACGGTGGAACAGGTGGATTTGGCCATCGAGGCGGCGGATGCCATCATTTTTGTGGTCAACGTGCAGGAAGGCATTGTGCCGCTGGACGAGGAAGTGGCCCAACATCTGCGCCAAAGCGGCAAGCCAACGCTCCTCGCCGTCAACAAAGCCGACCACCAAACCGCCGCCGACAACGCCGTGGAATTTGCCGCGTTAGGCTTCGACCACATTTTTCCCGTCAGCGCTCTGCACGATCGCGGCACGTCAGCGCTAATGGACACCACCCTCGAGCATCTCCCCGAGGGCAAATCCACTCTCAACCCTCAACCCTCAACTCTCAACCTCGCCATCATCGGCCGCCCCAACGTCGGCAAGTCCTCCATCATCAACGCCCTCACCGAGAGCGATCGCGTCATCGTCAGTGAAATCCCCGGCACCACGCGCGATGCGGTGGACGTCCCATTCTCCATCGAGACTGAAGGCCGCGTGCAACATTGCCAGCTCATCGACACCGCCGGCTTGCGCAAAAAACGCCGCGTGAAGGACAGCCTCGAATATTTCAGCGTCACCCGCACTGCCGAAGCCATCAAGCGCTGCGACATCGCGGTGCTCGTCGTGGATGCCGAAACGGGCATTGTGGAGCAGGACAAAAAAATTGCCGACCTCATCACGCGCAGCCATCGCGCGTGCATCGTGGTCATCAACAAATGGGACCTCACCACCGACGCCGTGAAGGAAGCGCGCAAAAAGGAAATCGTCAGCCGCCGCAAAAAAGACCGCCACCGCGATGACCGCACGAAGCGGCTGACAATGCTTTCCGAGTTTGGCAGTTGGGTGCAGGAGCAACTGTTCTTTCTCGATTACGCCCCCGTGATTTTCACCAGCGCCAAGTCCGGCTTTCATCTTGATCGCCTGCTCGAAGCCATCCGTTACGTGGCCGATCAATGGCAGCAAAAAGTGCCCACGCCGCTGCTCAACCGCACGCTGCAAGACGCCCTCGATCGCCGCCCGCCGCCCAACAAATCCGGCAAACGATTCAAACTTTATTACGCCACGCAAACCAAACAAGCGCCGCCGACATTCACGATGTTTGTGAATGCCCCCGAAGTGTACACGGATAACTACGACAAATATCTGACCCGCCATATGCGCAACGCCTTCGGCTACGAAGGTTGCCCCCTACGAATGCTCGTCAAAGCGAGGCCCAAATCCATCCAGTCCGTGCGACGTGGGAAGAAGGGCGCCCTTAGTATTGAGGCGAAAAAAGCGAGCAGTGAGTAACCCTCGCGCCGCACTCCCACTGTCAGCAAAGTCTCATTGACCCCCGCTTCCCGCGCGATACCCTCCGCGTATGGCCAGAACTAAAAAGCCCAAAAAATCCGCCAACCGTTTCGTGCACGAAGATCCGTGGCGCGTGTTCCGCATTATGTCCGAGTTCGTCGAAGGCTTTGACGAGATGTCGCACATCGGCCCGGCCGTCACTATCTTTGGCTCCGCCCGCACCAAGCCGCGCGATCGTTTCTATAAAGCCACCGTGGATCTTTCCAAACGCTTGGCCGAGAACAATTACGCCGTCATCACCGGCGGCGGCCCCGGCATTATGGAGGCGGCCAACAAAGGCGCGGCCGATGGCGGCGGGCGTTCCGTGGGCCTCAACATCAAACTTCCCTTTGAACAATGCGGCAACAAATACGCCAACGTCTCCGTGGACTTCCATTATTTTTTCGCGCGCAAAGTGTGCCTCGCCAAATACAGCACAGCCTTCGTTTATATGCCCGGCGGCTTTGGCACGATGGATGAATTATTTGAAGTGCTCACTCTCGTGCAAACCGGAAAGGTCCCGCGTTTCCCAATCATTTGTTTCGGCCGCAGCTATTGGAGCGGCTTGTTCAAATGGGCCAACAGCACGCTCAAGCGCGGCAAATACATCAGCCCGAATGATACTGACCTCGTGACCATCACCGACAGTCCCGCCAAAGCCGTGAAGATCATCAACGACTATCACAACCGCGCCGGCCACCAAACTTCGCCGCCGCCGGCCTTCGCCTGATGCGTCCACTCATCGAGCACGCCCGCACGCGCCACACGCCGGAAACGCTGGCGGAGCAGTTGCGCGACGCGCCCGGCTTGATGCTGCTGCGCAGCGATGGCGAATCGACCGAGCAAGCGCGGTATTCGTTTGTGGTTGCGCGGCCGTTTCTCACGTTGCGCACTTGGGGGAGTCGATGTGAAATTCGCGGCACGGACTCGCAGGCTCGTCCCTCCATTCAGTTTGGTAATCCTTGGAATGTGCTCGAGCAATTGCTCGCGCGCTACGAAATCATTGATGAGATTGATTTGCCTTTTCCGATTGGCGGCTGCTTTGGCTTTTGGGGTTACGACCTGAAAAATTTTGTGGAACCCCGCCTGCGCGCGCGCGCGGTGAATGATCTCGAACTGCCCGATTGCGCCGTGGGCTTTTACGATAGCCTCGCCATCTTCGATCATCACCTCGGCAAAACCTGGCTCGTCGCCACCGGCCTCGCCGCCGATGGTTCGCGCACCGAAACCCGCGCGCGCCAACAAGCCGATTGGTGGCACGAACAACTCGCAACCAACCCAACCCCCAAAACTGATTTTGGAGGGACGAGCCCGCAAGTCCGCCCCACGTCAAACTTCACGCGCGAAAGTTTCATCGCCGCCACCCGCCGCGCCCTTAATTACATTCGCGCCGGCGACATTTACCAAGTCAACCTCTCCCAACGCCTCACCGCCCCGTGGCCCGGCGATGGCTGGGAATTCCACCGCGCACTGCACGCCGCCAGTCCCGCGCCTTTTGCAGCGTATTTTGATGCCGGCGATTTTCAGATTGCCTCCTCCAGCCCCGAGCGATTCCTGCGCCTCAGCGGCCAACACATCCAAGCCCGCCCCATCAAAGGCACCCGCCCGCGAGATGCCGATCCGCAACGCGACGCCCAACTCGCGTACGAATTGCAATCCAGCGAAAAGGAACGCGCCGAGTTGGTGATGATCACCGATCTCCTGCGCAACGACCTCGGGCGCGTGTGCGAATTCGGCAGCATCGCCGTGCCGGAACTAATGCGGCTGGAAAAATTCCCGCAAGTGCAGCATTTGGTTTCAACGGTCGAAGGACGATTGCGCCCGGAGCTTTCGCACCTCGGCGCGTTACGCGAATGTTTTCCCGGCGGCAGCATCACCGGCGCGCCGAAGTTTCGCGCGATGGAAATCATTGACGAACTTGAACCCGCCACGCGCGGCCCGTACACCGGCAGCCTCGGCTACCTCGGGTTCAACCGCGAAAGCCAATTCAACATCGCCATCCGCACCGCCATCGTGCGCGAAGGCCAAGTACACTTCCAAGTAGGCGCCGGCATCGTGGCGGATTCGAATCCGGAAATGGAGTATGAAGAAACTTTGGCAAAGGCGGGCGGATTTGTCGGAGCGCTCTCTTTTACCACAGAGGCACAGAGAGCACAGAGGGTTACTTTTCAGCAACCAAGTCCAAGTGTGTGATGGTCGAAAGGGCCAAAATCGCGTGCGAAGGAATTGCACTGCCGACCAAAATGACTATTTCCCTATCGTAAGGAAAAACAACATTCTCCGGATGTTCAACCTCATATGACTTGCCATCATTCGTCGTTATCGTGAAGGGCACAAACGGAGTCACCTTCAAATTCGCATCAATCGCATCTTTTGTCATTGCTCGTCTTTCGTTTCCTAAAAGATAGCATATTTATCCGAATTGGCAAGCGTCACGCTAATAAACTATTGCGTAAGTCCTCGGGTTTGTCGGGGCGTTTTTTTTTACCACAGAGGCACAGAGAGCACAGAGAGCACAGAGAATTTGAATTGGTTTCTCTCTGTGTTCTCTGTGCCTCTGTGGTGGAAAGGAATTACGCCGGTTCGTGTTCAACTTGACCGGTGGAGGTGCGGAATAAATACACAAACCGCCAACACATCATCCCCAAGCTCGCCAACCACGCTAGCCCGAGAATTGCCCACACAATCAGCGCGCGCAATTCCTGACTCATCGGAACGGCCGCATCGATATATACACTATCCGCGCTGAAATTGACCTCATCCCATTCCACTTTTTCGAATGAAAACGCCCAGTGATCTGCGGCGCGGATGCCGCCGTCATCACGATATTCCTTGGAGTAATTGGAGGCATCGCTCCAAACAAATGCCGTAACCGCAGCACTCAACACAACAATGATTTGCAACATTCGAACAAATCCACCCTTTCGGCAAAACCATCCTTTTTCTGAATCCAAACCAAAAAATCCAACACCACCAAAGGTGGCATAAACAATCACGGCCAACACCACCATTGCGGCAAGAAAAGAAGAAGCGGCTAATTGATATAAAATAAACTCTTCATATTCAGCCGCCACCACTTGCCCTTCCAGCGCATTTGAATAAAGTGTGCCTTGATAAAAATCCAAAAACCGTACCACCCACTTAAAGACAAAAAAGCAACACACCACCAACAAAACCCCCATCGCCGCAGCCATCAAGGCGAACTGATTTTTTTTGTGTTGCTGCCTTGCGGGTTTCAAGAAAAACTTCACAACCAAAACTTACCTCACCCCCGCATATTTCCCAACACAAAACCAAAGCCACTCTCCAACCCCCTCTGTGTTTTCTGTGCCTCTGTGGTAAAAAATCAATGAAACTCCTGCACAGTCCGCACGCCGTAGCCGGATTTTTTGATGGCGCGGATTCCGTTTACGGCGGCTTTGGCGCTGCTAATGGTGGTCATGATCGGCGTGCCGGTGTAGACGGCGCTGGTGCGGATTTGCACTTCGTCGCTGCGCGGCACTTCGCCGGTGGGGGTGTTGATGACGAGTTGCAACTCGTTGTTCTTTAGCAGGTCCAACGAGTTGGGGCGGCCTTCGGCGAGCTTGTTGACGCGCTCGACTTGCAGTCCCGCCTCTTCGATGATTTTCGCGGTGCCGCCGGTGGCGACCAACTCGAAGCCGAGTTCCACAAATTCTTTTGCCAACGCGGGCACCTCGGCTTTGTGCGCGTCGCTGACGCTGATGAACACTTTTCCTTCGAGCGGCAGCGGCGTGTTGCCGGCCATTTGGCTTTTGGCGTAGGCCACGCCGAGGTCGGCATCGAGCCCCATCACATCGCCGGTGGACCGCATCTCGGGGCTCAAAATAATGTCCTGCCCGACGAATTTATTAAACGGAAACACCGACTCTTTCACTGCCCAATACTTCGGCCAAATTTCCTCGGTGAATCCAAGCTCGCTGAGATTCGCGCCAGCCATCACTTGCGCGGCCAGTTTGGCGAGCGGTTTGCCGATGGCTTTGCTGACAAACGGAATCGTCCGCGACGCGCGCGGGTTGACCTCCAGCACATAAACAATCTCGTCCTTCACCGCGTACTGCACGTTCATCAAGCCGGTGACCTCCAGCTCGCGCGCCATCGCGTGGGTGTACTCGCGCATCGTGTCGATGGCCGATTGCGAAAGCTCGTGCGGCGGCAGCACCATCGCCGCGTCGCCCGAGTGCACGCCGGCAAACTCCACGTGCTCGAGCATCCCGCCGATGACGATCGTGCCGTTCTTGGCATCCGCGATGCAGTCCACATCCACTTCGGAGGCATCCTCCAAAAATTTATCGACGAGCACCGGCCGCTCCGGCGACGCCTCCACCGCGTGTTGCATATAATGGCGCAGCTCGGTGTCCGAATACACAATCTGCATCGCGCGCCCGCCGAGCACAAACGACGGCCGCACCAGCACGGGATAATCCAGCTTGTGCGCGGCGGCCAACGCTTCCTCCTCGTTGGTGGCGAGGCCGTTGGGCGGCTGCGGGATGTTCAGCTTATGCAGCATTGCAGAAAACATTTCGCGATCCTCCGCGCGCTCGATGCTCTGCGGGCTTGTGCCCAAAATGTTCACGCCATTGGCCTGCAACCCGAGCGCAAGATTGAGCGGCGTTTGCCCGCCGAACTGCGCGATGACGCCCCAGCATTTTTCGCGCTCATAAATGTGCAGCACATCCTCGAGCGTGAGCGGTTCAAAAAATAATTTATCGCTCGTGTCGTAATCCGTGGAAACGGTTTCCGGATTCGAATTCACCATCAACGTTTCGAAGCCATCCTCCTTCAGCGCGAACGCCGCGTGCACGCAGCAGTAATCAAATTCAATCCCCTGCCCAATCCGGTTCGGGCCACCGCCGAGGATCATCACCTTCTTGCGATCGGAAGGATTTATCTCATCATCGCCCCGATCGTACGTGGAGTAATAGTAAGGCGTGTACGCCTCGAACTCCGCCGCGCAGGTATCCACCAGCCGATAGCTCGGCACGAGCCCCGCCGCCTTGCGCTCCGCCCGCACGTCATCCTCCTTGCGCCCCGTGAGATGCGCAATCTGCCGATCCGAAAACCCATAAGCCTTCGCCTTTTCCAAAAGTTCAAAATCCATAAAAAGCCGAGGCAGTAAAGCGCAAGCAACCGAGACAACGCAAGCGACATCGTGAATTGCGAATAATTACCGCGCGTTCCAGCTCGTTGGAGGACGGAGGGAAAACGACGGCCCCGCACTGTGGGAGTTGTCGAAATAGATGAACCGCCAAGGCGCAAAGACGCCAAGTTGTTTTTGGAGGGACGAGCTTGCGAGTCCGTTGACGCCAATGATGGCCGCGGACTCGCAAGCTCGTCCCTCCATTGCGAAAGTGCCCCAAGGTAGGGCGGTGTGTCCCACCCCGCCGCGGCGCGCCCTACCATCACGTCGGCAGCCGGAAGGGGCAAGTTCCACCTTGCGGCAAATTGTTTTTGTTTGATGAAAAACGGGACGAGGTGGATCTCGTCTGCCTAAAAGGCAGAACCATATTAGCCGGAGGCAACGCCCCCGGTTGGCGGGATGGAATGATGACCGTGCC
>JAAZZB010000031.1 GCA_014239365.1 Verrucomicrobiia bacterium | reverse complement strand
TTGCCGGTGGTGACGAGTGGTTGCAACGGTGCGGCGGAGGTGATTGAGGAGGGGATAAACGGAACGGTGTTAGAGGATCCTTCGGACATCGGGGCCATCCTTGATGCGATTCGATTTTGGCGCGCTCGGCCCAATGCGCGGCCAGTTCCAGTAAAGGCGGACTTGAGCTTGGAGCGCAATGTGCGCGAAACTTTGGCGGTATTGGAATTGGCGGCGGCGGAAAGGGCCTCGGAAATTCGATGAAAATTTCACTTTGTATTATTACTAAGAATGAGGAGGCGAATTTGCGGCGGTGTCTTACGAGTGCGGCGTTGGTGGTGGATGAAATTATTGTGGTGGATTCGGGGAGTGCGGATGGCACGGAGGGGGTGGCGCGGGAGTTTGGGGCGCGGTGGGTGCATCAGGATTGGTTGGGGTTTGTGAAACAGAAAAATCACGCGTTGAGTTTGGCGAGTCACGATTGGGTTCTCAGCCTCGATGCGGATGAGGCGTTGTCGGCGGATTTGTTTTCGGAGTTGCTTTCGGTGAAGGAGGTGCGGTTTCCGGATGGCATCACGGGTTTTAGTTTTCCGCGTTGTGTTTTTTATGAGGGCAAATGGATTCGGCGGGGGGATTGGTATCCGGATCGATTGGTGCGGTTGTTCAAAAATGGCGAGGCCCAGTTTGCCGGCGGCAAGGTGCACGAGCGGTTGGAATTGGATGGGACGGCGCAGAAACTCGAGGGCGAGCTGGAGCATCATTCCTTTAGCGACGCTGCTGATCACTGGGCGCGCTGTGAAACGTACGCGCGGCTTTGGGCGGAGATGAAGCACGATGAAGGGCACACCGCTCATCGGCTCGATGGACCCATTCACGCGGCGGTGCGCTGGCTGCGGGGTTATTTATTTCGCGGCGGGTTTTTAGATGGCGCGCAGGGTTGGCAAATCGCCCGCCTCAATGCGCGGGAGGTGAACTTAAAATATCGGTTGCTGCGGCAGATGAATATTGCCGCGCGGGATTGAGTGGCTTACAAGGCGGGCGCGTGGAAAATATCCGGAAAATTTTTGAGTTCGGCTGGCCGTATGTGCGGCGGTACTGGGGGCGACTCGCGCTGGGCATTTTGTTGGGCGTGGCGTTTGGTCTTTTTAACGCCACTTTCGTTTGGGGCACTAAGACACTTTTTGAGCGGCTGGAGCCGGTGGAGTCTACGATAGACGTTTCCCAAACGGCCGCTGTGCCGGGGGCTTGGGAGAAAAAGCTCAGCGACTTGAACAAGCGCGCGCAGGGGGTGGCGGATGGCTGGCTGCCGCGCGTGGGTGTGCCGCTGGAGACGAAGCAGATTATTGGCGGATTGATGTTTCTGCCTATCTTGGTTTTTTTGCGAAGCGGGATTGGTTATGCCAGCGTGTATTGTTTGGGATGGGTGAGTGAGTATTCGGTGCGCGATATCAAGCTTGATGCTCATCAAAAACTCCAGGGGCTTTCGATGGATTATTTTCACGCGAGGCAGCTTGGCGATCACACGATGCTGATCAATCGCGGTGCGGGGTCGTTGCACAAGTGTCTGACTTATGGCGTGGCCGATGCAATTAAGGAGCCGTTTACGATTCTCGGCCTCGTGGTAGCGATGTTTTTGCTGGATTGGCAGCTGGCGTTGTTTGGCATTTTGTTTGCGCCGTTGAGTGCGATCCCAATTATTTTGGTGGGTCGCAAGCTGCGCCGTGTGGCGAAGGTGGCTTACACGAAGGGCACGGAGCAGGATAGTTTGATGGTGGAGGTGTACACAAATATGCGCACCATCAAGGCTTACGGATTGGAGCGGTTGCAGCAAAGCCGGTTTGCGGAGATTTACCAAAAGCTGGCGCGGGTGGGGATGAAATCGTTGCAGGCGCGGCACTTGCAAAATCCGGTTATTGAGTTGCTGAGTATGTTTGGCGCGGGCGTGATTATTTTGTTTGTGTTCAAGACTGGGAAATCCGCGCCGGAATTGGTGGGCTTTCTCACGGGGATGATTATGCTTTATCAACCCATCAAAAAACTCGGCGGCATCAATGCATATTATCAGGAGGCCTCGGTGGGCGTGGGGATGTTGCAGACGGCGTTCGACACTAACCCCTCGGTGGAGGAGGTGACGGAGCCCAAGGCGTTGCCGCGCTTGCGCGAAGGGCTGAAGTTTGAAGCAGTGGATTTCAGTTACGGCGATGAGCCGGTGCTGCGGGGGTTGGAGGTGGATTTGCCGAAGGGCACGAAGCTGGGTGTGGTGGGCGAGAGTGGCGCGGGCAAGAGTACGTTGGTGAGTTTGTTGCTGCGGTTTTATGATCCAACGAAAGGGCGCATCACGATTGATGGGGTTGATATTGCCGCGGTATCTTTTGAAACCCTCCGCGGGCAAATGGCGTTGGTGAGTCAGGAGATTGTGATTTTTAATCAGTCGGTGGCGGACAACATTGCGTGCGGTAAGCTCGATGCCACGCGGGAGGACATCATTGCCGCAGCGAAGGCGGCGAATGCGCATGAGTTTATTGAGGGCTTGCCGGAGGGTTACGACACGAGCCTCGGCGAACAGGGCACGCGGCTTTCGGGCGGGCAACGCCAGCGGATTGCCATTGCGCGGGCGTTTGCGCGGCAAGCGCCGATTTTGATTTTGGATGAAGCCACCGCGTCGCTGGATTCCAAGGCGGAGTCGGAGGTGCAGGGCGCGATCGATCGCTTGGAAGAAGGCCGCACGGTGGTGTGCGTGGCGCATCGGCTTTCGACTTTGCGCGGGATGGATCGCATCATCGTGCTGGATGCGGGACGCGTGGTGGAGTCGGGCAATTTCGCGGAGTTGATGGAACGCGACGGCGCGTTCGCTACGATGGCGCGGAAGCAGGGGATTACTTCATCGGCGGTTTAAGCCTTCGGATTCCTTCAAGCGGGAATTGCTGCGGGCACACTCATTGCCTCCGGAATTCCGTTGGGCCCGTTGGGGATGATGGGCACTTGTTGCACGCCGAGGATGGTGTGCAGTTGGGCGTTGAGAATGGTCATGTTCGGGTAGCGCTGGTCAGGTGAATGGGCGAGGCAGCGGAGGATGAGCTGGCTGAGTGCGGCGGGCACATCGGGGTTGATGTGGCTGGGCGACTTCACGGGGAAATTTTCATCGAGCTGATTGCGGATCGCGTCATCGGGCGTGTGGCCGCCGAAAGGTTTGCGGTGGGTGAGCAGTTCGTACATGGTGGCACCAAAGGCGTAAATATCCGCGCGCTGATCGATTTTCTCATTCTTCAACTGCTCGGGCGGCATGCACGAGGGCGTGCCGGAGGCGCGGGCAAATTTCTTGGGCTTGCGCGGAATTTTTTGCGCGGTGTCGAAATCCAACAAACTCACGTGACCATTGAGCGAGATCATCAGGTTTTCGGGTTTGATATCCAGATGCATCCAGCCGTGGTCGTGTAGGTGGTTGATGCCGTCGGCGGCTTGGATGATCACATCGGCCACGTTGTCCACGAGATGATCGTGGTCGCGCAGGAGCAATTCCTTGAGGTTCGCGCCTTGGATGAATTCCAACACCATAAACGGCAGGCCATCGGCTTTGCCGTGGTTGATGTAGCGGACGACGTTGGGATGGAGCGCGAGCTTGCGCATCACGCCGAGGCCGGCCTTAAACATTTTGGGTGCGTTGGATTGCTTGAGCACGCGCCGCCGCAGCCTGCGCACGGCGACGACGTTTTCGTATTCGTCGGTTGCGAGCCAAATTTCCGTGATTCCACCCTGATTTACGCAGTCGTGTAGTCGATACTTCCCAAATTTCAGTGCCATATTGTGCTTTTGCTAAAGAGTAAACATAGACGCTCTACTATATATTCGCGTTTCAACTAAGTTTTCTTTCAAAAAAGTGAAATTATTTTTCCACAAATTAGTAAAATCGCCAAAACCCTCGGTAAACGGGCGCGAAGCATACAGCACGTGTCAAGCGGATCGCTTCGGTTCTGCTAAAGTTGTGAACAACTTGGCCGAATAGTGAATAACTGTTGTGCCGCGCTATCCGCAAAGGCATTATGCCCTCGGTATGTTTGAAACACTTCCGAGATTTGTGCGTCTATCTTGCGCTGAGTGAGTGTGTGTGTTGCGATTTTTTCTGATGATAAAACAACGAAAGAGCTGTTCGGGCAATTTTCTCCGGAATTTTGCCGTGTGTGCCGTATTCACCTTGGGCTTTGCCGGCTGCAAAAATGCGGCGGAACATCATGATGCAGCCGATGAGGAGGTGTATGATATCCTCAATCTACGGCATCAGCAGCTGTTCGGCGCGGAGACGGAGTTTGCGGTGGAGACACCCTATTCCAAGCGCGCGCCCGGCGAAATTCCTTCGGTGGAGATTATCCTCAACCGCTTTTCCGATGGCACTAATTTGCTGACGCTGCCCAAGGCGCTGGAGATGGCGGTGAACAGCAGCCGTGATTATCAGCTGCAACGCGAGACGCTATATCTCTCCGCGTTGTCGCTCACGGGCGAGCGGCACAAATTCGCGCTCAAACCCACCAAAGCGAATCTCGACCTCAGTCGAAACCGTTCCAGCAGCAACATTAACACCACCGAATCCGACGCCACCCTGACTCTTAGCAAAGCGCTGAAAACCGGTGGCACCCTCACGGCCACGTTGGCCAATGACCTCACGCTTTTTTTTAATGGCGGCGGCCCCAAGATTCCGGACATCACCCTCGCGCTCACGCAGCCGTTGCTAAAGGACGCCGGCGCGAAGTTTGCCGAGGAACTGCTCACCCAATCCGAACGCAATTTGGTGTATTCCATCCGCACGTTTTCGCGTTATCAAAAAACCTTTCTCGTTGATCGGATTGCGGAGTATCTGCAGTTGCTCCAGAAAAAAGATGAGGTGCGCGTGCAATACCAGTTGTACCTGAATCGCATCCGGTTTCGGCAGGAACAGGAACTACGATTGCAGGGTGAGCTGATCAGCCAATTCGAATTGGATCAGGCGTTGCGTCAGGAATACTCCTCGAAGGTCAGCTACATTAACGCCATCGAATCGTATCAGGCGTTGCTGGATGATTTCAAAAAACAACTCAACCTGCCGCTGGGCGAAACCGTGGTGCTCGATGATTCCGAGCTGGGCAACCTCAAACAGTTTGGCCTGCGCCCGGTGCCATTGAACGACAAGCACGGCTTCCAACTCGCGCTCACCAATCGGCTGGATATTTTGAATAACATCGACCAGTTCGAGGACAAAAAACGCAAGGTGGAAGTTGCCGCCAACGACCTCCTTCCGAGCCTCGCGGTGGTGGCGGATTACTCGCTGAAGGATCAGTTTTACAATCGCAACTCATTCGACTTCGGCGATTACTCCGGCAAAATCGGCCTCTCGCTGGATCTTCCGCTGGACAAACACACCGAGCGCAACGCCTATCGGAAAAGCCGCATTACCTTTGAGCAACAACTGCGCAGCCTAATGAAAACGCTCGATGATTTGCGCGATGAGATTCGCACCAACGTCCGCACGCTATCGCAGAATCAACAAACCTACACCATCAACCAAAAAGCGCTGATCGTCGCCATGCGCGAAGAGGAAAAAGCGCGGCTGGATATGCTCGCGGGCGAACGCGTGTCGCCCCGCGACATTCTCGAAGCCCAAACCGCCGTGGCCAAGGCGCGCAATGATGTCACCAAATCGCTCATTAATTTTCATACTCAACGCTTGAAGCTGCTCAATAACGCGGGCATTCTCAACACGGGTTTGGATGAGTTTTGGGTGAAGCCCCAGCCGGTCCCGGGCGTGGCGCCGGCCGTGCCTCTGCCGCCGGGTTCAGGACAGGATGTGCCTGTACTGCCGCCCGCTCAAATTTTAGGAAATTAACAATCAACCCCAACTCATTATGAAACACACACATTTATTTTCCGTCAGTGCCGTCGCGCTCGTTGCATTGGCTTTGGCCGGCTGTAATTATTTTTCCGACAATGAGAAAATCTCCAGCACCTACGGCACGGAGAAAGTGGAGAACGAACAATTCATCGTGTCCTTTTCCGAAGGGGGCGAATTGGTGGCGGTAAATACAGTGAAGGTGGAAAGTGAAATGGATGGGTCTTCCACCATCGTCAGCATTGTGGATGAAGGTTCCGACGTGAAGGGGCCGCGCCAAGTTCAGGCGGAAGCCGGTGACACGCTCGCCAAGCTGGCCGCGCGGCACAAGGTGTCGGAGGCGGATCTGCGCACTGTAAATCCAAATCTAGAACAGGCGATCACCAACAATGAGACCATTAATATTCCGGGTGATTTATTGGTGGAGCTGGATCCGGGAACGTTGAAGGATCGGATTCTCAGCCAGGAAATCTCGGTGCGTACCGCGAAAAATTCCGTGACCAAATCGCAGAATGATCTGGAAATTCAAAAGCTCAAGAACGAGCAAAATATTGATGACGCGAAGATCATGCTGAACTTTGCCCGGCTGGATCTCAAGAAATTCAAGGACAGCGACGCGCAGCTCAAGCGGGATGATTATGCCGGGCAATTGGCTAACCTCTCCAATCAGGTTTCCATTTCGGAGGCTAAGCTCAAATGGCTCAAGGAATTGGAGGAGCGGAAATTTCTCTCCAAAATGTCTCTGCGCGAGGAGGAGCAAAAGGTGGCTGAGTACCGCCACAAAATTAAGATGCTGGCGGGTGAGAGTGATGCTTATGAAAAGTTTGTGTACCCGAAATCGGAGCAGGATTATAACTCCAAAATCAAACAGGCCGAGCTGGGGCTCACCACCGTGGAGCAAACCGCCACCAATAATATGATCACCGCCACCGAAGAGGTGGATACCCAAAAGCAGAAACTTTCGCTCGAGACAGAAAAACTCGCCGAGGTGAAGGATCAGATGAACAAGAGCCGCATCTTCGCCCCCGCCAGCGGGTTGGTGGTGTATCACGTGGGCGAATCCTCACGCTATGGCGGCTCCTCCGGCATCATCGAAAAAGGCACCACCCTGCGCAAAGGACAGGACATTATTCATCTGCCGGATTTATCCAAAATGAAAGTGACACTCAAGATTCACGAGAGCCGCATTAACCAGGTGAAGCCCGGCTTGCAAGTGCAAATCCGCATCGACACCATTGCCGAACGCACCTTCCGCGGTGAGATTACTTACGTGGCCCCCGTGGCCGCCGCCGCCGAGCGCTGGGGCAGTGATAAAAAAGTTTTCAAATGCGAAGTGTCCATCTCCGATACACTGCCTTCCTACATTCGCCCCGGCGCCTCGGCCACCTGCCGCATCTTTGTGGCGAACCTGCCTAAGATTCGCACGGTGGATGGCAAGAAAGTCAAAACCCTGCGGGTGCCCATCCAAAGTGTCGTCACCACTACCGAAGGCCGCCGGGTGTGTTTCAAGATGAACAAAAAAAATCAGCCCGTGCCTGTGCGCGTGGAAACCGGCTATTACGATCAGACGCACATTCAAATCACCAGCGGCCTGGCATTGGGTGAAGTCATCCTTAAGGCCCCGCTATTGCACGCCAAAGAGCTCAATGTCGGCGGCGGCCTCTTCGGCTACAAACAAATTAACGCCGAAGATTTTTTCGAAGATCTTCCCGAAACCATTCAGCCCGCTAAGCCGGTGGAACCGAACCCAACCACGGCCCAAAAAGCGCCGCCCACCCAAGGAGGCCAAGGCAAGGGCCGGCCCGGCGGGAGTTCCGGGCGTTCCAGTGAACCGCCCGCCGAACTCAGCCTCACTGCCGAGCAGAAAACCCAATGGGCTGCTGCTGCAAAAAAGATGGCCGATAAAATGGCTGCTATGCGTTCGAGTGGTGATTGGAGCGCGGCGCGCACATTGCGCACGGATTTTCAGGCGGACCTCGAAAAATTTCTCACCAAAGAGCAACTTGCAAAATATACCGAACTGCGTTCCCAACGTCCTAGCGGCGGCGGCGGTCGCGAAGGTGGCGGCAATCGGCCCAGCGGCGGCGGTGGCGGTCGGAGCGGGTCATTGATGGATTTGGACACCGATAGCGACGGCAAAGTTTCTGAAGAAGAATACGCGAAAATGCCAGAGCGGATGCGGCAGTTTGTGGGTGAGTTCAGCGCGTTGGACACCGACGGCGATGGCGGCATCAACAAGGACGAAGCCGACGCCGCGCGGCGGCGAATGATGCAGCGCTTTCAAGGCGGCGGCAGTGGTAATTAATTTTTCAAACATTCGAGCATGGAACCCAACTCAAACGGCAACGGTAATCGCAACGGCACCTCTATCATTCGCATCGAGGGGATGACGAAGATTTACGACCTTGGCGAGGTGAAGGTGCCGGCATTGGCCGGGGTGGATATCAACATCAAGGAAGGCAGCTACGTCGCCATCATGGGGCCTTCCGGCTCAGGCAAATCCACTATGCTCAACATCCTCGGATGTCTTGATCGACCCACAGACGGTCAATATTTTCTCGGCGAACAGGATGTGTCGCTCATGAGCGACAGTGCCCTCTCCGAAGTGCGCGGCCAACGCATCGGATTTATTTTCCAATCGTACAACCTCATCCCGCAGCTGGACGTGGTGGAGAATATTCACGTGCCGCTTTTTTATCAGGGCAAACAACTCTCCGCCCATCGCGAGCATTGCGAGGAACTGGCCCGGCTCGTGGGCCTTGGCGATCGGTTGGACCACCGGCCGCTGCAACTTTCCGGCGGCCAACAGCAGCGCGTGGCCGTGGCGCGGAGCTTGGTGAATGATCCGTTGATGATTCTGGCCGATGAACCCACCGGCAACCTCGATTCCAAAACCGGCCAGGAAATCCTCGAATTGCTCGACACGCTGCACGCGCAGGGCAAAACCATCGTGGTCGTCACCCACGGGCAGGACGTGGCCGATCGTGCCGATCGCGTCATCCACCTCAAGGACGGCCTTGTGGATCGCGATGTGACCAACGCGCACAACTGACATGTTTGTATTTCGCTCCATCATCCAAGGCATCAAAAGCCTGATGCTTTATCCGCTGCGCTCAATGCTCACGATGCTGGGCATCATCTTTGGCGTGTGTTCGGTGATCGCGATGCTGGCCATTGGTGAGGGCCAAAAACAAAAGGCTGAGGAGGAAATAAAAAAACTCGGCGCCATCAACATTATTATCACCAGCCAGAAACCCATCGCGCAGGAAGTACAGGGTCAACGCACCGGCTTCGTGGCCAAGTACGGTGTAAAGTACGACGACGCCGCGCGCATTGCCGATCTCCGCGATGCCGGCGTCATCCGCGTGTTGCCCGAGAAAATTCGGAGAGAAGATGTGGCCTTCGATCGGTTTGTGAAAAAGGACCGCGCCATTTATGGCACCACACCTTACTTCCTCGAATTCAGTCAGGCCGAAGTGGTCATGGGGCGCTTCCTCAGCGAGGAGGATGAGATGACCAAAAATAACGTGTGCGTCATCTCCACCACGTTGGCCTCGGAATTATTTGCGTATCAAAACCCGCTCACCAATGAAATCAAAGTCGGGAAATATTATTATCGGGTGGTGGGCCTCGTACGCACGCCGGCGGATTTGTTGCGGGATATCAAAGAGCAAAAGCAACGAGCAATCGACGAGGCCGCGTTGCGCGAGGCGGCGGCGCGGATGGAGGAGGGCTTGGCCAAGCAACAAAAAATCATCGAAGCGCGCCGCAGTAAACTCAAGAGCGGCACAAAAAAAGAACAAATGGTGGGCGAGGTAATTGAGCTTGAAGATTCCATTAACAATTCAAAAATTTTGGAGCTCAACAAACTGCCGCCCATTGTGTTTCAGGAACGCTTGGATAATCAGGACACGCCGGAGTCCAAATGGTTTTCCGATCAATTCGGCCAGGAATTTTTCGTGACGCCCAACAACTGGGTGTACGCCTACGAAAGCGGCAACGCCAAACTCGCCGGCCACCTCGCCCACGGGCGCGTGATGCGCATGGCGATGGAGGCGGACATGGGCAATCAAGAAAGCAACCTCGGCAAGGCCAATGAATTTTATGGCGACGTGTACGTGCCCTTTCACACCTTGCGACAGGATTATGGCGACCGCGAATTCAAGCGCCAATCCGGCGGCATCTCTGCCAAGGAAGTGCAGATTGATCGGCTGCGCGTTCAGTTCGATGATATGAGCCACGTCATCCCCGGCGCCAAAATGCTCGAGCGCACCATGCGTTACGGGCACAAAGAGGTTGAAGATTTTATCATCCGCGTGCCGCTTGACGAGCTGGCCACCGCGCGCAAGATCAACCTCATCTTCACCATCGTGCTCGCCACCATCGCGTCCATTTCACTCCTCGTCGGCGGCATCGGCATTATGAATATTATGCTCGCGACCGTTACCGAACGCACCAGCGAAATCGGCGTGCGCCGCGCGTTGGGCGCGAAGAAACTGCACATCATCCGCCAGTTCCTCGTGGAAACCAGCGTGCTCTCCGTGGTCGGCGGGTTGCTGGGCATTGCAGTCGGCTTGTCCGCGCCGCTCTTGGCGCAGTGGATTCTCGCGGAATATTACCAGTACGAGCTGGCCATCCTATTCACCAACTGGTCCGTGGCGCTGGCCTTTGGAATTTCAGTGTTCATCGGAATCATCTTTGGTATTTACCCCGCCTTCCGCGCGGCCAACCTCGATCCCATTGAGGCACTGCGGCATTCATAAAGCCGTTTGAAAAAAACAGCGAACTGAGGTAAACTAAAGACAGTTTCCATTTGGGCAATGACAATGAAAAAACGAAATCAATCGAAGGCCAATCGCGGCGGGTTTACGCTGGGCAAACTGCTCGGCTTGCTGGCGGTGATTGGTTTGGTGGCCGGCGGCGTTTGGGGTGGCCGACAATTGTTGAGCCAGAAAAAAGAGGAGACACACGCGCTGGATTATTGGAAGGCGGAGAAGTCCGATTTTTCAGTCACGGTAAAACTCACCGGCGAGTTGGTGTCCACCGATGTGGTCGAAATCAAATGCGGTCTCGAAGGCGCCACGACCATCCAATCGATTGTCGAGGAAGGCACAGAGGTGAAGGGCAACACGCGTTACACCCTCAAAGCCGGTGACACTTTGGAATCCATCGCCAAATATCAGGACAAGGATGCCCTTTCAATTCGGTTGCTGAATGAGGAGCGCGAGTTGGATTGGGATAATCTACCCGCGGGCGAGGAGATTGAAATTCCCGGTGATCTGTTGGTGGTGTTGGATCCATTGGGATTGGAGGAACGCATTAGCAATCAGGAAATTGCCCTGCAAAATTCGGAGAACAACCTGAACCGCGCAAAAGGCAATATGGAGATTCTGGAATACAGCACCGCCTTATCTCGCAAGGTGGCGGATAATACTTACACCAACGCAGTGCTCGACCTCGATAAGGCGCGGAACAGCACGGTGAAAAATCGTGTAAAAGATTTGAAAGGCCAAATCACAAATCTCACCAACAAAGTTTCCATCTCCGAGGCGAAGCTCAAGTGGCTCAAGGAATTGGAGGCCAAACAATTTCTGTCAAAAATGTCTCTGCGCGAGGAGCAACAGAAAGTTGCCGAGTTTCGCCACAACATCGAGATGGCACAGGCACAACTGGATGCGTATCAGAAGTACGACCAAGTTTCGCTATTGAGCATTCGCGAACTGGCCGTAGCCGAGGCGAAGGTGAACATCGAACGCACCAAAGTCAAAAACATCGCCGACTTGCGGGACGCCAATTCCACGGTGTTCACAATGGGCAAAACCCTCGCCTTCCAGCATAAGAAACTTGAGGCGCTCAAAGAGCAAATGGCCAACACCAAAATCTACGCGCCCGCCAGCGGACAGGTCGTTTATTTTTCTGAAAGCTACAAAGAGTTCGGCCCCATTATGAATGGCGCGCGCGTGCATCGCGGCCGTAATTTGCTGAAGTTGCCCAGAACAAAATCACTCAAAATAAAACTCGATGTGCCCCAGGCCAAGCGCCGCCAACTGCAGCGCGGCATGAAAGCCTGGGTGGAAATTGAAGGCGTGACCCTCCCGGGAACACTCTCGGAGCTGGGCGCTACGGTGGACACCAATCAGCGCCGCCACAGCGAAACCATCGTGTTCAAAGGCGAAATCACCATCGACAGCGACAAGCTTCCCAGCACTGCCTCCGAAGGGATGAGCGCGCGCGTGGAAATTGAAGTCATCAATCTCATTGGCGAAAATCAACGCATCAAAGTGCCCAACCAATGCGTGGTTACCCGCGTGCGCGGCGGTCTTGCCGAACAGGGCTGTTGGGTGCTGAACCCAAATTCACAAACACCCGAATGGCGGCCGGTCACCATCGAGTACCACGACGAACAATTTATCGCCATCAAGGATGAGCCGGGCACCGGACGAGGCTTGCGGCCCGGCGATCAGGTTCATCTCTCGCCTTTGTCCGAGGCGGAAAACCTAAACCTCGAGGAAGCCGTGGCCAACAAAGGCCAGCCGGAATCCGACCCCAAAACCCAAGGCAGCCCTTAGCCCTTCCGGCTGCAGCATTGTTGTGTACGGGTTCTCCCTCATTCGCATTATCGCCGTTGGCTTAAAAAGCCTTCGGCTCCATAAACTGCGCAGCGGCCTCACGATGCTGGGAATGATCATCGGCGTCTGGGCGGTCATTACCCTCGTCGCCATTGGCGAAGGCGCGAGCCACGATGCGCAGGAAGCCATCAAGGCGCTCGGCGCGCAAAACGTCATCATCCGCAGCGTCAAGCCCTTGTCCGACAAGCTGCAGATTCAGGGAATGGAACACGAGTGGGTGGCCACTTACGGCCTCAAAAATTCTGACGCCGCGCGCATTCGCAACACCGTGCCCGGCGTGCAGCGCGTCCTGCCCATTCTTGCCCAGCGCAAAAACGCAATGCACGGAATGCGCAATCACGACTGCCAGTTGATCGGCACGTTCCCGGCTTACCCCGCGTTTACTCAGGCCCGCATTGTGGTGGGTCGGTTTCTAAATGAGTTTGAGGAAATCAACCACATCTCTTCCTGCGTCATCACGCTGGAGTTGGCGGAGAAACTTTTTGTCGGCCAAAACCCGTTGCTGCAGAAAATTGTAATGCGCGGGTTTGAATCTTCGCAGGTGTTCCAAGTGGTCGGTATTTTGCAGGAACGCACTGACAGCATTAAGCGGGCGCAAACTAAAGACTCAGTCGGCCGCACCACCTCTTCCAATGTGTACATCCCGCTCTCCACGTTCAAGGCGCTGTACACGACAAAGAACATCGATCGCAGTCCCGGCTTGCTTAAGGCCGAGCGCGTGGAGCTTTCGGAAATCCGCGTGGAATTCGCCTCGGTCGAGCAGGTCATTCCCAGCTTGCCGCGCCTTCGCGATGCGCTCAACACCACCCGCAAAGGCGTCGTCGATTACGAAATCCAAGTGCCCATTGACGAGCTCAACACCCTCAAGGCGCAGAAGGCGCGCGACACTCGCATGCTCATGTACATCGCCTGCATCTCGTTGCTTGTTGGCGGCATTGGCATTATGAACATTATGCTCGCGACCGTCACCGAGCGCACACAGGAGATTGGCATCCGCCGCGCGCTCGGCGCCACGCGCGGCGACATCACCCTCCAATTCCTCACCGAGACTCTGATGCTCTGCCTCATCGGCGGTAGCATCGGCGTGCTTGGTGGCTGTGGATTCGCCGCCTTCCGCCATCACATTCTCGAAACCACCACTCTCGTTACCGACTGGTCCGTCCTGCTTGCCTTCGGCCTCTCGATGGTGGTCGGTATTATTTTTGGAATGTATCCCGCACGCCGTGCTGCTTTGCTTGACCCCATCGAGGCGTTACGGCATTCTTAAATGAATCACTACGGCGTACACGCGTCCAACTTTTCCCCTGTTTGAAATGGAAAAATTAACCGCAAAATTAATTGGCACGTTCAGCTTGGCGGCATTGTTGTTTGCCGGCTGCGAGGCGGCTAAGTTTCGCGATGCCGCTGATGCCGAGGTGTACGGCATTCTCAAACAACGCGGCACGGATGTGCTCGGCGCGGAGCAGGATTACGGTATCGGCACTGAATGGAGCGGTCGCGCGCCGGATGCGATTCCGCCCGCGGAAATTATCACCGCGCGCTTCAACGACAACGCCCGTGTGCTCACTCTCAATGCCGCGTTGGGGATGGCCATCACCAACAACCGCGCGTATCAATTGCAGAAGGAGACGCTTTATTTATCCGCGCTATCGCTCACCGGCACGCGGCACAAGTTTGTGTGGCAGCCCACCAAAAGCACGGCGGATCTCGGCATCGTGCGTGAATCGGACAAAGGCCTCAAAGGCGATTCCGATCTCGACCTTACGTTCAGCAAACTATTCAAAACCGGCGGCACGCTCACTGCCACATTGGCAAACGATCTCGTGCTCTATTTCAACGGCAAACCCAAAGTGCCGGACATCACGCTCAAACTCACTCAACCGCTGCTGCGCGGCGCGGGGCGGGCCATCGCCGAGGAGGTGCTCACGCAGGCGGAGCGCGATGTGGTGTATGCGGTGCGCAATTTCAGCCATTACCAAAAAACGTTTGCCATCGAAACGGTGTCGGAATATTTCCGCATTCTTCAGAAAAAAGATTCGGTTCGCAACAGTTACAGCAACTACCAAAATCTGCAGGCTTCCCGCGCGCGGGCGGAGGCGATGGTGGAAGCGCAGCGGTTGCCGAAGTTTCAGGTGGATCAGGCGCGGCAGGAGGAACTGTCTTCCCGCGTAAAATATCTGGCCGCCGTGGAGGGCTACCGCGCGGCGCTGGATGCCTTCAAGCAACGGCTCGGCCTGCCGCTGGGCGAGGACCTCAAGCTGGACGACACCGCTTTGCGCGAGCTGGTGCAAACGGGCCTCACGCCGCTGGAGCTCAATGCGCGCAATGGCTACCTCATCGCCGTCACTAATCGGCTCGATATGCTGAACCAAATTGATAAGTATGAGGATTCCCAACGCAAAGTGCGTGTGTCGGCCGATGCCCTCCAACCGAGCCTCAACCTTGTGGCCGATGCTTCGCTGACCAAACAATTTTGCAGTTCCTTTTCGCCGGAAGATTTTGCGGCCAACGCCGGTCTGCAACTGGGCTTGCCGTTCGATAAATTAACCGAGCGCAACGCGTACCGCACGAGCCTCATTAATTTTGAAAAACAACTGCGCACCTTAGCCACGCAACTGGATGGCTTGCGCGAGGCCATTCGGCAGGGTGTCCGGCAACTGGCCCAACAACGCGAAAATTATTTCATCCAGCAAAACGCCCTCGCCCTCGCCCAGCAGCGCGTGAATGTGATGCCGCTTTTGCTCGATGCAAATCAAGCCGACATCCGCGATCAACTCGAGGCGCAGGCCGACCTCGTCAGCGCGCAAAATGCGGTGACCGGCGCGATGGTCAACTACCACATTGCGCGCTGGAATTTGTTGAAGAATTTGGGTATTATGCGCGTCGAAACCGGACAGTTTTGGCTGAAAAACCAGCCCATTCCCGGTGGCGTGGCGCCGGTAAATCCGCTCGGCGGGGCGCAGTTGCCCAACCTGATCACGCCCGGACAAGTGTTCGGCGAACAGAAATAATTTTTGAAATAAGAAATGGCTAAAGCGCGCGCATTCATTCAACGGCATCCGGCGTGGACCACGGTAATCATCGTGGTTTTGGCCAGCGTGTTTATGGGTGCCAAATGGTTCGAACCCGCCGACGGCCCGGCGGTGGTCACGCAATTTATCACCGCCCAGCGCGGCGATCTGCGCGTGACGGTGTCCGAAGGCGGTGCGCTGGATTCCACCCGCAAGCTGAACCTACGCTGCACCCTCGCCGGTGGCGGCACCATCGTTGAGCTGGTCAATGAAGGCACCTACGTCAAAGGCCCGCGCCAATATCAGGTGGAGGTCGGCGACACGCTGCAAACGATTGCCCAAAAATTTCTGACCCTCGCCCAACCTCTCGGCACAACGGCCCGCGCCAACTCGTTGCAAATTGTGGCGTTCGAAGAAACCCTTCAACGCGTCAATCCGGATACGGATTGGGCTGAGTTGGTTCCGGGCCAAACACTGTCATTGCCCGGCGATTTGTTGGTGAAGTTTGAAGATGGACTTTTGCGCGAACGATTATTTAGCCAAACTAAATCTGTGGAGGACGCCAAACGCGACTTAAGCAATGCGGAAAAAGATTTAGAGCTGCGCAAGATTGAAACCGCCGAAGCCGATCGACAGGCGGAACTGAATGTGGAATTCGCCGAACAGGATTTGGCAAAATATATCGAAGGCACCGCGCCATTGGCCCGGCTGGCGTTGAAGGGTGATATCGATATTGCGGAGGAAGAAATCAAACGTGCCGAGGATCGGCTCGTCAGCACTAAAAAACTTCGCAGCAAAGGCTACGCCACCGACCTCGAAGTGCAGGCGGATGAGTTGACCATTCAAAAACAAAAAAATCTCATCACCAAATACAAGAAACAAAAGGATCTGCTGGAGCGATTTGACATCCCGCAAATGACCAAGCGCAACCAGTCGCGCCTCGCCCAAATGCGCGTGAGCGAAACGCGGATGATTCGGAAATCCAAGGCCATCGTCGAAAACCAAACGGAAGTCGTCGCCCGCCGCAAGGCCGGCCTGGAGGCACAGCGTAATAAGCTGGAGCTTTACCGTGAAGAACTGATCAAGACCGAAATGCGCGCCCCGCAGGATGGCCTTGTGATTTTTGCGCAAAGCAATTCGCGCTCCAACGAAAGCTACATCAAGCTCGGCGCTGATATTCGCAAGGGCTACAACGTCATCGATTTGCCGGACGTCAGCGAGCTCATGGCCGTCGTGCAGGTGCACGAATCGTATGTGCGCCATCTGCGCAACGGACTCAAAGCTGTGGTGCGGATTGATTCACTGCCGGAAATGGAGTTTGAAGGCATCGTGCGCAAAGTGGCTCCCACGCCGGATCAACGGCGGCGCTATTATGAAAATATTTCGGTGTACGACACGGACGTTTGGATCGTGGACAAACAAGGCCGACTGCCGGCGGATCTCAAGCCGGGCGTTTCTGCACGCGCGGAAATCGTCATCGCCGAGCTGAACGATGTGCTCAAGATTCCCGTGCAATGCGTCACCTCGCACGGCGGAAAAAAAGTGGTGCAGGTGAAGCGGGGCGAAACCGTGAAAACCGTTCCAGTGGAAACCGGACAATTCAATGATCGCTTCATTGAAATCCGGAAAGGCCTTTCGGCGGGCGACCAAGTTTCATTGTCGCCGAAAATCGCAGAGCCCTCCAAACCCAACAAAGGCAAAACGCCAACCGCGGCCGGGCGATAAGTCCGCTGCGTATGAACCTCATCCGCGTCATTCATCTCGGCATCAAGAGTTTGATGCTTCACAAAATGCGTTCGCTGCTTACGATGCTGGGCATTATCTTTGGGGTGTGCTCCGTGATCGCGATGCTCGCCATTGGCGAGGGCGCCAGTTTTGAAGCGCAGGAATCTATCCGGGCACTGGGCAGCCGCAACGTCATCATCCGCAGTGTGCCGCCGCCGAAAGGCCAAAATACCGCCGCCAGTCTGCAAACCTACACCGCCAATTACGGGCTCAAATTGACGGACATTCAGTTGCTGGAAGAAACATTGCGCCCACGCATCACCGCCACGCTGGCCAAGCGCCGCTATCGGATGAGCGTTCGCGCCGGACGCAAAGAAGTCTCCGGCACGGTGTGGGGCACGCAACCCAATCACTTGCGGATGAGCCAAATGGAATTGCTTGCGGGCCGCTTCCTGCTCGCAACGGATGCGCACTTTAACGTGTGTGTGATCACCGATTCAATGGCCGCAAAACTTTTTCCTATTTCCGATCCGTTGCGCGGCGAAGTGAAGCTGAACAACCGGCAGATTTTTCGGGTCGTCGGCGTGGTGCGCGAAACGGCCGCCGCCAGCGCGCGTGCGCCGGGGCAGGATAATGTCGGCCGTGCGCTTGATGCTAATGTTTATGTTCCGCTCGCCGCCGCGCACGCGCGCTTGGGCATTTTATTTACCGAACGCACCACCGGCGGCTCAATGCGCGAGCGCGTGGAGCTGCACGAGTTGGTGGTGGAGCTGGCCGATGTGGATCAAGTGGAAGCCACCGTGCCCGCCATCCGCACCGCGCTAAAAACCGCGCACAAAAAAATGGATTACGAAATCATTGTGCCGCTCGAGCTACTGCGGCAGGCGGAAAAAACCAAACGCATTTTCAACATCGTACTCGGCTCCATCGCCGGCATTAGCCTTATCGTGGGCGGCATTGGGATTATGAATATTATGCTCGCGACCGTCACCGAGCGCACGCGCGAGATCGGCATCCGCCGCGCACTCGGCGCGCAGAAAAGCCAAATCATCACGCAGTTTTTGGTGGAGACCGTCGTGCTCTCAATCGCCGGCGGTGTGGTGGGCGTGGTGCTCGGCGTGGCGTTGCCCTTCGCGGTGGAACATTTCGCCGAAATGAAAACCATCGTCACCCTCCCCGCCGTGCTACTCGCCTTCGGCATCTCCGCCGTAGTTGGCGTCGTCTTCGGCGTTTACCCCGCCCGCCGCGCCGCCGAGCTGGACCCCATCGAGGCCCTGCGGCATTCATAAAATCCGTTGACCCTCCCAGCTCCTTTGCCTAGCATCGGCGCTTCACGTTATGAGATTTGGCATTAACTCCTTTTTATTCACTTCGCCGTTTACGACGAAATCCACCAGCCTCTTTCCCAAGTTTGTGAAGTGGGGCTTCGACACCATTGAGATTCCCATCGAGGCTCCCGAGCATATTGACTCGGTGAAGGTTCGCAAAGCCCTCGACAAACACGGGCTCGCGTGCGGCTCGGTCTGCGCGTGCATGGGCCCCGGGCGCGACTTTCGCGGCAGCGCCAAGGATCAACGCGAGGCGATGAAATACTGCAAAGCGCTTATCGACCACATGGTAAACCTCGGTTGCCCGTCGCTCATTGGGCCCGTTTACAGCGTCGTCGGCAAGGCCGATGCGGTGGAGCCGAAGGAACAAAAACGCGAGTTCGCGCTCGTGGTCAAAAATCTCAAAGTGCTCGCCGCTTATGCCGAGAAAAAAGGCGTGCAGATTTGCGTCGAGCCACTCAACCGTTTTGAGACGGATTTTCTCAACACCTGCGAAAAAGGCCTGCGCCTCATCAAAGCCGTCAACAGCCCCGTGCTCAAGTTGCACCTCGACACCTTCCATATGAACATCGAGGAAAAAAACCAAGCCGCCGCCATTCGCAAGGCCGGCAAATTGCTCGGCCACTTTCACGCGTGCGGCAGCGACCGCGGCACTCCCGGCAACGATCACATCGATTGGACGCCCATCGTCAAAGCGCTCAAATCCATCCGCTACAAAGGCGACGTCGTCATCGAGAGCTTCACCACGGATGTGAAAGTTATCGCCCGCGCCGCAGCCATCTGGCGGCGCATGGAACCCACGCGCGAAGAAATCGCCGTCAAAGGACTTAAGTTTTTGAAGAAAGCGTTCAAGTAAAGCATCCAATCCAACGACCATGAAAAAACTCATTACCATTCTGTTTGTCACCGCGCTGTCGTTTCAAGCCATTGCCGAAGAAAAAGGATTTGAAAAAATCTTCGACGGCAAAACTCTAAAAGGCTGGGACGGCAACCCCAAATTCTGGAGCGTAAAAGACGGCGCCATCACCGGCCAAACCACCAAAGACAATCCGACGAAGGGCAACACCTTCATCATTTGGAAAGGCGGCACCACAAAAAACTTCATCCTCGAACTGGAATACAAAATCACCGGCGGCAACAGCGGCATCCAATATCGCAGCTTTAAAAAAGGCGGCGAAAACGACGGCTGGCGCATCGGCGGCTATCAAGCCGACTTCGAGGCGGGCGATCGTTACTCCGGCATTTGTTACGGCGAAGCCTTCCGCGGCATCCTCTCCGACCGCGGCTTCCACACCACGCTTTCCTTGAACGACAAAGGTAAGCTCCAGAAAAAAGCCGAGAAATTTGGCGACTCCAAGGAAATCGGCAAAGCCATCAAGAAAGGCGAGTGGAACAAATACCGCATCGTCGCCGAGCGCTTCCATTTTGTGCATTACATCAACGGCGTGAAAACGACGGTGCTCGTGGACAACGACGAAAAAGCCCGCCGCCCCGACGGCTTGCTCGCACTGCAACTGCATCAAGGCCCGGCGATGACCGTGCAGTTTCGGAACATTCGGATTAAGAATTTGAAGTGACAGGAAAAATGTCCAACACCCAAACCCCAATGACCAAGGAATGACCAAGCCCAAATGACCAAAGCCAACTCCTTGGGCATTGGACATTGGGATTTCCTTGGGGTTTGGTCATTGCTCATTGGTCATTGGGTTTTGGTCATTGGAAATTAAAAACCGCTTTATGAAAAAACTAATCTTCCTCCTCGCCTTTTCCGTCTCCGCCTTCGCCGCCCCCAAAAAGGTCGTGATGATCGCCGGCCCGCCGAGCCACGGCCCGCTCTCGCACGAGCACAACGCCGGCATTCAATTGCTCGCCAAATGCCTCAAGCAAGGCGCGAGCGATCTTGTTGCGAGCACCGTCGTCCTCAACGGCTGGCCGAAGGATAATTCAGTTTTCAATGGCGCCGATGCGGTGGTGATTTACAGCGACGGCGGCGGACGCCACCCCGCGTTGCAGGGGAAAAATTTGGAACTGCTCGGCAAGCTCATGGACAAGGGCGTTGGCTTTCTCACCATTCATTACGCCGTGGAGCCCACCACGGCCAAGGGCAACAAGGAATTCGTTGCGTGGCAGGGCGGTTGTTTTGAAACTCATTTGTCAGTCAATCCGCACTGGACCGCCAATTTCAAAAAGCTCCCCCAGCATCCCATCACGCAAGGCGTCAAGCCCTTCAAGGCCAACGACGAATGGTATTTTCATATGCGCTTCGCGCCGGGCATGAAAGGCGTCACGCCCATCCTCTCTGACGTCGCCCCCGCCGCCACAATGAAACGCGGCAACGGCGCGCACAGCGGCAACCCGACCGTTCGCAAATCAGTCGCGGCGGGCGAAAGCCAGCACGTTGCGTGGGCGTTCGAGCGCGCCAATGGCGGACGCGGTTTTGGCTTCACCGGCGGCCACAATCATCTCAACTGGGCCAACGACGATTTTCGCAAGACCGTCCTCAACGCCATCGTGTGGGTCGCCAAAGCCGAAGTGCCCGCGAGCGGCGTGCCCAGCAAGTTAGTGGAAAAAGATTTGTACGAGAACCTCGACAAAAAAGGCGGCCGCCGTCCCAAGCCCAAAAGCAATCCCGGCCCCAAGCCGACCAGCAAAGTGACCGGCCCAAAGGCAACGGCGGTTTCCAAAGTGCTCACCAAAAAATCCGGCCCCGCCAAGCTCGAGGCCAATATCGCGGGTGCGAAGGAACTGCACCTCGTCATCACCGACGGCGGCGATGGCTTCAGCTGCGATTGGGCTGACTGGGCCGAGCCCACGCTCATCGATGCCGCCGGGATGCCCACGCGCTTGACCTCGTTGAAATGGAAAAGCGCCGCGAGCGGTTTCGGCAATGTAAACGTGAACAAAAATGCCGGCGGCAAACCAATGCGTATCGCGGGCAAATCAGTGTCCTTCGGCATCGGTGCGCACGCCAACTCGCTCGTCAGTTACACGCTGCCCAAGGGCCACAAGTTTGTGAAATTCAATTCCACCGTCGGCCTCGATAACGGCGGCACCGACCAAGGCAACTGCGGCAACCAAGCCAGCGTGCAGTTTCACGTATTCACGGAGAAACCGAAATTTGCCGCTGTATCCCGGGTCGGTGGCCCGGGAAACGCCGCCGGTCGCACCCCGGCGGATGCCACAAAAAATCTCGATGTCCATCCCGCGTTGCAAGTCGAGCTATTCGCCGCCGAGCCGATGTTGCTCAGCCCGTCCAACATCGACATCGATCATCGCGGCCGCGTGTGGGTGTGCGAGGTCATCAACTATCGCGGCCACCGCAACAAGCGACCCGAAGGCGACCGCATTCTCATTCTTGAAGACACCGACGGCGACGGCAAGGCGGACAAAAAGAAAGTGTTCTATCAAGGCCGCGACATCGATTCCGCACACGGCGTGTGCGTGCTCGGCACGGTGGATGGCAAAAACACACGCGTCATAGTCAGCGCGCTGGATAAAGTGCAGGTATTCACCGACGTGGACGGCGACGATAAGGCCGACAAAAAAGAGACGCTCTTTAGCGGCATCAGCGGCGCGCAGCACGACCACGGGATTCATCAATTTATGTTCGGGCCGGACGGCCGTTTGTATTTCAATTTCGGCAACTCCGGCAAACAGTTGAAAGATAAGAACGGCAAACCAGTCATCGATCTTGCCGGCAATGTGGTCACCGCCAATCGCAAGCCGTATCAGGAAGGAATGGTGTTTCGCTGCAAACTCGACGGCAGCGAAGTGGAAACGCTCGGCTGGAATTTTCGCAACAACTGGATGGTCACCGTCGACAGCTTCGGCACCATTTGGCAGAGCGACAACGACGACGACGGCAACCGCGGCGTGCGCATCAACTACGTGATGGAGTACGGCAACTACGGCTACAAAGACGAGTTCACCGGCGCGGGCTGGAAGACCAAACGCACCAACCTCGAGAAAACCATCCCGCTGCGCCACTGGCATCTCAACGATCCGGGCGTGATGCCCAACCTCCTCCAAACCGGCGCGGGCTCGCCCACCGGCATTTGCGTTTACGAAGGCGACTTGCTGCCGAAAATTTTTCACGGCCAACTCATCCACTGCGACGCCGGCCCCAGCATCGTTCGCGCGTATCCTGTGAAGCCCAGCGGCGCGGGTTACACCGCCACCACCGTCAACATCCTCGACGGCGCCAAGCGCGATAAATGGTTCCGCCCCTCCGACGTGAAGGTAGCACCCGACGGTTCGCTCATCGTCGCCGACTGGTACGACCCCGGCGTAGGCGGCCACCGAATGGGCGACCTCGACCGCGGCCGATTATTCCGAATCACGCCCAAAGGGCACAAGGGATACAAGCAACCGAAGTTGGATTTTATAACAGCCAAGGGCCTTGTCAAAGCCTTGGAGAATCCAAACAACTCCGTTCGGCAAATTGCATTTACAGAATTAAAAAATCGAAAAGAGGCCACCCCAATTTTGCTGAAGCTGTTGGAGGACGGCTCTCCACCTCATCGGGCGCGTGCCCTTTGGTTGCTCGCTCAGAACAAAGGCATCCGCACCCCTTTGCTAATCAAGGCCGCTGTTGATAGAGATGAAAACATCCGGGCATTGTCCATTCGCGTTTTGCGTCAACTGAAGCTCAACACATTTATTTCTATCCGAAATAAGGCCGACGATAATAGCCCGGTTGTCCGCCGCGAATGCCTCATTGCTCTGCGGCATCACAAGAGTCCGGAAGCCCCCGCGCTGTGGGCGTATCTGGCCAACGCGCACGGTGGCAAAGATCGATGGTACCTCGAGGCCTTGGGCTTGGCCGCGGACAAACAGGAAAATAAATTCTTTGACGCGTGGTTGAAGACATCGCCCAAGCTCAACACCCCCGCCGCGCGCGACATTATTTGGCGTTGTCGTGGCACGCACGCGGCGAAGTATCTCGCCGACATCATCCTCGATAAAGCCACCGCCGAAGCCGACAAACCCCGCTACCTCCGCGCCCTCGATTTCATCCCCAAAGGCAAAGAACGCGACAAAGCCCTCGCCCGAATTGCGTTGGGGTTGTAGCGCATTTTTTTGACACGGATTTCACAGATTTTCACGGATTGGATTGAGTTGCCGTTCACCCTCACCCTGCCCTCTCCCTGAGGGAGAGGGAAACCGAAGGGCCGCGCTTTTTCCAGAATGCCTTACTTTTCCTCCTCGTGTGTGCGCATTCTCCCTCTCCCTCAGGGAGAGGGTTGGGGTGAGGGTGGAAACGCCCAGTCACTCATTTTCTGAATTCCCACGCCAACGATCTTCAACTTTATCACACATCAATGCTGGCTGGTTTT
Source organism: Verrucomicrobiia bacterium (assembly GCA_014239365.1). Classification (GTDB taxonomy): domain Bacteria; phylum Verrucomicrobiota; class Verrucomicrobiia; order Limisphaerales; family UBA1100; genus JACNJL01. The sequence continues at coordinate 84,721 of JAAZZB010000031.1, read as the reverse complement.
TTTGTCTGCCATTATAATGCCCGTGTGAAACAGTTCATCGCCATTTTGTTGTTGGTTAGCAATTTATCGGCTGCGGAGCCGTTGCCGCCGGAACGGGTGAACACGTTGATTGAAGCACTCGGCCGGCTGGAACCGGCTTTGGTGAATTCCAATGCCGCGCTCAAGGAGAGGCTGAATCAAGTGCTCGATGCGGTGCGGGGCGAGGCGCGTTCGGTGGCGTTGATTAAAAAATTCCAGGTGAAAGGACGCGAAGCGGATTTGTTGGCCGTGGCGGTGAAGCATCCCAATGACCCCGCCGGTGTGGAGGCATTAGGAATGGTGTTGGCGGGTGACGGCAAAAAAGCCGTGGCCGCGTTGCTCACCGGTAAGGATGCAAAACAAGCCGCCGCGATTGCGAAAGCGTTGGGGAACAGCAATAACCAAAAAGTCATTCCGCTGCTCGCGCCTTTGGTGATCGATGCCAAGCTGCACGTCAACGTGCGCAAGGAAGCGGTGAAGGGCTTGGCGAATTTCGAGGCGGGCGCGAAGCAATTGCTGGCTTTGGCGAAGGCGGGGAAGTTGCCGCCGAACGCGAAGTTCACTGCGAGCCTTGCGTTGAGCACTGCGCGTTGGCCGGCGATTAAGGCGGAAGCGGCGAAGGTGTTGCCGCCGCTTTTGGGCGCGAATGCAAAGCCTTTGCCGCCGGTGGCGGTGTTAGCCAAACGCAAGGGCGACATTGCCAATGGGGCGAAGATTTTTTTGCGCGAAGCGGTGCAGTGCGCGCGTTGTCACAAAGTGGGCGATGCGGGAATCGAAGTGGGCCCGGCGTTGACGGAGATTGGCGATAAACTGCCGAAGACAGAATTGTACGCATCCATCCTCGATCCGAGCGCGGGGATTGCCTTCGGTTACGAAGCGTGGCTGGTGTTGATGAACGACGGCAACGCCGCTTTCGGCATCATCGAAAGCGAAACGGACGATGAGATTTCCGTGAAAGGCCCCACCGGCGCAGTGACGAAGCACGCGAAGCCGAACATCAAAAGCCGCGCACAACAGCCAATTTCGCTAATGCCGCCGGGATTGCATTTGACGTTGAAGGAAGCGGAGTTGGTGGACTTGATTGAGTACTTGGCTTCGTTGAGGAAAAGGTAGGGCGTGCTCTCCGAGCGCGCCGCGGCGGTTTCGGAGAAACCGCCCTACCCTCACCCCGGCGGCCAAGCCATCGTTCTGCCGCCCAAAATGTGTAGGTGCAAATGGGGGACGGTTTCGCCTCCGTCTTTGCCGTTGTTGATGACGAGGCGGAAGCCGTTTTCTTGGAGGCCAAGGTCGGCGGCGATTTCGCGGGCTTTCAATAGTAGATGACCGAGAACTTGATGATCTTCGGGCTCGGCTTCGGCGATGCGGGGGATTGGCTTTTTGGGAATCACCAACACGTGCGTGGGCGCTTGCGGGTTGATGTCGTTGAAGGCGAGGACGAGGTCGTCTTCAAATAGGATGTCGGCGGGAATTTCGCGGGCGATGATTTTCTCGAAGAGGGTCATCACACAATCATCAGCGTGAGCTTGGCTTGCTGTTGATGTTTGGAAACGATGTGGCGCAGATAATCGACGATTTGATCGTTGAGCTTCTGACAGCGCGGGCTCCATTGCTTTGCGCCGGTGAGTTTCTTGACCGCCTCGCGCAGTCCTTTTACGCGGAGCAGTTCGGGTTTGCCGTGGAGGTCGGCGTGGATTTGGTCGCGCAGTGTGCAGAAGAAAACCATCTCCAATCCTTCGCCGGCTTGATGGGCGAGGTCGTGCAGATTGGTTTCGGCGGCGTCGGCATCGCAATCATCCTCATCGGCGGCCATTACTTTGAAGCCGAACCCGCGCAGGATGCGTTCGAGTGCGAGCGTGAATTCACCAACCGATACGGAAGATTTATTTAGGTCCACTTTGAAATGAAAGAGAACCGCCTCGGCCGCTTCGGTGACCATAAAGGGATCCAACTCGTGCGCGGCATCGCCGAGTAATTCGACGGTGACGTCCTGCGCTGAGCAAGGGATGGCTTCGCCGTCGGAGGTTTCAAAAACCAGGCAGTCGGTATGTAGCTGAATCATGCTTTGTCTCGAGTTTCTTCACGGCTTGGACGAAGTCATCGGCCTCCTCAAAGCGGCGGTACACGCTCGCGTATCGCACATAGGCCACTTGATCGATTTCGCGGAGGCCGTTCATCACCGCCTCGCCAATCGCCATTCCGGGCACCTCCTCGGAGTATTCTTCTGAAATCGAATCATAAATACCCTGCGTGAGGTCCTCAATGACCTGTTGACTGATGGGGCGTTTTTGGCAGGCCTTGGAAATACCCGAGAGCAGTTTGTCCCGCGCAAATTCTTCACGACGCCCATCCCGTTTCACCACCATCAACCGTTGGTGTTCAATCTGCTCGTAGGTGGTGAACCGATGCGTGCACTGGGCACACTCGCGGCGGCGGCGAATAATTGCCCCCTCCTTGGACGAGCGCGAATCAATCACCTTGTCCTCAATACATTCGCACTTCGGACAGCGCATCAGTCAAATATTCCAAACCTCCTTGGCAGAAAGGCCACATATTGTGGCCAGCAAAGAAGTACCACACAGCAACTTGTGCGGTCAAGCATTCAAGCGTTGTCTCTTATTAACAGCGTACTGATTTGTTCGCGCCTATTCGCAGTTTGCTCCCGTGAAGTTCGCGTCGAATTGGCAATCACAAGTTTGAATAACGTGAGCTTCGCGAAGAACGAAAATTGGCCGACACTCCGCGCGTTGTGCAAGCCAAACGAACTCAACCGATGAGCGCATCACCGCCCACGCGAGCGGCGCGGCGCGTGCTCACCGCGTGGCGGGGCATCGACCTCAGCGAACAAGAGCGCGCTCATGCTGACCGCGCGCGGTCTCCCGCCCACCTGATGCCTAACGTGATGAAACGGTTGGGGTTGGATCAACGCCGGCGCGAGGCGGAGGTCGCCAAAGTGTGGCGCAACCTCATCGACCCCAGCGTGACCGCGCACGCACAGCCCGCCGGCATTCACAAAGGCACGCTGTTTGTAAATGTGGACAGCAACGTGTGGCTCAGCGAAATCGTGCGCTACCGTCGGCACGAAATTTTGGAACGGCTGCAGAATGCTTTCGGTGCAGAATTTATCGCGCGCATTTCGTTCCGTGTCGGGTAGGGCGCGGTCTTTGGATTCGCCCTACTCTTCACGGATTAACTGTTCGTACCCCTCGCGGAACGTCGCAAACTTCAAGCGCCATCCCAACGCCTTTAACTTCGCATTGCGCACGCGCTTGCTCGTCGCCACCCGCTTGCGGGAAACTCGTTCCCCGTCCGGCGGCATCGGTTTGCTCAAACGCTGCGCGAGCCATTCAAAAAATTCGTGCTGCGTTACCGGCTCATCATCGGCCACGTTGTAAATGCTCGGCTCGCAATTCATCGCGGCGAGGATGGCGCCCACCACGTCATCGCGGTGGATCATATTTATCCAACGCGCGCCGCCCTCGGTGAGCACGGCTTCGCCTTTCAAAAATTGACGAAAAAGAAAACCACGTTCTGGTCCGTAAATCCCAGCTACGCGAAGTACAGTGGTGGCTTGTGGCGCATTGAGAAAAAATTTTTCCGCTTCGCGCAGCACGGGTCCGTTGGCGGGGCTGGCTTCGTCCACCCAACCGCCATCGGTTTGGGGATACACGCTCGTGCTGCTGGTGAAGAGCACGCGCGCCGATGAATCGCCCAGCCAATCGAGCAAGTTTTTTGTGCCATCCACAAACACCGCTCGATGCGTTTCAGCATCACCGCGAGCGGAGGAGACGGTATTGATGACCCAATCAAAATCACGCGGCAATACGTCGAGCGCATCGGTCTCGGTGATGTCGAGCGCGTGCGGCGTGATGCCTTTGGCGGTGAACGCGTTGCGCCGCACGCCGTGTACTTCGTGGCCCGCGTCGGCAAGTGCCTGCCCGAGCGGCAAGCCAACGTAGCCGCAACCGATAATGAGGGTTCGCATTTTTATGTGCTGCCGGCATCTTGCCGGCAGATTTGGGGCGCACGATTTCAGCGCATAGGGCGCAGAGGTTTTTATATCACGGAAGGGGGTGGGTGCAAGTTTTGGTAGGGACACGTAAGGTCTGCCGGCAAGATGCCGGCAGCACATTTTTTTACCGCGGGCGGAGGATGGCTCGGGCGGGGGCGCCGTCGCTGTTGACTATTTTTAGGGGGAGGCAGGCGAGGTCGTATTCGCCGGGGGCGATGGCGGCGAGGTTGAGGCCTTCGATGATCCAGACTTCTGCGCCGAGCAATTCGACGTGGGTTTCCACACCGTCTTTTTTGAAGCCGCCGACGCTGAGGTAATCGACGCCCACGGTCATCACGCCGCTCGCGGTGAGATGGCGTGCGGCGTCCTGGGCGATGTAAATGAAGTCTTCATCGAAGGCATCGGTTTGCCAACTGCGGGCGGAGTTGCGGGTTTTGAAGAGGATGCGTTCGCCGCGTTGGAGTTTGTGCGGCTCGAGTTCGGCGGCGGTGATGGCGGTGGGGTCGTGGATTTCAATGACGCGGCAGGGGCCGATGGTGGCGTCGATGGGCATCGCTTCCATTGTTTTTCCATCGGCGATGAAATGGCGCGGGGCATCCATATGCGTGCCGGTGTGGGCGCTCATATCGAGGTGGGTGAGATTGCAGGGGCAGTCGTCGCCAAGGGTTTTGGCAAGGCGCGATTGGAACGCGGGATCGCCAGGCCAATGGACCATTCCGTTTTTTAGTGGGACGCTAATATCAATCCAGCTCATAAAAAATTCCGTGAACGAAATCCTAAATGCAAATGGGTTTCCCCTCAACCCTCAACCAAACTACTCCAGCCCGCGTTCTTCCAAATCGTCTTCGTCGAAGCCGAAGTAGTGGCCGAGTTCGTGGAGGTAAGTGGTGCGGACTTCGTCGAGGTAAATGGCTTGGTTGTGCTCAGCGAATTCCCAGAGGTTTTCTAGGAAGAGAATTATTTGTGTGGGCTGCGGATGAGAGCTGGGCGGGTCGGCCATTGATTCGCCGAGGAAAAGGCCGAGGGTGTCCGGCGCGATGCCATCGGCGACGTAGTCGGGATTGGGGGCGGGCTCGAGGGTGACGACCACGGCCTCGGCGGCGGAGCGGAGTTCGTCAGGCAATTCGTCGATGGCGGTTTGCACTTCGGCCCGCGCGAGGTCGAGCAGGCGGTCGAAGGTGGGGGTCATTGCTGCGGATTATTTTTTGCGCGAGGATTGGAACTCGGCGAGGGCGTCAGGATTTTGCTGAAAAAATGTGGTGAGGTCGGCGAGAGTTTTTAAGGTGTCGGGGCTGAGGTGATGCTCGATGCCTTCGATGTCGCGCGCTTGGGTTTCGTCGTCGAGGCCGAAGAGGGTGAAGAAACTGGCGAGCACGATGTGGCGGTCGCGAATGTGCAGCGCGACAGCGCGGCCTTCGTCAGTGAGGGTGATGGCACGGTATTTTTCGTAGCGGAGGTAGCCGTCGTCGGCTAGTTTTTGCACCATACTGGTGACGCTCGGCTGGCCGACGTTGAGCGACTGGGCGATGTCGGCCACGTGGGCGGAGCCTTTGGCTTCGATGAGCTCGTGAATGCGCTCGAGATAATCCTCGGCGCTTTGGCTGGGCTTGCTGGGTTTGGCAAGTTTGATGGGCGGGAGGGTAGGTGACGCGGGCGTGGCTGGCAACGCGCATTTTGCTTGAGGAATTGGCGGGTCGGGTTTAGGTTAATTGAAAGGGGCGGCAGTTTCGTCCCGCAGCGATGGAGGCCACTCAATCAGCGGAAAACATCATTAGCGCGTTGCGGCGTGCCAAGGAAACGGGCGAGCCCTTGGCGCCGGAGTTGCTGGATTTGCGAGGGGTACGCTTCACCGATGCGGATTTGTCGGAGCTGGATTTGACGGGGTGCAACTTTTCCGGCTGCGAAATGAGCCGGTGCAATCTTTCCGGCGCGTGCTGCCCGAGTGCCAATTTCGACGGGGCCAAGCTTTATAAGGCCACCTTGGATGGCGCGGAATTTCTCGGCACTACGTTTCGTGGCGCTAACCTTACCGAATGCAAAGCCTTCAAGGCGGGGTTTGGGATGACCGATTTTACGGACGCAAACTGCTACCACGCGAAAATGGAGGACGCCACTTTTGTTGAGGCGCAGATCCGGAATGTGGATTTTCGTGCGGCGAAATTGGCGCGTTGCCGAATGTACGAAGCGGATCTCGAGAGCACGGACTTTGATCAAGCGGATCTTGCCGATGCGGATTTGCGCGCGACAAATATCGAGGGCGTGAATTTCCGCAACACCTCATTGCGCGGCTCGCAGCTCCGCGAAGTGCAAAACTACACGCGCGCTGATTGGATCGGCGCGGACATTCGCGACATCGACTTCGCCGGTGCTTACCTCGTGCGTCAGCACATCATCGATGAAAATTTCCTGTACGAATACAAACATCAAAGCCGGATCACGCGTTGCGTTTACTATGCCTGGAAATGGACCAGCAACTGCGGCCGCAGCCTTACGCGCTGGGGATTGTTCCTCACGCTGAACGTACTGCTCTTCGGCTTCATTTACTGGGCGCTCGATCAATGGGCCAAGCCGGCCGGCGGCGGCAGCCATCTCAAAGGCATCGAGGAATTGGGCGGCGACTTTATTCCGTACCTTTATTATAGCGTGGTCACCTTCACCACGCTCGGCTACGGCGACGTGTCACCCACCTCGGCCATCGGGCAGGGAGTGCTGATTGTGCATATTGCGTTTGGTTATTTGGGGCTGGGCGCTTTGCTTTCTATTTTGGCCACCAAGTTTGCTTCACGCGGGCATTGAGCGATGTTTTCATTTTTAAAAAATAAAGATCCCCACGCGCGGCTGCACGAAATTTTGGGCGACTATGAATTGCCTAAGTTTCGCAAAACCATCTTCGAGGCATTGCGGCGCTTGCGCGAGCCGGGCGCTTCCTCGGCGCACATTGCCGAAGTGATGGCGCTCGATCCCGACCTCACCTCGCGCGTGATGCGCACGGTGAACTCCACCGCCTACGCCCCGCGCACCCCCATCAAGAGCCTCGATCACGCGGTGACAATGCTCGGCAAATCCGATCTCGAACGCATCGTGATGATGCTCGGCGCAAAAATGGCTGTGCCCAGCAACGTGCCCAAATATTTGGATATGACCGCTTTCTGGCAACGCGCCGGACGGCGCGCAGTGATTGCCCGTGAGTTGGCCGACATCACCGCGCCGCCTTTGGCCGGGCTGTGTTTCTCGGCGGGTTTTTTGGAAGACTTCAGCGTGCCGATTATCGCCGCCAGCAAAGGCCGCGAGTACGCCAAAATTTATAGAGCCTCCGCCGAGAGCGAAAAACCATTGCACGAATTGGAAAAAGAAACCTTCGGCTGGGACCACGCCGAGCTGGGCGCGTTAGTTTGCAATGAATGGGAAATGCCCGAGGACATCGGCGCCGCCATCAGCGCGCAGAACGATCCGGACAGCGAGCTGCGGCCCGATCCGATTTTTTACGTGCACGATTTGGAAACACCGGAAGACGAAACGTGGCGCGATCATTTCAAGCAACGAGTCCTCACCCAACACGACGTGACCGAGGAGGTATTGGACCGAGTCCTCGACGGTGCTGAAACAAAAGCCAGGGATTTAGTGCGGTTGATTTCTTGAGTAGTTTTTTGAGGCTCTATTTCACGCAGTGCGTTTTCACTCGGATTCAATCTCTAATGGTGAGCGCCGAAGGTGCGCAATGTGATAGCCCGGGGCAACGCCCCGGGTAAATGCCCAAAACTAATCCAAGGGCTGAAAGCCCGAAATTGTTCCGTGCACAATATTTCGCACCTTCAGTGCTCTCCAATTCGTCGGGCGGTTGATTCCCGGGGCGATTGGCCCAGAAAAATGTAGCCCGGGCCGTTGGCCCGGGGCCCGGACCACCGGTCCGGGCTACAATTCACGCCCTTCCGAATGAGCCCGAAAAAACCGCTCTTAAAAACTAATTTTCATTTTTTTCAGAAAAAGCTTGTGAAAAGTTTCACACACCCTATTTTGGCCGCGCTTTAGATTGTTTTCCCGCCCGTTTTGGGCGCAAAAAGCACTATTTTGATGCAAATGCAGAGGATTTTAGTCGCCCTGTTCCTGTTTCTCGCGATCCCTCTGGCTCTGGCCGAAAAACCGTCTTCCGACGAAAATCAGCCCAAGAGCCACGAGGAAGGCCATTCTGCGTCCACCCACGGCGAGCACGCTGAGCACGCCGAAGGGCTTTCACCTCACGCGCCGGTGATTCACGAGGTGGGGCCATTGCAGATTACCAATTCCATGTTTGTCACCATCATTGTGGCGTTGGGGATTATTATTGTGGCGCAGCTCGCGACACGTAAAGTGCAGCTTATTCCATCCGGCCTACAGAATTTTGTGGAGTACCTCGTGGAAGGGCTTTACGGCTTTTTCGAGAGCATTGTTGGCCCGCAAATGGTAAAGCAAACGTTTTGGTTTTTCGGGACCATCTTCATTTTCATTTTGTTCGCCAATTGGTTTGGGCTCATTCCCGGAATGGGCACGATGGGCTGGGGAATGGACGAGCACGGCCATTTTGCCCAGCCCTTGTTACGCGGCGTGAATGCGGATTTAAATATGACCCTCGCGATGTCGGCACTGTTTATGGTTCTTTGGCTTTATTGGAGCGTCAAGGCTATTGGTGTGGGTGGGTTTTTTGGTCACATTTTTAATTTGAAAGGGCATGGCTCCGGATTCTTTGGCATTTTCCTCGTGGGCATTTTCATTTTTGTTGGCCTGATCGAAGTGGTGTCCATCGGAGTGCGTCCGGTGGCGCTCACCTTCAGGCTCTATGGAAATGTATTTGCCGGAGAAAACATTTTGGAAACAGTCATCAAGCTAGGCGGCCCATATTTTGGCTGGCTGGCGGTGTTGCCGTTTTACCTGCTGGAAATTCTGGTGGGTCTAGTGCAGGCACTGGTGTTTGCTTTGCTCACATCGGTGTTTACCGCGCTGATGTGTGAGCATCACGGCGACGACCACGGTGAGGAGCACGCGCACTAAATAATTTCGGCGGTCGGACCACGCACGTCTGTGGAGGCCACTGGGAACAACTGAAATAACGAACAACAGAAGGACAAAGACTATGTTTGCAGCAATTACTGGAACACTTCACGTGGGTCTCGCGGCCCTCGGCTCCGCCATCGGCGTGGGCTTGGTGGGCATGAAAGCCGCCGAGGCCACCGGTCGCAACCCCGGCGCCGCCGGTGAAATCCGGACGCAAGCGATCATCTTCGCCGCGTTGGCTGAAGGTGTTGTGTTTATTGCGATCTTCCTCGCGAAGTAACGCATCAATGCCGGACGGGTTCGCCCGTCCGGCTAATTAAATTTTTGTTATGGAAAACTTGATCTTACTAGCCGCGGAAGAAAGCGGCGGAGCCGCAGCTGAAATCTTCAGAGAATTTGGCGTCAACTGGCAGCTCTTTATTTCGCAGTGCATTGCGTTTCTCGTGGTGGCGTTGGCGTTGAAGAAGTTTGCTTACGGGCCGGTGCTGAAGGTGCTGGAGGATCGCAAGCAGAAGATTGCCGAGGGCATCGAGAATGCCGATAAAATTAAGGCCGAGCTGGCGAGCACGCAGGATGCGAAGGATCAGATATTGTCCGATGCCAACGCGAAGGCGCAGGAAATGATCGATGAAGCGCGGACCGCTGCTGAGAAAGTGGGCGAGGCCAAAGCGCAGGAGGCGGTGAAGCAGGCGGAAGAAATTATTCGCAAAGCCCGCGAAGCCACCGAGGCGGATCGCGAAACGATGATGGCGGAATTGAAAGCCGAGATTGGCCGTTTGGTGGTGGAGACCACCACGAAGGTCAGCGGCAAAGTGCTCACGAGTGAAGACCAACAACGCTTGATCGACGAGACGAACAAGGAATTGGCCGCTTAACGATAATTTGTAGCGGCGGTCTATGACCGCCGTCGGCGCTCACAGAGCGCCGCTACAGGAAACAAAATGAAAGGCAGCAAACAATCACGTCGCGAAGCGAAGCAGCTTTTTAAGAGCTGTCACGTTGAGGGCGCGCTGGATGAAGGGCGCGTGCGGCAGGCGGTGGCGTTGGTGGTTGAGAAAAAGCCGCGCGGGTACTTCGGCATTTTGCAGGAGCTGCAGCGTTTGGTGAAGCTGGATGTTTCCAGCCGCAGCGCGTGTGTGGAAAGCGCAGTGGCGCTCAACGATGCGCAGCAGCACAATGTGCGCGAGAGTCTTGGCCGATTGAAAGACGGCGAGGTGACGGTTGAGTTTGTGGAGAACGCGGATCTTATCGGCGGAATGCGGGTGAAGATTGGCGACGATGTTTTTGATGGCAGCGTGAAGACGCGCTTGGCCACTTTGAGTGAAAGTTTTTAATCAGTTTAACGACGAAAAATTATGAGCAACCTACTGCAGGATATTGAAGCCCAAATCGCGGGCGCGAAAACAGATGTGGCACGCGAGAACGTGGGCACGGTGCGCGAGATCGGTGATGGCGTGGCGAAAATCGAAGGCCTCACCGGCGCGATGATGAACGAGATGCTCGACTTCGGCAGCGGAGTGATGGGCCTCGCATTGAACCTCGAGGAGACGGAAGTGGGCGCGGTGATTCTCGGCGACCACACCGGCATCGCCGAGGGCGATGAGGTGAAGACCACCGGCAAGCTGCTGTCTGTGCCCGTGGGCAAGGCGCTGCTCGGTCGCGTGGTGGATGCGCTCGGTCGGCCGATCGACGGCAAAGGCGACATCGCCGCCGAAGCAAATTATCCGGTGGAAAAAATTGCGCCCGGCATTATCAAACGCAAATCCGTCAGCCAACCCGTTCAAACCGGCGTGATGGCGGTGGACGCGATGATCCCAATTGGCCGCGGCCAACGCGAGCTGGTGATTGGCGATCGCCAAACCGGCAAGACTGCGGTCTGCATCGACGCGATCATCAATAACGCCCGCATCAATAAAGAGGGCCTCGAAAGTGGCGACCCGAATTTCCGGCCGCTCTATTCTATTTACGTGGCCATCGGCCAAAAGCGCGCCAACGTCGCGAAGGTCATTCAAGACCTCGAGGAAAACGGCGCACTGGAGCACACCATCGTGGTGGCCGCCACGGCGAGTGATTCCGCGACGAACCAATTCCTCGCGCCCTTTGCCGGTGCGTCGATGGGTGAGTGGTTTATGGACAACAACATGGACGCGCTGATCGTGTACGATGATTTGTCCAAACACGCGGTGGCTTACCGGCAGGTTTCGCTGGTGCTCAAACGGCCGTCCGGTCGCGAGGCGTATCCCGGCGATGTATTTTATTTGCACAGCCGCTTGCTCGAGCGCGCGGCGCGATTGTCCGACGATGCCGGCGGTGGGTCGCTTACCGCGTTGCCCATCATCGAAACGCAAGCGGGCGACGTGTCGGCATACATTCCGACCAACGTGATTTCCATCACCGACGGTCAGCTCTTTTTGGAGACCGACCTTTTTTATCAAGGCGTGCGTCCCGCCATTTCGGTGGGCCTCTCCGTGAGCCGCGTGGGTTCTGCCGCGCAGACCAAGGCGATGAAGCAAGTCTCCGGCACCATCAAGCTGGACCTCGCGCAATTCCGCGAGCTGGCGGCCTTCGCGCAGTTCGGCAGCGACCTCGACGATGCCACCAAAGCCAAGCTCGAACGCGGCAAACGCATCGTGGAAGTGTTCAAGCAGGCGCAATTCAAACCCGTGCCCGTGCCGGTGCAGGTGAGTATTTTGTGGGGCGTGCAAAACGGCCACTTCGACGACGTGGCCGTGGATGCAATGGAGTCCACACAGGAATCCCTCACCGCCTATTTGCAGGATCGCAAAGCCGATTTGCTGAACAAAATCGTCACCGAAGGCAAACTCGACGACGCCACCGAGGCCGACCTCAAATCCGCCTTCGAAGATTTTAAGTCAGCTAATAAGTAACGAACTCAATGCCCAGCACCCGTGACATTCGGCGGCGGATCACGTCCGTCAAGAAAACAGCGCAGATCACCAATGCGATGGAGAAGGTGGCGCAGGCCAAGATGGCGCGTGCGCAGCAGGCGGCGATGGGCGGCCGGCCGTATGCGGAGTTGATGAATCGGATGCTCGGCGAGGTGGTGACGCACGCGGGCGATTTTGAGCATCCGCTGATGGAATCCCGCGGCGGCGAACGGCGGGCGTTGATTCTCGTGACCACAGACAAGGGAATGTGCGGCGCGGTAAATACCAACTTATTGCGGTTGGTGAGCGATGAATTTATTAAGGACGACACACGCGTGATTTCTGCAGGGCGTAAAGGCGCGCAGCACGCCACGCGTGCGGGTTGGGATTTGGCGGCGGAATGTTCTTATGCCGACCGCCCGACCTTTGCCGAAGCGCGGGTGATCACCAAGATGGCGGTGGATCTTTTCGAAAGTGGCGAGGTGGATCACGTGGACATTGCGTTCTCGAATTTCATTAACACCGTCGTGCAACAGCCCGAGGTGCAAACGCTGCTGCCGATTACGGAAATCAAAGGCGTGAGCGCCGGCGTGGAGGGCGAAGCAATGTCCACCGAACTTCCCGGTGGCACCACCGAATTTCTCTTTGAACCTTCGGCGGGCTGCGTGCTCGGTGAGTTGCTGCCGCATTATTTGAATTTTCAGGTGCACCAAATTTTACTCGAGGCCAAGGCGAGTGAGTTTAGCTCGAAGATGGTGGCGATGAAAAACGCGACCGACAACGCGAATGATCTCATCAAGGATCTTACGCTTACGTTCAACAAGATGCGTCAGGCGGCGATTACCAATGAGCTGTTGGAAATCACCACCGCTCAAATGGCTCTTGGGAATTAATCAAAATAAATTTTTAACCAGAGAATTACGAAATGAATAAAGGCAAGATTGTACAAATTATTGGACCGGTGGTGGACGCGGAATTCCCCGATAGCCTGCCCGCCATTTACAACGCGCTCACCGTCGAGTTTGAGGCGAGCGGCGAGACCACCAAGCTGACGCTCGAGGTGCAACAGCATTTGGGCGACAACTGGGTGCGCGCTGTGGCGATGAGCTCCACCGAGGGCTTGCAGCGCGGAATGGAACTCACCGATGCGGGCGCGCCCATTAGTATGCCTGTCGGCGATGCTGTGATGGGTCGCGTGTTCAACGTCACCGGCGAGGCCGTGGACGAGCAAGGGCCGGTCGAGGCCGACACGTTCAACCCCATTCACCGCGCGGCGCCGCCGCTTACCGAGCAATCCACTTCGCAGCAGGTACTCACCACCGGCATCAAGGTGATTGATTTGATTTGCCCATTCCTGAAGGGCGGCAAGGTTGGCGCGTTTGGTGGCGCCGGCGTGGGCAAGACGGTGATCATTATGGAGCTGATCAATAACATCGCGAAGCTGCACGGCGGCATTTCGATGTTCGCCGGCGTGGGTGAACGCACGCGCGAGGGTAACGATCTTTACAATGAAATGATTGAGGCCGACGTCATCAAGACGGAGAAGGACGAAAACGGTCACACGAAATTTAATGATCGCGGTTTGCCGGTGCTCGCGCCCGGCTCGCGGATTGGCCTCGTGTATGGCCAGATGAATGAGCCCCCCGGCGCGCGTTTGCGCGTGGCGCTTTCGGCGCTGGCGGTGACGGAATATTTCCGGGACGAAAAAAATCAGGACGTGCTGCTTTTTGTGGACAATATTTTCCGCTTCTCACAAGCGGGTTCCGAGGTGAGCGCGCTGCTCGGCCGCACGCCGTCGGCGGTGGGTTACCAGCCCACGTTGGCCGCTGAGATGGGCGATTTGCAGGAACGCATTACCTCCACGAAGAAAGGTTCCATCACCTCCTTCCAAGCGGTGTACGTGCCGGCGGATGATTTGACTGACCCCGCGCCTGCCACGACGTTTGCCCACTTGGACGCCACCATCGTGCTCGAGCGTTCCATCGCCGAGCTGGGCATTTATCCTGCCGTGGATCCGCTGGCCTCGACTTCGCTGGCGCTTACTGCCGACATCGTGGGCGACGAGCATTACCGCGTGGCGCGCGGCGTGCAGGCGGTGCTCCAACGCTACAAGGAATTGCAGGACATCATCGCCATTCTCGGAATGGACGAGCTATCGCCGGAGGACAAACAGACCGTGTTTCGCGCGCGCAAAATTCAGCGCTTCCTTTCGCAGCCCTTCAGTGTGGCGGAAGTGTTCACCGGCACTCCTGGTAAACAGGTGGATGTGGCGGACACCATCAAAGGCTTCGCGGAAATTCTCGATGGCAAACACGACGATGTGCCGGAGAGTAATTTCTATATGAAGGGCGGCATCGACGAAATTCAGGACTAATTGTCAACCCGTTTTCAAAATGGCCGACACGCTCAAACTTGAAATCGTCACCCCGGAGTCAGTCATTTACTCCGAGGACGTGGATATGGTCACCCTCCCCGGCAGCGAGGGCGACACGGGCATTTACCCGAACCACGTTCCGTTGATGACCAAAGTGCAAGCGGGCGAACTCGTCGTCAAACGCAGCGGCGCGGAAGAAATTCTGGCCGTGGGCGAAGGCTTCGCCGAAATCACCGGCGACCACGTCGCCATCCTCACCGACAACGCTATCGACAGTGCCAACGTCGACGAAGCCGCCGCCGAGGAAGCCTTGGCCAAGGCCGAGAAGCGACTCGAAGAAGGCGGCGATATGACCGAAGACGAAGCGAAAGCGCTCAACCAAGCGATCCTTTACTCCGCCGCCCAACTCAAGGCGAAGCGTTCCAGACGATAAAGCGACTAACGCGTTGGGTGACCGCTAACGCGTTGGGTGACCGCTAACGCGTTGGGTGACCGCTAACGCGTTTGCGTTAGCCTTAATAGATCGAACACTGAGTCCTCGTAAATTTCCAGAGGAAATTCAAACACCACCGGCTCCTGCTTCAATGGATCCGTGGCCATCGCAAAAGGATTGCGGCGAGTGGAGCGTCGGCCGAATTCCAGTTTGCGTTCAATCGTTTTTCCGTCTCGCCGCAGTTGCAGCGTTAGCGATTTTTTCTCCTTGAGAATCCCGTACACCCCGCGCTTGTCATCGCCGCGCGCGGTCCAGTCGCGGGCTTGGAATTGCCCGAGTTGATCCAGTGCCAAATTGATTTCACTGGTTTCCTTTGCCGAAAGTTGTCGCCCCGGTTGCGTCCATTGGCCGGCGTTGTTGCGTTCCAGCGTGGCGACTTTGTCGCCGAGGGTCACGGTAAGCTTTGCCACATCCTTGCCGGTGAATTGCCACAGTTGGCGGTCGCGCAATTGATACGGCCACGAAGGCAACCGCTGGCGATCGGCGCGGGCCACGGTGTAGGCGGTGTCCTCATCGTGGCGGCGTGCGTAGAGTTGATCCGAATTTTTCGCTGCCGCGCCAAAGGAAATGCTTGATCGCACCGTGTTGGT
This sequence comes from Verrucomicrobiia bacterium, assembly GCA_014239365.1. Lineage (GTDB taxonomy): Bacteria > Verrucomicrobiota > Verrucomicrobiia > Limisphaerales > UBA1100 > JACNJL01. The sequence goes on along the minus strand of JAAZZB010000031.1, from coordinate 69,321 downwards.
GCCGCCGCGATTGTGCAGCGTGAAACGGGCGCTCGGCTGGGCAAGGCCGTATTCGCCGAAGTTGGCGACCACTTCCGCCGCGCGATCCATGGCCTGAAGTTGGCTGAGATTTTTGAGTAATTCAAACACCAGTTCCTGATCCGCCGGCAGTGGCGCGGGCGCGGTGAGGCTCCACACGCCGTTGGTGTTTTGCGCGAGGGCAAAGGGTTCGTTGGCCATGACCTCAATGCGGGCGAGGTCGCTGGGCACAAAGCGGGTGGCGAGGTGGCGGTCGCAAAACGCCCAGTCCTTGGCGCGCAAAGGCTCCAGTTCGGCGCGTGCGACGATGACCACGTTGGATTGATTCATCAGCCGCGCATAAACCAGCCCCGGTTGATTGGTGGGGCTGTGGCCAAACTGCACCCACGCCAGACGGTTGGTGCCCTGCCGCAGTTCCAGTTCCGCTGCGGGCGGGCGCAGGCCGAATGCCTCGAGCTGGGCGGCGTGTTGATCCGGAACAAAATGTTGTACCTCCCAATGCCACAAGCGCGTGATCAACTGCTGGATGTATTGGCTGTTGCCGCGCTTCACCGGTTCGGGCTGGGTGACGCTCCAAACTTGATTGGTGGCCGGACGATTGAGCGTCATCCGCAGCGGCCCATTGCGCATCATTACGGTGTCCACCGTTGCCTCGCGTTGGCCAAGGTGAAACACGCGGCGATCGCGCCACACGTGATTGCCCGCGGGGAAATTGCTCAGGAATTGTTTGGGCAAAACAAATACCCCTTCGTTGCCCGAAGTTTGTGCGTACAAGGAATGGCTCAGCAACACTTCGCTGCCGAGCCGTAGCTCCAGAGGTTTGCCGTCATCGCGCTCCAGGTGCAGGATGACTTTGGGCGGGGCCAATTCGAAATCGGATAGGTGGCTCACTTCGCCCGGCTTCAAGTAATCGGTGGCGGTCAGGTTCACGCAGGAATGCAGCAGCGCCATCACCGGCTCGGCCTGTGCAGGATAAGGCATCGGCTCGGTGAACCGCCATTGGCCGGCATCGTGTTGGAGGCGGAATGTGTTGGTGCCGTAAGTGATGCGCACCGCGCGAATATCGGCGGGCTTGAACGCTGCCCACAATGTCGGCACCTCGGAAGGCTCCGGCGTGGGTTCGTGCTCGAAAGCCCAAATGTAGCCGAACACCACCGCTACCGCGCCGAGCAGCCAAATTGTTTGTTTCGTAATCATCCGTTTATTTAGGCACGCCGTCGCAGCCACACCATCGCGCCGAGCAACAGCGTGCCGGCTGGCAGGATGACGAGCAGCAGCGCAAACATCCGGTGCTTTTGCGGTTGGGTATATTCAAATCGATATTCGTGAATGGGTTTGGGGCCGATGCCTTTGAGCAGCGCGGCGCGGTTGAGCAGCCAGTTGATGGAGTGCCACGCAAACTCGCGGTTGGCGTCCGTATCAATTCGGTCATTGCGCAGGAACGCGGAGTCGCCCACCACCACCATCCGCGTGACCCGTGCGGCGTTCTCGGCCTGCACTCCCGGGATGGCGCCTTTCTCCACCGCCACAGCGACGGACAGCGAGCCCGTGCGCGTCACGTCCGCCGGGCCTTGGACGCTGGTTTCCCGCGCGGTGGCCGTGGCGCCGGTGACCATCAACGTCGTGGCCTGCGTGCCTTCGGCGGCCAGCGCGCTTTCGGTGTTTGCCTCCACGCCGCGCGGCATCAGTAGCCGAACCGAAAGCTCGCCTTTTTGTAGCGCGCGCACGGATGGATGCGGCATAAATTGCTGCACCCGCAGCGTGCCATCGCCCAAAGTATTTTCGGGATCGAGAATCACATCGTTGTGCGCCGTCACCGCCCAACGCTCGAGCAGGAACTCGAGACCCGCGCGGGAATCCCGATTTAGCAGCACCAACATCCGCCCGCCATTTTGCAAAAACTGCTCCAGCTTGGCGCGTTCCGTGGGGTCGATTTCCGTGCGCGGCCCGGCCAGCACCAGCAAGCGGCAATCGGCGGGAATGCTTGTGCCGCGGTTGAGTTGGAGCGGCGCGGCTACCGCACCGAGATCGGTCAATAGCCGCAGGCATTTGGTGTAGCCGGCGCTGCCCGTATTGGTAGGGCTGTGCTCGCCGTGGCCGGTGAGAAAATAAACCTGCGGCGCCACCGGATTGGAAACCGCGTTGATGGCGGAAGTGAAATGCAGCTCACCAAGAAACGCCGTGCGCTTGAACACCAGCTCGCCTTGTGCCGTGCGGCCGGCGGCGTCCATTTTGGTAAGCTGACCGTGCGTGATAATTTGCATCCGCTGGTTGGCCTCGAAAATAATGAGGTTGCGCGCCTGCTCCGGCAGCCGACAACGGCGGATGACTTCCCGCGCTTTGGCCGGTTCGCGCAGGGGATTTACTGCGGTGAAGCGCACCAGCGGATTGGCGTGCTGATATTTTTTCAACAACTCCAGCACCATCACTCGCGTGGATTCTTCCTCATCATAAAACACCGTCACCATCACCTCGTTGTCCAACTGCCGCAGCATCAGCTTCGTGCGCGAGGAAAACTCGAGGTCGATATTTTCCGAGACCGACGCCCGTGTATAATGTCGGTACGACAGGTAATTCGCCATCGCCGCCAGCGCCAACACCGAGAGCACCGCCAGCGCGCAGTTCACCCAACCGCCCCAACGGCGACCGGTCGAGTAACTTTCATTTCCGGGTGTACTCATTTATTTCCAGCGTCGGCTGCCGATGGTTTGGCAGGTGAGAAACAAAAACACCGCCGTGAGGCTCAGATAAAAAATCACGTGCCGCGAATCAATGATGCCCGACGAAAAATCCTTCATATGTTCCAGCACCGAAATATATCGCAACGCGGCGTACAGCGGCGTGTCCGTGGGCGGACTGATTTCCCCCAGCAAACCCACCATAAAAATCCCCGTGCCCAGCGTGAAGCTCGCCATCGCAGCGACGATTTGGCTGCGCGTGAGGCTTGAGGCAAAGCAGCCGAGCGCCATAAAAAACGAACCAATCAGCGCGATGCCGAGAAAGGTGCTCGCCACCGGCCCGGTGTCCACCTCCGGAAACACCGCTGCGTAGTGCTTGAGAATAAAGGGAAACGCCATCATCGGCAGAAACGTCAGCAAATAAAACCCAAACGCCCCGCTGAATTTCGCAAGCACCACCTGCAGATCGCTCACCGGCGCCGTCATCAGCGTCTCAAATGTGCCGGTGGATTTTTCGCGTGCGAAAGTGCGCATTGTAATCACCGGCGTAACCAACAGCAGCACCAACCAAAACAAACCCGTGCTTGGGAATTTTTCCGTGATGGGCAAATCAAAGGGCTTGTTGTTGAGCGCGTCTACAATGAGCAGCAGACTCAGCCCCAGCAGAAACTGCACGCCTGCCAAAATCACATAGCCGCGGAACGACAAAAAATGTCCGGCCAACTCGCGCCGTGTTAAAGTGATGAACGTGCCCATTAGTCTTCGTCCTTTCGCGTGATGTGCACAAAAATATCCTCCAACGTGTGCCGGTCACGCGTTAGTTCACGCAACGGCCAGCCACGCGTGCGCGCAAGCGCGGAAATTTCCGGACGCAAATCCATCCCATCGCGCGGCGTGATGCGACAGCGCTGAAAGCGTCCCTCCGCCGGTGTGATGCGGTGATGTTCGACCTCGGCCATTTCCTCCCACGCCGTTTCCAAAACGTCCGGCTCCGCTTCCAGTTCCACGGTGATGCGTTGTTGGCCGCCGAGTTTCATCTCCAAATTAGCCGGCGTGTCCGCCGCTACAACGCGCCCTTCGTGGAAAATCATTAGCTTCGAACACGTCACCTCCACCTCCGGCAAAATGTGCGATGAAATCAAAACCGTATGATTTTCTGCGAGCTGTTTAATACATTGCCGCACGGTGCGCACTTGATGCGGATCGAGTCCGATGGTGGGTTCATCGAGAATAATCACCGCCGGCTCGTGCACCAGTGCATCGGCCAAACCCACGCGTTGGCGGTAGCCTTTGGAAAGTTCGCCAATCATTTGCCGCGCGGCATCGGTGAGGTCAAATTGTTCGATCACCGTATCCACGCGATCGCGGCTGGCTTGCCGCCCCAGTCCTTTGAGCCGCGCGCGAAATTTCAGATATTCCCGCACGCGCATATCCGAATGCAGCGGATTATTTTCCGGCATAAACCCCACGCGCCGGCGCACTTCCCGCGAGGCACCCGCCACGTCGTGACCGGCAATGCGCACGGTGCCTTCGGTGGCGGCTAGAAATCCGGCGAGGATACGCATGGTCGTGCTTTTGCCCGCGCCGTTGGGGCCCAGGAAACCGACAATCTCACCGCGTCCTACAGTAAAAGAAATATCGCGAATCGCCGGACGGCTGCCATAAAGTTTGGTGAGGTTTTCCACCTCAATCATTGGCTTGGGCGCGGGGATGTCGTGAGTGTCGTCCGCCATCTATCGTGCCTTCAAAGTTGCTTCGCCGCTGCGCCGTTGGAGGAATGCTCCGCGGCGTATTTCCCAAACGACTCCCAGTCGCACGGCTTCGCCGCGTTTCAATCCGCGCACCATCCGCGCGAAGGCCACCACGTTGGGCGGCGTAAGCCCGTTGACCTCGCGGATGACCCCGCCGTTTTCCAGCTTCGCAATCGCCCCCGGGCCATCGGCCTCCACTGCGGTGATGACGTATCCGCCAAAAAACGAAAGCCCCGATTGCTCCGCCACCGCGCGCGTGAGTGGCCGCACTGTGAGGCCGAGGCGTTGCTTGATGAGCTTGGCGTTAAACACCGTTTCCTCCGGCTGCATCGTGACTGTCACCGGGTGTGCGCGTCCGCCGCGAAAGATGCGAATCTCTGCTTTTGTTTTTTGGGCCGCCCCGCCCGCGGTGATGGCTTTGGCCCAGTCCACAAAACCAGCCACCGCCTTGCCGTTGACTTCCAGCACCGTATCGCCGACCGAAAGCCCGGCGGTAGCGGCGGGGCTCCCCGGCTCTACGGTCGCCAGTCGCAAGCGATCGCCATCCAACCGCACGCGCGCGCCCAGCCAGAGGCCGCGCAAATATTCCGGCGTGAAAAAGTCGCCGAGCGCCGCGTTCACGCGCTTGATGGGAATAGAAAATCCGAGGCCCTGTCCTTGCCGATGGATGGCCACGTTGATGCCGATGAGCTCGCCATCGAGATTGATCAGTGGACCGCCGCTGTTACCGGGGTTGATGGCCGCATCGGTTTGCAGCCAGTTGGCCACATCGAGCGCGGCGTTGGCTTCGGGCGCGCGCCGGGCTTTGCTGCTGAGAATGCCGCGGCTGACCGAGCCGCCGAGCCCGAAGGGATTGCCGAGTGCGAGCACGGTTTCGCCCAGCAACAAATCGTCATCGCGCGCGAAGGTGACAGCTTTGAATTGCGTGCCGGGCTTGGCTTTGAGTTTGAGCAACGCCAAATCCGCGCGCTGATTGTATGCCACGCGTTCGGCCTCCAGCTCGCGTCCGTCGCTGAGCCGCACTTGGATGCGCGTGGCGCGGCGTACCACGTGATCGTTGGTCAGCAAATAGCCTTCGGGATCAATGATCACGCCCGAGCCGAGGCTTTGGCGTACGTCGCGGCGCGGTTGTGAGTGGAACGGATTCCAATAATCACGGAACAATTCCGCAAAGGGATCGCGGATTTCCATCACCGTTTCGGTGCGGATATTCACCACTGCGGGCATCACCTTCTCCGTCGCGCGCACCACCGCATCGCGCCTTGGGCCGTCCGCCGCTGTGGCGTGCATTGTCAGCGCGAACAGTGCAAATATAATATTGACGGTTTTTTTCAAGAGACTAGTTTTTTATTCAACCCCAGCGCGCGCAGTGTCCAACGCCAATCTGGCAGAAAAATGAGTCTCGTGCAACGGCAAGCCGATAGAATGACAGGCAGCTTTTATTCACAATGGCGCGCCCAATCGGTGGCGGCGCAAGTGCGCGAGACCGCCGGAGACACGCCGCCCGAGCGGCTGATGCAGTCTATTTGGCAGCACCAACGCCTCCGGCGCGAGGCACTGCAAACCACCGACGGCCGCACCGTGCAGGTGCTGCATCCGGGTTTTTGGAACCACGAAGCCGGGCCGGATTTCCAGCGCGCCGTCATTCAAGTGGGCGATGACTTTCCCGCCAGCGGGGATGTGGAGGTGGATCCCACCGCCGCCGATTGGCGCGCGCACGGACATCACGCCAACCCCGCCTTTGAAGGCGTCATCCTCCACGTCATTTGGAATGGCCCCGCCAAGACCGCTCTGCCCACGCTGCGCCTGCAACCGCACACCGACGCGCCACTCGCCGCGCTCGCCGATTGGCAGGCCGCCGAGCCGTGGTTGCCCATTCAGTTTGCAGGAAAATGCCGCGCTCCATTGGCCGAGTTGTCCGCTGAAAAACAAGACGCCCTGCTCCGCGAAGCCGCCGCAGTGCGTTTGCAAAATAAGGCCGACGCCCTCGCCCGGCACGCGCGCCGGCACGGTTGGGAAAGCGCCCTGTGGCACGGGCTCTTCCGCGCGCTCGGTTACAAACACAACACGTGGCCGATGCAAAACCTTGCCGAACGATTGCCCGCGATGCGTGAAATTGGCGCGGCCGATGCCTCCGCTTGGCAGGCGCGCTTGCTCGGCGTGGCCGGTTTGTTGGCTGACGATTTGCCCGCGCAAACGCCCGCCGCCCGCAAACACCTCCGCGCGCTGTGGGATATTTGGTGGCGCGAACGCGATGCGCTCGAGGAATTCATTTTGCCAAAAACCGTGTGGCGCTTCGCGGGATTGCGTCCGGCCAATCACCCCATCCGCCGCCTTGCCCTGCTCGCCCATTGGCTGGCGCGCGATGACCTTCCCGCCCGCCTCGAGCAATGGCTGCACATTGATTGCCCGAAAACCAAACTCGTACCCACCCTCAACGAAACCCTCGCCGTGCAGCCGGAAAATTTTTGGAAACACCACTGGACATTCCGCAGCCCGCGCCAGCCCAAACCATGCTCACTGCTCGGCCCCACGCGCGTGACCGATCTCGCCATCAACGTCATCCTCCCGTGGTTCCATGCGCGAGCCGGCGCTGGCAAAAATAATCGAATGCAATCCCGCATCAATGCCCGCTACGCCGATTGGTCACCCGCGCAGGATAACGCCATCCTCAAGCTCGCCCGCCAACGCCTCTTTGGCACCCCCCGCCGCCTTGCCACCGCCGCCGCCCAGCAAGGCCTCATCCAAATCACCCGCGACTACTGCGACCACGCCCCCGCCACCTGCGAAGATTGCCAATTCCCCGACCTCGTGCGCTCCCTGTAGCGGCGAAATTTTTTCCATCCACAGCTTGACCTCGACGAAGTTTTTTGCGGGACTTCCCGCATACGTTAATCTTTAAACCATTATGCCTCATCCACTTTTGGCTCAAGCCGCGGCTGACGTTTCCTATTGGCCGCTTGGTATTCTGGCGATCAGTGTCGCCTTCATTTTTGCCTCCATCATCAAGCTGAAATTACATCCGTTTCTGGCGCTGATTTTTGCGGCAATCTTAACCGGATTACTGGCAGGCGATTTGCCGGGAATGACCACGGAAAATGTCGGCTTGTTCAATAGCCGGGTGGCGTTGAACGATACACCTGCAGACACAGCGAATGATATGTTGCTGGCGGTGAATTGGTCGTTGCTTGCCTTTGGCAACACGGCGGCCGGGATCGGTTTCGTAGTCGCGCTGGCGGCGATCATTGGCGTGTGTATGCTCGGCAGCGGCGCGGCGGATCGGGTGGTGCGCTGGCTATTGAGTGTCTTCGGTGAAAAACGGGCGGGGCTTGTGCTTTTATGCAGCGGGTTTTTATTATCGATTCCTGTTTTTTTCGATACGGTTTTTTTCCTGCTGATACCCTTGGCGCGCGCCTTGAGTTTGCGCACGGGGAAAAGTTATACGCTGTTCGTGATGGCGATGGCGGGCGCGGGCGCGATCACGCATTCGATGGTGCCGCCGACTCCGGGCCCGTTGATGATTGCCGAGGGTCTCAAGCTGGATTTGGGCATCGCAATTATGGCGGGCTTGGCTGCCAGTTTGTTGCCGGCGTGGTTGGTGCTGTTTTTGGCCAGACGATTTGACAAAAAATTCAACCTTCCAATGCGTGATGTGCCCGGAGCTTCGACAAGTGAACTCAAAACGATCGTGGACAAAAAAGATTCGGAATTGCCCAATCTTTTTCTGTCCGCGTTGCCCGTCGCCTTGCCGGTGATTTTGATTTCGTTGGTGTCGATTTTGAATTTGGTGGCCAAAGATTCAGTGAGTGGCGCGGCTTGGTTTCGGTATCTTGAATTTTTTGGTTCGGCCAATATCGCGATGTTGTTGGCGGCGTTGGTTGCGATTTACACGTTGGCGCTTCAAACCATCCGCGAGAAACGGCCGATGGATGGGGGCCTGATGAGCGCCTTGAGCAAGGTGCTGGAGAGTCCGTTGCAAACGGCTGGCGTGATTATTTTGATCACCGGCGCGGGCGGCGCATTTGGCGGGATGATCCGGATGGCCGGCGTGGGCGAGACGATTGAGGCGCTCGCGAACACTTACAATATTTCACTCATCCTGCTGGCGTGGGGAGCGACGGCGGTGGTTCGGATTGCTCAAGGCTCGGCCACGGTGGCGATGATTACCGGGGTGGGTTTGATGAGCGCGGTCATCGGGGATGGGTCGACGCTGCCGTATCATCCGCTTTATATTTACCTCGCGATTGGCTTTGGTTCGATCATTTTGTCTTGGATGAATGACAGCGGCTTTTGGGTGGTGCAACGGCTGAGCGGGTTCACGGAAAAGGAGATGCTAAAAACGTGGACGGTGATGCTCACCGCCATCAGCGTGGCGGGACTGCTGCAAGTGTTGGTAATGGCCGAGGTGCTGCCGATGAAATTGGCGCCGGTGCAAAAAGAATCACAAGTCAGTTTAGTTCCAGCGTTGGATTCAGCAGCGCTCGATGGGCAGCCGCTTCATCGGCGAAGATGACGCGGATGGATCGGAAGCGGTTGGTGCGCCAGTGGTCTTCTTTGAGCAGCCATTCTTTTACAAAAGTGGCCACCGTGCCGCGAGCGGTTTCGCGTACTTGGCGAAGGTGGTTTTCCTGTTGCGCGTAGCCGTTGAGGCGCGGGGTGAGGCTGCGTTCGAGCGAGGTCATTTGTGCTTCAGCATTCCAGCGGGCCCAGCCTTGTTCGGAGCGTTTTGACATTCGGTCGGTGTGGATGGCTACTGGCAACGAGGCGCGTATGCGCGGGGCAATCACCACGCATTGTTGCCCGTGCACCTCGAGCTTCCACGGATCGCTCAGCCGCAAATGATAGCGGAAGGTGGCGGGCACTTTGATTTCCGTGACGGTGGTGCCGAGGCTGATTTGCCTCCAAAGCACCGTGCGCTTGCTCGTGCGCCGCAGGGTTTCGGTGAATTTCATTGTGGCTAGTTCGAGGTTGCCTTCGCCGGTGCCTTTCACCTCGGGAATGGATTCCTCAAACGTGTGCGTGATTTGCGTTTGTTGAAAACGCGCCGCGATATCCGACACTTCGCGAAGGCCTTCCTTCACCGCGTCCACCGTTTTCTCAACAGCAGCCACCGTTGTTTCCTTGGCGGTGTTGAGCGACTTGAGATACGCCCCCAATGCGATCAGTGCCAACGCCAGAATCACAATCGGCCATCGCCATTCGCTGAAGTTGCTGGAATTTTCCTGCGGCGTTTCATTTGTTTCCATGCCATCAATATAACATCCAGCCGCCCGATTGGCGAGCCTGCAGTAACCAGCGTTGTCCGTTGCACGTCTGTTTAACTATGAACACGGACCGGCTTGCCAAAGTCCGTAGGGGCCAAGGGGGCACCCGGGCGTTTACGCTTATTGAGTTGCTGGTGATCTTTGCGCTCATGGCCATGATGCTCTCGATGATGGGCCCGGCCTTTGTGAAGGTGCGCGACAAGGCGCGGGAACTGCAGTGCCTCAACAACACCCGCAACCTCGGCATCGCGCACACGATTTATTCCGGCGATCACGACGACCAACTTGTGCCGCACGCCGTGTGGCGGCCGCCGCACAATGGCGCGCTGGTGCCTACGGCGAACATGACTTTCTGGCCCGATCTCCTGCGAACTTACGTGGGTGATGATCGCATTTTTGTTTGCCCCTGTATGCACTGTGATTCCGGGCGCGGCATTGGCTATGGAATGAATCTGCAAGTAACGGGCGCCTTCCTCGTGCAATCCGAAACCTACGCTACGCATCGGGCGGAAATTCAGCGGCCCTCGCAAACCGTTCTGTTTGCCGACGCCGCATTCGTGACGCGCGCTACGATGAACCGCCCTCTCAACGAATGGCAGGAGGACGCCACCCGCCCGCGCGGCTGTTGGACCCTTCGTACGCCCCTTGATCCGCTTTGGCACTTCGCCCCCGCCCGCCTAATGCCGCGCCACCACGGCCGCGCGAACAGTGCTTTTGTAGATGGCCACGCCGAGACGCTTACGCCCGCCCAACTCGGCTACGGTTTGCCGTTGCGACATTCGGAAAATTTATGGGATCGTTATTGAACACGGATGGAAATGAGAAATTAAACATCTGTGTTCAAATAAACCTGCTCATCCTGTCCGCCGCCACGGGCCGGTGATGGCGAGGGTCAATCCCTGGCGCTGGATGTTCACGAAGAGCGTCGTGCCGTCGGGCGAGAAAGTGGCGCCGGCAAATTCACTGTTGCTCACGGCGTTGCGTCCGATTTTGTAAAAGCCACCCTTCGGTGTGATGCCGGAAAGAAACTGCTCGCCGGGGCCGTCTTCGCACAGCACGAGATCGCCCCACGGCGCGACCGTGAGATTGTCCGCGCGGTCGATGATCGCGGGATCATTCGGCTCCGCAAAAAGTTCCAGTGTGTTTGTGGCCGGCGTGTGTTTCCAAATTTGGCCGTGTTGTTTTTTGCCGCCATTGGTGCAGGCAAAATACACGCTGCCATCCGCCCACCACATCCCTTCGCCACGCGCGAATTTTGCTGCGCCCTTGGACTGCGCTTGCAGCCGCAAATTGTTTTTGGGCGACTCCACTTCATCAAGATCCACCCACTTGGTGAAATGCTTCGCGCCGATGCGCACGAATTGCTCCTTCCAGTTTCGAGTGTCCAAAGCGAACGAATCGCGCACCACCAACGCCTGCAACTTTCCGCCTGCGGCGAGCTTGCCGGGCGACTTGGGGATGAAGCGATAAATCGCGCTGTCACCCAAATCTTCCGTTTGATAAACGATGCCCGTCTTGGGATCCACCGCCACCGCCTCGTGCCGGAAACGTCCCATCGCCTTGAGCGCCACCGCTTGCGCAAGGCGCGGTTGCGTGGTGGCCGGCACTTCAAAATTATAACCGTGATCGCGCATCAACGTGCCGCCCGCGCGATCTGCCGTTTCCTCGCAAGTGATCCAGCTATTCCACGGCGTGGGCCCGCCCGCGCAATTGCGCACCGTGCCCGCAAGGCTGAGAAACTCCCGCACCGTTCGCCCGCGCTTCGTGTCGTACACCACCGTCGTCGTGCCGCCGAGGCTGGGTGGCACTTGTTTGCCCTTGTGACGCCCGCCGGCGTCGTACATTTTCGCGCGAATTTTATCCGTAAGATTTTTGTTACTTTCGCCAAACGCCCCGCCCGAGCCGGTGATCGCCGGATTCAATTCGTGATTTCGCACCAACACCGTCAACCCATTCTCACCCGGGAACGCCGCCATCCCGTCCGCCGCGCCGGGAACTCGCAAACCATCGGCCATCCGCGCGCCCGCCTTGGAAATCACGCGGTACAAAAACCCCTTCGGCAAATCGAGAATTTTTTTCGGATCCGCCTGCAACGGTCCGTAGCCCTTCACAGTCCGGGCCGCAGCTGATTGCGTGAGCAGATGTAGCCCGCCAAAACCCGCAGCCAGCGCGGAGCCGGTTTTCAGAAAATGCCGCCTTGTGTTCATTAGAAAATGCAATTGAATTTCATCTGTCATTTGAGAAACTGCGGTACTGCTCATCAATACTCATTACTTCAAGTTTCGAATCAAATCCTTGCTTCACTGCTTCGGCAATTGCTTCTTCTTTAGAATCAAATGGTTGTGTTTTTTTGTTTTCGAATTCAAACACGAACCAACCGTCATCGTTTTTGCCAACCAAGAATCGTGCATCGAAAGCACACTGTGAAATTTCTGCTACTATATGATATGAAACGTTTTCTTTCGGATTGTATGTTGTAATCCCCCCATCTCTGGTTCCATCGACCATCGATATTTGGTATGGGTAAACCAAAGGGAACCGATAGTAATCCCAGGCCCCATAATCCGTGAAATAATTCTCGTCGATCTTTTCAGTGTGTTTCTTGGGAGCAAGGCTCTTGGCACGATCGATGAATGTTTGCCGAGTTTTCTCGCCGGCTTTGTATTCGGGTGATGACGTGTCCCTGCAGGATGAAAGAATCAAAATCAGGACAATTGCCCCCATCCCTGCACTTGTTTGCAGAAAATGTCGGCGCGTGTTCATCTAATCAAGCGAGCACGCCCTTCACCACTTTCCCGTGCACATCGGTCAACCGATATTTGCGGCCTTGGAATCGGTAGAATAATCGTTCGTGGTCGAAACCGAGTTGGTTGAGGATAGTGGCTTGGAGGTCGTGGACGTGCACTTTGTCTTCTGCGATTTTGAAACCGAGCTCGTCGCTGGCGCCGTGGGTGATGCCGCCTTTCACGCCGCCGCCGGCCATCCATTGCGTGTACACATCCGGATAATGATCGCGCCCGAGCACTTTGCTTTTTGACGTGCGACCTTCGCGGAATGGCGTGCGACCGAATTCCCCGCCCCACACGATGAGCGTTTCGTCGAGGAGCCCGCGCTGTTTGAGATCGCGGATGAGCGCGGCCACGGGTTTATCCATCGTCTTGCATTTATTGCGCAAGCCGCCGCCGAGGCCGGTGGCCGCGCCGGTGCCGTGGAAATCCCAGCCCCAATCGAAGAGGTGCACAAAGCGCACGCCTTTTTCTACGAGCCGCCGCGCGAGCAAAATGTTGTTGGCCAAACTGCCCGCGCCGGGCTTGGCGTCGTAGGCATCGAGGATGTGCTTGGGTTCCTTGGAAATATCCATCACCTCCGGCACGCTCGCCTGCATGCGAAACGCCATCTCGTACTGCGCGATGCGCGTGAGCGTTTCGGGGTTGCCGAGTTCCGCGGCTTGAATGCGATTCAAATCATTGAGCGCATCGAGGCTCTTGCGGCGTAGCTCGCGGCTCATGCCTTTGGGATTGGAAACGTACAAAACCGGATCGCCCTTCGATCGGCATTGCACGCCCTGAAACACGCTCGGCAAAAATCCGCTGCCGAAAGAATTCTTGCCGCCATTGGGCTGCACGCCGCTGGAAATCAACGCCACAAAGCCGGGCAAATTTTGGTTTTCGCTGCCCAGTCCGTACGTCACCCACGATCCCATGCTCGGCCGCCCTTCGCGCGGGCTGCCGGTGTACAGCAGCAACTCTGCCGGCGCGTGATTAAATTGATCCGTCGTCATCGATTTGATGAACGCGATGTCGTCCGCTTGTTTGGCCAACTCCGGCAGCGCGTCGCTCAGCCACGCGCCGCTTTGGCCGTGCTGCGCGAATTTGTGCGGCGTGCCCATCAGCTTCGGCACGCCCGAGGTGAAGGCAAAGCGCCGCCCTTTCAAAAATTCATCGGGACAATCCTGCCCATCGCGCTTCACCAGTTCCGGTTTGTAATCAAACAAATCCAGCTCCGGCGGCGAACCGGTCATGTGCAAATAAATCACACTCTTCGCCTTAGGCGCAAAATGCGGCTTGCGCGCCCGCAACGGCTGCGAAGGATCGAACGCCACATCAGCCCGCGCGGTGCCGCCATTCATCAACGCCGCAAACGCCGCCGCGCCCAAGCCCATTCCAGCCTCGCCCAAAAATTGCCGCCGCGTGCGGTGTTGCAGTTGTTCGTGTTGTAAGTTCATCGGGTGGTTTTAGTTTTTCAAATTCATCAGTCGGCCCCAAGTGCTGCCGGCATCTTGCCGGCAGAAGGAAGCGCTCGACCTGCCGGCAAGATGCCGGCAGCACATTAACGTTTCATAAACATCTCATCCAAATTCAAAATCACATTGCCCACGATCGTCCACGCGGCGAGTTCTTCCGGCTTCATTCCGGCGGGCAACGGCCCGAGTGGATCGGTGGCCATCAGCTTGGCGGCGGCGGGATCTTTTTGGTAATCGGCGAGCAACACGGTGTAAAGCATGACAAGCCGCGCAACCTCCGCGCGCTTGGGCTCGCGGCTTAGGCAAATTTTCAGCCCAAACGAAACGCGTTCGTGCGGCGTGGCGCCGCCCTCCTTCACCATCCGACGGGCAAGCGCCTGCGCGGCTTCGACGTACACGGGATCGTTCATCGTCACGAGCGCTTGCAGCGGCGTGTTGGTTGGCACGCGGCGCACGGTGCAGACGTTGCGGTTCGGCGCATCGAAGGCGGCCATTGAGGGATACGGATTGGTGCGACGCCAGTTCGTGTACAAACCGCGCCGATATTTGTCCTCGCCCGCGCTGGTCTTCCAGTCGATGCCGCTGCCGAAGGCGGCTTTGACGCCGAGGTTGGGTTGGTACGGCTTCACCGGCGCGCCGTACATTTTGGCACTGAGCAATCCGCTCACCGCAAGCGCTTGGTCGCGAATCATTTCGGCGGATAACCGCAGCCGCGGGCCGCGCGCGTAAAAACGATTGGCGGGATCGTTTTCAATATGCGCGGGCGTGGTGCGGGCGGATTGCCGATACGCGGCGCTGGTGACAAGTAGTTTTACAAACGCTTTGGTGTCCCATCTGAGCCGCACTAATTCCGTGGCCAGCCAATCGAGCAATTCCGGATGCGTGGGCAGTTCGCCTTGCGAGCCGAATTCCTCGCTCGTGCGCACGATGCCGGAGCCGAAAATCGATTCCCAATAACGATTGGCAATCACACGGGCGGTCAGCGGATTCCGCTCGTCCATCAGCCATTTCGACAGCGTGAGGCGGTTGATTTTTTTGTCAACCGGTGGCACCGCAAACACCGCCGGCACGCCCTCGGTCACGCGCCCTTCTTTCACCTGATAATTTCCGCGCGCTTGAATATGCGTCACGCGCCCCTTCGCCATTTCGCGCATCACCGGCACACTCGTCGTGCCTTTCATGCTGGCGAGTTGTTTCTTGGCCGCGTCCAGCTCTTTCGCCTTGGCGAGTGTCTTGGGGTTGTTGGCGGCGTAATAATCCTTGAGCCGCTTCACCTGCCCGTCATTGCGCTTGGCCGGCGGGGTACTGAGGAGGCCGTGCACGTCCTTGGGCAACGGCGCGTCCAGCTTCGGCGTGGCACCGGCCACGATGGAAATGATCACGTCTTCCGTGGCCTTGAGGTCCTTGACAATCACCTCCACCACATCGCCGTCATTCGCTGTAAACGGCGTCGGGAACTGCAGTAAGCCCGGCACAAAGGTGTTGGGCACCGGCACGAAGGGCAACAGCCGTGCGCCGTCGAGCGCGTAGTCCACGTTGACTTTGAAGACCTTATTGGATTCCTGTTTCCACACCACCTTGCGGTTGGCGTCCAACACCTCCACGCGGTGCACCTTCAACCGCTCGGCCAGTCCGGCCCCCGTCCGGTTCCAGAGCGCGAGCTTCTCGATGGGCAGTTCCTTGCCGAGATCCACCTCCCACCACGGGTTGTTTTCCTGGCCGGTGTGGGTGACGGTCTTCTTGGCAAACTCGCCGCTGGTGTTGCCGTCATTTCCGTAGTGGGCCGGCCCGCCGAAATCCGTGCTGCTCTGTTTCGCCTTGCCTTTGGGCGCGATGTTTTCGCCGTTGCTAAACACCTGCACCTCGCCCAGATGTAGAAACACACCCTTGCCCACGTTGGTGATTCGCACGAAACGGCCCTTCAAATCCTGCTTGCCTTGCGGCCGCAGCTTCAGCGTTACGCGCGCCGGATCCACGCCGGCCACCTGCAGGGCATTCTGTTTCCGGCCCGGCAACTGCACGGAGAGTACACTCTTCTCACGCTTGATCCGCAACCGCTTCACCGGCACATGTTGCTCAAACGCCTTGGCCCATGCCTCGAAACCATCCAACGCCGTGCCCTTCAACTGGTTCAATTCCTTTTCCAGCACAGCCACGCGCGCCTCGGTTTCGGCCCGCTTCTTTTTCTGTTCGTCACTGAAGACACTAATGAACGGCGCTTCGTTGCGCTTGTCGGTGTCCTGGGAGTTATTGAAAATAGCGAACATCTCGAAATATTCTTTTTGGCTCAGCGGATCGTACTTGTGATCGTGGCATTGGGCGCAGGCGAGGGTGGTGCCCATCCACGTGGCCATCGTGGTGTTCACGCGATCGACCACGGCGACGTTGCGAAACTCCTCGTCGTCCGTGCCGCCTTCGCTGTTGGTTTGCGTGTTGCGATGGAACGCGGTGGCGATGAGTTGGTCGGGCGTGGGCGCGGGAAGTAAATCGCCCGCGAGTTGGTCGCGCGTGAATTGGTCGAACGGTTGATTGCGATTGATGGCGCGGATGACCCAATCGCGATAGGCCCAAATCGTGCGCGGCGGATCATCGGCATAACCCGCGCTGTCGGCATAACGCGCAAGGTCAAGCCACTGCCGCGCCCAATGCTCGCCGTAAGTTGGCTTGGCCAAAAGGCGGTCGACGAGTTTGCCGTACGCGTCGGGCGATTTGTCAGCGATAAATACCTTCACCTCCGCCGGCGTGGGCGGCAACCCCGTGAGATCCAGCGAAATTCGGCGGATGATTGTGTATTTGTCCGCCTCGACCGAAGGCTTCCAGCCGCGTTGCTCGAGCGCCGCGAGGATGAACCGATCCACCGCATTGCGGCTCCACTTTGCATTTTTCACTGGCGGCAACGCCGCGCGCTTGGGCCGCACGTACGCCCAGTGCGGTTCGTAATCTGCGCCTTCGGCCACCCATTGTTTGAGCGTCGCCTTTTGCGCCGCCGACAATTTCATTTTCGATTCCGGCGGCGGCATCACTTCATCCGCGTCGTCAGCCAAAATCCGATACACCAATTCGCTCTCCGCCACATCCCCCGGCACAATCGCAAACGCGCCGCCCTTGCGTTCCTTCAACGCCTCCGCGCGCACATCCAGCCGCAGCTTCGCCTTCCGCGCCTTCGCATCCGGTCCGTGGCACGTATAACAATTCTCCGAAAGAATCGCCCGTACATCGCGATTAAACGAAACCTTCGCCGGCGCGGCTCTTAACGAAACCGTGACGAGCAAACACGTGCTCAAAATGATTGAAATCTTTTTCACCGCAAAAGGTCAGTGTGTGCGCAAAAACAGTCGCTGTAAAGATTGGACACGGTCAGCACAAGAATGATTCACCGTTGGGAAATATTCTCACGCGAAGAAGCGGAGTTTTAAGCCAGAATTCCCTTCACCAATTTCCCGTGCACATCGGTTAACCGAAAACGGCGGCCTTGGAATTTGTAGGTGAAGCGTTCGTGGTCGATGCCGAGCAAGTGCAGCAGCGTGGCTTGAAAATCATGAACATGGACGGGGTTCTCAACGGCGTTCATGCCGAGGGCGTCGCTGGCACCGTAGGTAATGCCGGGCTTCACGCCGCCGCCGGCCATCCATGTGGTGAACGCATAGGGGTGATGATCGCGGCCCCATTGCTTGCGGTTTTTGAGATCGCCCTGCAGGAATGGGGTGCGGCCGAATTCGCCGCCCCAGATTATAAGCGTGTCCTCGAGCAAGCCGCGTTGCTTGAGATCACGCAGCAAGCCGGCGCTAGGCTGATCGGTGTCTTTGCATTGAGTGTAGAGCTCAGTGGTCACGCTACGGTGTTGGTCCCAGCCCGCGTGCATCACCTGCACAAACCGCGTGCCGCGCTCGAGCAACCGCCGCGCCATGAGGCAATTGTACGCGAAGGTGCCGCGCTCTTTCACTTGCGGTCCGTAGAGGTCCAGCACGCTTTTGGGTTCACTGGAAACATCAGTCAACTCCGGCACGCTTGTTTGCATGCGATACGCCATCTCGTACTGCGCGATGCGCGTGAGGATTTCCGGGTCGCCAAATTCCGCGTGTCGCATTTGGTTTAGCTGCGCGAGGTCATCAAGCATCCCGCGCCGCGTGCTACTCGCGAGACCGGCGGGATTTTTCAAATACAAAACCGGCGCGCCGCCGCCACGAAATTTCACGCCCTGAAAGCGAGTCGGCAAAAATCCGCTGCCCCAATAGTAGTCATAAAAAATCTGCCCGCACGTTGTGCCTTTGCTCACACTCGTCATCGCCACAAACGCCGGCAAATTTTCCGTGTCGCTGCCGAGGCCGTAGCTGAGCCACGCGCCCATCGTCGGCCGGCCGGGCATCTCGCCGCCGGAAAGGAAAAACGACACCGCCGGTGCGTGGTTCACCTGCGTGGTGTGCATGCTCTTGATGAAGCAAATATCGTCCGCCGCCGCGCCGATGTGCGGCATAAAGTTGCTCGCCCACGCGCCGCTCCGTCCGTGTTGCTTGAACGGCTCAATCGGCGCGAGCATCACCTTGCCCTTCGGGTTGCCCGTCATCGTGCTAAACCGTTTGCCTTCCACAAACGACTGCGGCACCGGTTGCCCGTGCATCTGTTTTTGCAACGGCTTGTAATCAAACAAATCCGTATGCGTCGGAGCGCCGTTCATGAACAAATAAACCACCCGCTTCGCCTTCGGCGCAAAATGCGGCAACCCCGGCAACCCATCCGCAGCCGCGCCCTCCCGCGCCAGCAATCCCCCCAAAGCCGCCGCCCCAATCCCCACCGCCGATCGCCCAAAAAACTGCCGTCGGTTGGTCATCAGTTGATTTTCAGTAATTGGGTTCATTATTCCCGCGTAATGACCTCGTCCAGATTTAAAATCATGTTGCACAGCACCGTGAATGCCGCGTGGTCGGTGGGGTTCAGTTTTTCGTCGCGTTTGGATTCGCCGATGGTCAAAAGGGCCTTCGTAGCGGCTGGGTTTTGGGCGTAGGTAACGCGAAGTTTTTGGAGGCTTTGGAGGAGCACGGCGCGTTCGTTGGGTTTGGGGGCGCGGGCGGTGGCGAGGCGGAAGGCGTGGGCGGTGCGGGTTTTGTCATCCGGGCCGCCTTCTTTTAATACACGTTGGGCCATGGCACGGGCGGCTTCGATGTAACTGGTGTCGTTCAAAACAATGAGCGCGTGCAGCGGGGTGTTGGTGCGGGATCGGCGCACGTGACAGGTTTGGCGTTTGGATTCATCGAAGAACATGGTGGGGCCAATGATGCGCCGCCAAAAAGTGTAAAGGCTGCGACGATATAAATCCTCGCCTTTGCCGCGCGTGTATTTCTTTTTGCCAAACGTGGCCTCGGCCCACACGCCGGCGGGTTGGTAAGTCTTCACCGGCGGGCCGCCGCGTTTCTCGACGAGCAAACCGCTGACGAATAATGCTTGATCGCGGATCATCCACGAGGGCAAGCGTTGCCGCGTCATTCGCGCGAGGAGGCGGTTGGCGGGGTCGCGTTCACGCAAAGCCGGCGTCACGCGCGAGGTTTGCCGATAAGTCGCGCTGAGCACGATGCGTTTGTGCAGTGCCTTCACGTCCCAACCACTCTCGATGAATTCCAACGCCAGCCAATCGAGCAACTGCGGATGGCTCGGTCGCTCGCCTTGCACGCCGAAATCTTCCGGCGTCTTCACGAGGCCAGTTCCGAAGAACTGCTGCCAAATGCGATTCACGGTGACGCGCGCGGTGATCGGGTGCTTATCGTTCACAAGCCACTGCGCGAGATGAAGTCGGGTAGGGTCGCGCTGTTGCGCTTTCATGCCAAACACCGCCGGCCATGCGGAAGTCACGGCCACATTGCTCGGATTATTATACACGCCACGCACCAGCACTTTGGTGGTGCGCGCTTTGGCCTGCTCCTGCATCACCATCACTTTGGGAAATTTCTTACGAAGGTTGACGATCTGTTTTTTTGCAGCGTCGATTTTTGATTTTTCTTTCAGAGACTGAATTTTTTTCTCCAGTTCCAAAATTTCCTTTTGTTGCGCGGGCGATCCCACGGCGAGCACGGGTGCGGTTTGGCCGCTGCCGCCGCCGCCATTCACGGGCGTGTTATTGAAAAACGCAAACAGGCTGTAGTAATCGCGCTGCGTGATGGCGTCGAATTTGTGGTCGTGGCAGCGGCTGCAGGTCATCGTGGCGCCCAGCCAAAGGGTGCTCATCGTTTCCATTTGGTCGAAAATATATTCCACGCGATTCTCCTCCGCGATGCGGCCACCCTCGCCGTTAATCATGTGGTTGCGATTGAACGCCGTCGCCAGCCGCTGCTCGTGTGTGGCCTTGGGCAACAAATCGCCCGCGAGTTGCTCGATGGTGAATTTATCGTACGGCACATTGGCGTTGAGCGTACGCACCACCCAATCGCGCCACGGCCACATCGTGCGATCGTTGTCGCCTTGGTAGCCGTTGCTATCGGCGTAGCGCGCGGCCTCGAGCCAATCCCACGCCATGCGCTCGCCGTAACGCGGCGAAGCCAACAGGCGGTTGACCACTTTGTTGAATGACGATTTTGGATTTTCGATTGACGATTTTAGGAAAGCATCGACCTCTTTCAGCGTAGGCGGGAGGCCGGTGAGGTCGAGGGAGACGCGCCGAAGCCAAGTAATTCTATCCGCCTCGGCCGAAGGCTTCAGCCTTTCGCGTTCCAATCGCGCGAGGATGAAATGGTCAATTTCATTGCGCGACCACTTGGCATTGTTAACCTTCGGCAAGGCCGATCGACGGGGCGGCTCGTACGCCCAATGCGTGCCCCACTTCGCGCCGGCATCCACCCATTCCTTGAGCGTGGCCTTTTGCGCGGCGGTAAGCTTGAGCTTCGAATCCGGCGGCGGCATTTGCTCGTCGGGGTCGCTGGAAAAAATCCGCGCGATGAGTTCGCTCTCCCCGCTTTTGCCCGGCACAATCACCTCCGCCTTCGCTCCCTTCTCTTGGTCCAGCCGCAGCTTCACCTTGCGCGCCTTGGCATCTGGCCCATGACAGGTGAAGCAGTGGTTCGAAAGAATCGGCAGCACCTCCCGGCTGAAATCAGGTGCCGCTGTCGCAATTAACGACAGTAACATAAAAAAAGTGATTCCTGTTCGTCTCACGGCCAACAGTTTGGCGCAGCAAATTTGAATGGCAAGCAGTCTCTAGCTCCGAGTAGCGGTCAACGCCGCATCATAAACCACTTTGAGCGGTACATCGGCCAACGCGGCAATGGCGCGGCAGCTTTCGTATTCGGGGGCGGCTTGGACGGTTTCGCCGTTGAGTTTGCCGAGCTTGACGGTGACTTCGCCGTGGGGGGTTTTGACGGTTATGGTTTCGCGCTGGAGTTTGCGGCGCTCGGTTAATGTGCGGCGGACACCGAAGGCGGTGGTTTCGCGCAGGATCATTTCGCAAAATGTATCCGCATCGGCCTCGGCGCACAGGACACTGAGCTGCACGCCGGGGCGGTTCTTTTTCATTTGGATGGGTGTATGCACCACGTCCAATGCGCCGGCCTTGAGCGCGCGCTCGACGAAATCGCCGAGCACTTCGGAACTAATGTCGTCGAGGTTGGTTTCTAAAATGGCAATCGTGTCCGATTGCCAGTCGTTTTTTGGGTTGAGGGTTGAGGGTTGAGGGTTGAGGGATTGGCCGAGGACGGCGCGGAGGACGTTGGGGCGCGTCTCGCAATCGCGGGTGCCGAGGCCGAAGCCGATTTTTTCGGGCGTGAGTTTTTGGATGGGGCCGAAGTCTTCGGCGAACTCAGCGATGAGCGCGGCGCCGGTGGGGGTGATCAACTCGTTCGGTTCATCGCATTGGGTGATGGCCACGCCGCGCTCGGCAAGGATGTTTAGCGTGGCCGGCGCGGGGATGGGGAAACGGCCGTGGGCGCACATAATGAAACCGGTGCCCTCGATGACGGGGCCGCTGCGGACGCGGGGTTTGCCGAGCAGCTCGATGGCGATACAGCCGCCGACGATGTCGATGATGGAATCGACCGCGCCGACTTCGTGAAAGTGCACTTCGAAAGGCGGCATCCCGTGAATTTTTCCTTCGGCATTGGCAACGCGCTGGAAGACGGCCACGGATTTTTGCTTCACCCAATCGCTAAGCGCGCTGGCGTGAATCATCTCCGAAATTTGCGCGAAGTTGCGGCTGTGCCCGTGGTCGTCATCGCTGCTGTGGCTGTGTTCGTGTGAATGACTGTGGCTGTGGTCGCCATCGCCGCACGCCAAATGCACATCAAATTTTACGCCATCGATGGCGCACTTTTGGCGACGATTGGCGCTGAGGGTGTAGCCTTCGAGGTTGAGTTTTTTTAGCTTTGTTTCCAGCGCATCGAAATCCACGCCGAGGTCGATCATCGCACCGAGAAACATATCGCCGCTGATGCCGCTGAAGATATCGAGGTAGAGAGTTTTCATTGAACCAGTTTTTTAACAGGGATAGTCACGATGTGCAGGATGGGGAGAGGGTTGGGGAAAACTGTCGAGGGGTCAAGCGCTGGGGAAGGTAGGGCGCGCTCTCCGAGCGCGCTTTGTAGCCCGGACCGGTGGTCCGGGCCCGGGCCACCGGCCCGGGCTACATCAACCAAGGCGGTTTCGGAGAAACCGCCCTACCTTGCCAAACCATTTTCGTCAACGCACGGGCGCGAGTTTCACTTTGAGTGCGCGCGGGTTTTTGCCGGTGCGATCGGTGACGTTTAGCTCGATGACTTGGCCGGGTTTTTTGGCGCGGATGCGGCGCATTAAGTTGTCAGTGCGTTGCACGGGTTTGCCGTCGATGGCGGTGATGATGTCCCATTCCGCAAGACCGGCGGTGGCGGCGGCACCTTTGGGTTTCACGTGGCGCGCCACAAGGCCGCGGGTGCCTTTGGGGAATTTGGCGATGGTCGCGGGGGATTGGCCCCAGATTTCTTCCACGGCGGAATGCATTGTGGTGCTTTCGAGGGTGCGCGGATTTTTGATCAACGCGCGCACGGCCGCCCACGGCGCGGCGTAGGCGATTCCCTGCGGCGCGCCCTTGATAGACATCACAGCGCTTTGCACGCCAATGAGTTCGCCGCGTGTATTAACCCACGGGCCGCCGGAAGTGCCACTTGGCGCGAGGCCGGCGATATACTGGACTTCACGAAACGCGCCATCATAAAATTCAAACGCGGTATCCGCGCGCGCAATCGTTCCGGGCAAAGTGATGTGATGCCGAAACACCGGCGCGCCGTGCAGCCAAACACGCGCACCCACGCGAGGTGCGGCTGCTGCGACGGCTAGGTGCGGATAAGCTTCCTTGCGTTTGGGCAGCGCGAGCAGCATCAAATCGTGCCCGCGATCGCGCGCCAACACCGTGACCGGATGCCGCCCCAAAGAGGGCGACAAAATTTCCAATTTGGGGTTGTCATTAGGTGCCACGTGATTAGCCGTCAGCACCTGCCCCGAAGCACTCGCCACACAACCGGAGCCCACCAAGCGCCCGTTCAATAAAATCTCCACCGAAGCCGCCTGCAATTTTTTGTGCGGCGCTTCTTGGGCGTGAAGCGTTGTAAAGCTCGCAAAGAGGATTAGTGCTGATATGAAAATTTTCATTTAATTATCGCAGAGTGCATTGATTTGGCTGGCGGCGTAGGCGGCGCCGAAGCCGTTGTCGATGTTGACGACGGTGACGCCGCTGCCGCATGAATTTAACATTCCGAGCAGGGCGGCGACGCCTTCGAAGCTGGCGCCGTAGCCGATGCTGGTGGGGACGGCGATGACGGGTTTGTCAACGAGGCCGGCGACGACGCTGGGTAGCGCGCCTTCCATTCCGGCGACGACGATCAATACATTCGCCGCGCGGAAATCTTTGGCGCGGGCGAGGAGGCGGTGCAGTCCGGCCACGCCCACGTCGTGGATGCGCAAGACGCGGTTGCCCATCGCCTCGGCGGTGACGGCGGCTTCCTCGGCCACGGGCAAATCGCTGGTGCCGGCGGAGAGGATGGCGATGGTGCCTTTGAGTTTTTTGAATTTCTTTTTTTCGATGACGATGCAGCGGGCGGTTTTGTGGTGTTTGGCTTTTGGGAATTTTTTCGCCATCGCTTTGGCGTGGGCGTCGGTGATGCGGGTGATGAGGACGCGGTCGTTTTGCTTGAGAATCTCAGCGGCGATCTTGACGGTTTGCGCGGGTGTTTTGCCGCTGCCGTAAATGACTTCGGGGAAGCCTTGGCGCAGTGCGCGGTGTTGATCCACCTGCGCGAAGCCGAGGTCAGTGACGGGCTCCGCGCCCAATGCGGCGAGGGCTTTCGCGCGGCTGATTTTGCCGGCGCGAAATTGGTCGAGCAACTTGGCGGCTTCGGTGGGGGTCATGGGCGGGAGTGTGCCACGGGTGGGGGCGGGAGACAATTTTTTACCACAGAGGCATGCCTCTGTGGTAAATAAAAAACTACCGAATCTTCTCCAGCAAAAACCCGAGCAGTTCTCCAATCGGCATCCGCGTTTGCTCCATGGTGTCGCGGTCGCGGAGAGTGATGGTGTCTTTCAACTCGTCGCCTTGTTCGCCGAGGGTGTCGAAATCAATGGTGACGCCGTAGGGGGTTCCGGCTTCGTCTTGGCGGCGGTAGCGGCGGCCGATGGCGCCGCCTTCGTCGTAGAACACTGCCATGTGCGGGCGGAGCAGGTTACAGACTTCGCGGGCTTTAGCGACGAGCTCGGGTTTGTTTTTGAGCAGCGGGAACACGCCCACTTTGTACGGCGCGATGCGTGGGTGAAACTTCATCACGATGCGCGTTTCTTCTTTGCCCTTTTCGTTGGTGATGGTTTCCTCGTTGTAGGCGTTGCAAATGAAGGCGAGCACCGTGCGATCCGCGCCGGCGGCGGGCTCAATGACGTGCGGCACGTAGCGTTCTTTGGTTTCTTCGTTGAGGATGGTCATGTCCTTGCCGCTGCCGGGGTACTTCGGTTTGCCGTCCTCGCCTTTTTCCACCACGAGCTCATCGCCTTCGCGCACGAGCTTGCCTTCCATGTGCGAGCGCAGATCAAAATCGCCGCGATGGGCGATGCCTTCCAGTTCGCCGAACTCGCCTTCCTCGCAAAACGGAAAGGCGTATTCCACATCAGCCGTGCCCACGGAGTAGTGGCTTAGCTCGTCATCAGCGTGATCGCGCAGAATCAATTTCGCCGGATCAATGCCGAGGTCGGTGTACCATTTGAAACGCCGGTCGCGCCAATAGGCGTACCACTTGGGCGATTCATCCGGGTGACAGAAAAACTCCATCTCCATCTGCTCAAATTCCCGCGTGCGGAAAGTGAAATTGCGCGGGGTGATTTCGTTGCGAAAACTTTTGCCCTGTTGCGCGATGCCGAAAGGAATCTTCACGCGATTGCTATCCATCACGTTTTTGAAATTCACGAACATCCCCTGCGCCGTCTCCGGCCGGAGGAAGGCTTTATTTTCGTCATCACGCAACGCGCCCAGATACGTCTCGAACATCAAATTAAAATCGCGCGGCTCCGTGAGATCGCACGCCTCGTGATCGCCCGGGCATTTGCTTGGTTTCTGCGGGCACTCGCTGGTGGCCACGTGATCGGCGCGGAAACGGCTCTTGCACGTCCGGCAGTCCACCATTTGATCCGCAAACAAATCGTAATGGCCGGACGTCTTCCACACGCGCGGATGCATAATGATACTCGACTCGATGCCCACCATTTGGAACGTGCTCGGCGTGCCCTCCGGCTGGGCCAACTCGTCGTGCGTGGTAATCATATCGCGCCACCACGACTCTTTGATATTGCGCTTGAGCTCCACGCCGAGGGGGCCGTAATCCCATAGGCCGCGCAGCCCGCCATAAATTTCGGAGGATTGAAACACAAACCCGCGCCGTTTGCACAACGACACAATCGCATCCATCAACGAATTATCCTTAGCCTTGTCCTTACCCATAAGGCGGCGAGTGTATCGGGCAAACCAGCGGAGAAGTCAAGGCAAGGGGGGAGGGGGAAGTCCCAATGACCAAACCCCCAAAACCCAACTTGGGATTTGGGCATTGGTCATTCCAAGCCGCCAAGGATTTTTGGTAGGGCGTGCTCTCTGAGCGCGCCGTGGCGGTTTCGGAGAAACCGCCCTACCCTTACTTCACCAGCTTCGGGTTTTTCTTGAGCATTTCGCGCGCGAGTTTCTGCCCGTCAGCGATTTGTTCCGCCGTCATTTCTTTGGCGAGAAGGCGTTAACCTCTTTTCCGATCGGCGAAATGGCCTTTCGGGATGGTTGGATGGGAGGTTTTGTGGAGGGAACCTTTCATTTGGTTGGCCGAACCTAAGGTTCCGCCGACGGAATGCTTGATTGGGCGCGCCGGAACAAAGGTTTCGTCGGCCAAATGCTTGTTCGGACACGCCAAACCTTTGTTCCGGCGCAATAAATCAAAAGTTTTTTTGGGCAGAAAAGGCTGTTTTTGTGGGGGTTTTGGCATGATTTCTAATCAATGTGAAAAAAGTTGAGATATTTTAGAGAAATCAGGGGCTCATCCTTAACATATAAGAACAGCAATGCTTGTGTGGCTGCATCACGCCATTAGGAGCCCGCCAGTTATGGGTTTGGCCAAGACAGGATTGCTCCATTAAAAAGAATAAAACTATTATGGTAAGAAAAAACAACACCATTCAGAAGGCAGCACTCATGAAAGAGGCGCTGCAGAACAACAACGCAACGGGTATCGACTTCGCAGGGATAAACTATACTCAGTTTGTCTCTGGCGTGGCGCCTTCCTTCGACAAGCGCGAGGAATATGAAGGCAACCTCATGTTGGCCATTGGCCAGCGGCAGGAAATCGAAAACGCGGATGAAATCTCCGCAGCCTTCGTCACGCATATGCGAGACGCCATCCGTTGCCATCCCGACTATGGCCCCAACAGCGCACTCTACGTGCAATGCGGGTACATCGCCGATAACCAAAAAAAGAGCGGGCTAACCCGTGGCTCCAGCGAAAGCAATGAAAACAACGAAGCCAACGAACGCTCCGAAACCAACGGTGAAAGCCCACCCCCAACTGGCCAAGTCGAGTAATGGCGACGCTAACCCCAAACCGCCGACAAGCCCCCGGGCTTGTCGCGCGGGGAGGGGATTTCTTAGGCATTGGTCATTCCATCGTCGCCAAGGTTTTTGGGTAGGGACGCGCTGTGCGCGTCCGGGGACATATGCAGTATGTCCCTCCCCTCACTTCGAGAGTGTCATTGGCTTCATCATCGATTAGCGGTTTTTTTGTTGAACGGCTGTTTACAGGATGGGTGGCGGGGGGTAGAATTGGCGGCGTGGAAGGGTACGTTGCAGAATTATTGTCGTTGGTATTCGTCAACGCTGTGGTGGTGGCTTTGGCGTATTCGGATTAAGGGTTGGGGGGCGGCTTGTTTGGATTTAGTTTTCTTCTAAAGTTCTGTTTTGGTTTGATAATTGGCTTCGGGTCGTTAGGGTTTGGCCCATGAAAATTCTCTTCGGCTTTGGGGCGGTGGTGACCATGGTGACGCTGGCGGCGTGCGGGCAAAAGGATGTGTCGACAAAGGAGCCGGAAGGGAAAGCGGCGGCGGCCGAGCCGAACATTGCAGGGCCGTTGGAGTTTGATCCGGAGGATCCGAATCACGCCTTAATCGAAAAGGCGATTCGCACGCGGCTCAAGAAACCGGAGGGCAAGCTGACGGCGGCGGATTTGGCATCGGTGAAGGTGCTTAGCTTGAAGGGGCTTCAGCTAACGGATATCAACGCGCTGGCGGGGTTGACAGAGGTGGAGGATTTAAATCTGGCGAGCAATGAGCTTTCGGATATCCGGGTGTTGGCGCGGTTCAAACATTTGAAGCGGGTTAATCTTTC
The DNA here is from genome assembly GCA_014239365.1 of Verrucomicrobiia bacterium. Taxonomy (GTDB): domain Bacteria; phylum Verrucomicrobiota; class Verrucomicrobiia; order Limisphaerales; family UBA1100; genus JACNJL01. The sequence continues at coordinate 41,521 of JAAZZB010000031.1, read as the reverse complement.
CGCGAATCGATTGACTCAGGTGAAGGCGCTGGCGGGGCTAACGGAGTTGGAGGAGCTTTTTCTGAAGGACAACCGGATCGCAGATATCGGTGCGCTCAAAGGGCTCACCAAAATGAAGCGAATGAGTTTGTTTGTGAATCAGCTCAATGATGCCAGTGCTTTGGCTAAGCTCACGCAGTTGGAGTGGTTGAGCCTCGACTACAATACCTTGCCGGATATCAGCGCGCTGGGGGGGCTGAAGCAATTGAAGGAACTGGGCCTCGAAGGCAGTCGGGTGACGGATGTCAGTGCATTGTCGGGGCTCAAACAGTTGGAGCGGCTGTACCTCGCCTTCAACCCCAAGCTCACCAAGGCCGAGATTGCCGCGCTCCAAAAAGCGCTGCCCGATTGCGATATCCGCCACAACGCCCGGAAATAGCCCGACGAGTTTCATCTGCCCTTACCAAAACTTGTTTGTGGGCGGGCGGCTTCTTGGTATGCGTTTGCGGGTATGCGTTTGCGCTCGGTTCTTTTTCAAGCATTGCTGACCAATCACGAGGGTTGTTTTCCATACTCATCGCGTGATCGCTTGGATGGCCTCGCTAGATGAGTACAAAAAAAGCCCCCCTTTCAAAGGGGGGCTTGAATGAATTAAACTTCAACGAGGCGCTTACTTGCGGGCGCGCGTGGTGTTGAAGTTAGGCTTGCCGTTGGTTTGGCCGGTGCCTTCTCCGTGTTTATTCAAGGCGGCGGCAAGGCCGGCATCATCAACTTGCTGCACGGCTCCGTCCATTGTGGTGAGGTTGCCTTGGCTTTCGTCCAGGCCGGACATGCTGTAGTATTTGAGGGAGCCGGTTGCGGAAGCCCCATTCCAAGGGGTCGCACCACCCCTTGAAGCGGCATCGTAAGAACCGTTCACCATTGGGTCACCTCCGTTGACGTGCATATTGGTGTACTTCCTGTATTCGCTCCCCCAATTGTAATGGGCACGACGACCGCCTCTCCTCATTAATCCGCCGTGATAACGAAAGTCATAACCGTTTCTGGCGCTATCATCACCTCCCACGTTCCGCGTAAAGGCAAGGAGGCTGTCCCCGTTGGCTCCGTCAGCACCGAAGCAAATCGCGTAGCTTTGGTCATTATTAAGCGATCTGTATTTCCAACCGAAGTTCAGGGTTTGGGAACCGGTTGCGCCCCACCAACCCCACTTATTCATCCGAACTCTATTTTGATTTCCCCCTTTGGCTTTGGCGTCGGACGGGGATAGAAACGCTTTGGCGCTATCTAGTTCCATAGTAATAATGGAACTGGCGCAGTGCCAGTGGTGGGGATCAAAGGCCCACGTCCAGCTTCCACCCCAGCCGCCACCTCCGCCATTGTTGTAGACTCGGTAATGAGCGGTAGCATCTGCAGGAGTCATCGTCCAGGGTGTGTCGCCATCCATCTCCGTTGCGAAACCCGAAACGGCTTTGGAGATTTGGCCGAGGTTATTGGCGCACTTGAGGCGGTTGGCCTTTTTCTTGGCCTTGGCCAATGTTGGAAGGAGCATCGAGGCGAGGATACCGATAATGGCAATCACCACCAGCAGCTCGATCAAGGTGAACGCCGTTGAATGAATTTTTTTGATGTTGTTTTTCATAGGTCTGGTTTGGATTATTGGATCCAATGCTCCGAGTTGACTCTCAGTTTGCAGATGACCCAAGTTCATTAAAAAGTAAGCATTTTTTATGCCGCAGCTCATTTTTTTGCAAACAACCTGCTATTGTATTGGAAATGGCCGTGAACGGTGCTGAAAGCCTATCCGACCGCGTTTTTTTCACGCAATTTGGGTGGTATTCACGCAAAGAAAGAGTTGTAAAATTAAATGGATTCCGCATCCTTCCGACCTGCGACAAACGTGTTTGCAGAATGACACTCCAACCTAAAATCAAATGAAGACTCAACTGATGAAGCTAAAGCATATCCTGATCGCCGTATTGTTGCCTGTGTTCCTTGTTGCCTGTGGCGAATCCGATTCGGAAGAAGCACCGCAAGGCGAATTGCCTGCCAATGAAAAAGCGGTGGTCGAGGCTTTGGATTCAATAGGAGCCCAGTATGGACAATCCGATGAGGGCCCATTGGATTGGGTATTACTGAATACGGAAGGGTGTGATGATGCGCTTTTAGAAAAGCTGAAGGGATGTAAAAATCTTAAAACAATTCGCTATACCTCAGGAACAAAGATTACGGCTGGTGCTATTGATGCCTTAAAAAATGCTCTGCCCAATGCTGAGGTGGAAAAATTGAAAGAGGAATAAAATGCGCGGGGGGCGCGGGTGTACGGAACGCGCACTGTGAGCCCTTCGGCCCGCCAAAAGCAGTCAGCCGATTCTGAGCGGCATCGAATGGATACTTGCCAAAACTCGTTTGTGGGCGGAGGCTTCTGGGTATGCGTTTACGTTTGATTCTTTTTCTAATGCTCACCGGCTCGCTGGCAGCTTACGCAGCCGATTGGCCACAGTTTCGCTACGGCCCCAATCGCGGGGCGTCCTCTCCCGAACAATTAGCGGGCACGTTGCATCTGCAATGGACGCGCGAATTTGCCGCGCCGTCCCCCGCATTCCCCGGCGAGGTGCGGCTGCGATACGATGCTACTTATGAACCGGTGGTGATGGGCGGGACGATTTTTGTGCCGTCGATGGTGACTGATTCCGTGACGGCGCTGGACACCGCGAACGGCAAAGTACGCTGGCGGTTTTTCACGGACGCGCCGGTGCGATTTGCGCCGGTGGCGATGGATGGCGCGGTGTGGTTTGGATCCGATGACGGCCACGTGTATTGCGTCGAGGCGGCGACGGGCAAATTGCGTTGGAAAGTTTATGGCCATCCCGAGGGGCGCAAGGATCGCAATATCCTCGGCAACCGACGGCTGATTCCATTGTGGCCGATTCGCGGCGGGGTGGTGTTGCACGAGGGCGTCATTTATTTTTCGGCGGGTTTGTGGCCGGATGAAGGGGTGTTCATTCACGCGGTGGATGCAAAGACGGGCCGCAAAATTTGGGTCAATCGCGACACAGACAAAATCGTTGGCGGCAATCTCGACCACGGCGTGCAGCAAATCACCGGCCTCTCCCCGCAGGGTTATCTCGCGGTGGTGGACGGCAAACTCGTCGCGCCGTGCGGCACGCAATTGCCGGCGGTGTTCGATCTCAAAACCGGCAAGCTCGGCCCATACACCATGGGCTGGGGCGGGCGCACCGGCCTGCCTAAAGGCACGTGGTTCGTGGCCGGCACGGGGCGTTACCTCGCACACAGCGGCGACCTCTACGATATGCGCCGCCCCAATGATGAAAAATTCGCCAAGTCGCGCGCCAATGATTACAAAAGCAAACTCTACCCCGCCGGCTTCACGCGCGTGCAGATTGATCCCACCAACCAAAAAACCCTCGGCGATTTCCGCCGCCCCGTGCTCGCCGACGACACGATGTTTTATACCGATCGCACCCAAGCCGGCATCATCGCCGAAGACATCACGAACCCAAAACTCCAGCCGCGCACCAAAGTTCCGGAACGCAAAAACGACACGTACCCCGACAAATGGCGCGCCACATTCCCCCAACGCTGGAAGCTCGCCACCAACCTCCGCGTGCGCATCCAAGCCGGCCATCATCTTTACGCCACCGCGCCGGGCACCCTCGCCGCCATCGACATCCGCACCCGAAAAACCACGTGGCAAGCCAAGCTGGAAGGCGACCCCATCAGCGTCATCGCCGCCCACGGCCGCCTTTTCGTAACCACCCGCGAAGGCAAACTCTACGCCTTCGGCGCAAAGGAAATCGCGAAGCCGGTGGCGCACGCGAAGCCGAGTTCGCCAATAAATCTAAAGAACCAATACGGATCAACCCTAGACACTTTAATTCACGCCTATCAAAAGCAAATTGATCGGAACGGCGGGGCGTCAGTTTTGAAAAATAGTGGATATAGCCTCGTGCTCGGTTTGGGTGATGGCAGTTTCGTGACTTCCTTAGCTGAACGATTCACAGTCATCGCCATTGATCCCGATACCGAAAAAGTGAATCGCATCCGCCAAGACCTCCACCAGAAAGGTCTTTATGGAAGCCACGTTACCGTACTGGTTGGCGATCCATTGAGTTATTCGCTCCCGCCTTTTCTTGCCAACTTTGTGACCACCGAAACGCCGGAACGATTCAATAACCCGGAAAGCGTTTCCGCCATCACAAAAATTTACCATTCGCTGCGCCCCTACGGCGGCACGGCGTATTTGCCTGTTCCTGATGCTTTGCGCGGCAAATGGAAAAAAGCTGCGGCAGAATTAAAGTCTTCCGAAATAAATGATACAACCACCTCACAACTGCTGCTCTCCCGAACCGGCCCACTACCCGAGGCCGCCGATTGGTCGCACGCGGGCGGCGGCGCAGGCAACACGGGCTCTTCGGATGACCGCTTCCTGCGCGGGCAGTTGGGGCTTTTGTGGTACGACGGCTCCATCCGTTGGCAGCGGCAGCCGGGCAAGACGGAAGTGCGCGTGGCGGGCGGTCGCATCTTTATGCGCGCGAATCGGATGCTGGCGATTGATGTCTTCACCGGTCGCCGCCTATGGGATGAGCCGATGCCGCAAGCCGCCGGGGCCAATGCGGTGGGCGAGTTTGTGGCGCTCGAGGATTCCATTTACGTCGCCGCCGGGCGCGAGTGCATTGTGCTGGATGCCGCCACTGGCAAACAACGCACGCGTTTTCCGATGCCCAAAAATATTCCCGGCACGCTCATTCATCTGCGGCTCTTGAAAAATTCGCTCATCGGGCAGCTCGGTAAAAACATCATTTGCCTCGACCGCAAAACCGGCGAGCACCAATGGACCTTCACCGCCAAGCGCGCCCAGCTCAGCCTCGCGGTGGGCGGCGGCCACGCGTACATCGCCGAATTGCTCAATGCCCGCCGTGGCGAAACCGTTGCCGAAAGCGGCGTGAAAACTTACGCGCTGGATCTCGCCACTGGTCAGCCGGTTTGGCAAGCCCCTGGCGGCGCGGAGCTGCGCTACAGCAAGGCGCACGATTTGCTCATCACCGGCACCGGCATTTACAAAGGCAAAGACGGCGCCGTGCATCGAAAGGCCAAGCTCGCTGATCCCAAACAGGATACGTGGAATTTCAAGAGCGGCAGCCACATCGCCGGTGACAGCCTGCTCGTTGGTGGGTCGGATAATTATAAGATGTACGATCTCACCAGCGGCGCGCAGCAGGGCAAATCACTCAAGTGGTTCCGGCGCGGCTGCACGCCCCTGCGCACCAGCCCCTACCTCGCCACCACCCGCTACAAGGGCAATGCCGCGTACATCGATCTCGACACGCAAAAGTTTCAACCCATCTGGAATCTCCGCGCCGCCTGCAGCAACAACATCTTCCCCGCCAACGGCGTCCTAAACGTCCCCAACCTCTCCGGCGGCTGCACCTGCAACTACACCCCCACCAGCATGGCCCTCGTGCCAAGGGCGGTGTTGATGCCGGTTAAGAAAAAGTGACGATTAGAAATTGAACCGCCAAGGCACCAAGACGCCAAAACGCAAAAGAGAGGGACGAGTTCCACCTCGTCCCTTTTTCAGGCACGGATTCCACGGATTTTCACGGATTTTTTTGTTGGAATGAATCCGTGAAAATCCGTGCAATCCGTGTCTCAAATTGACTTGCCAACGGCCCCACCACACTCGAAGATTGCCCGATGAAATTACTGTTGCTCATCCCAATTTTTTTCGCACAAGCCACCTTCGGACTGACGGAAGCAGAGTTTCAAAAACTACACCGCGAGCTGCAGCCCAATCCGAAGGCGACGTGGCGCACGATCCCGTGGAAGACTTCCGTGCTCGATGCCCAGGCGGCGGCGGCGCGGGAGGGGAAACCGATTTTCATTTGGGCGATGGACGGGCATCCGCTCGGGTGCACGTGAAACAATGGCGTGCTCGACCGTGAGTCGACTTTTGCCAATCCGCAAATCGTGAAGCTTCTGCAAACGCGCTTCATCCCCGTCGCCATTGACCAAGCGTACCAACGCCGACAGAAGGACAACGAGGGCCGCTTCTATCAAAAGATCGCCAACCAAGGCCCGCGCAAAATTGGCCAAGGCACCACTCAAGGTTTGTACAGCGCGGATGCCGCCGGGCGGTTGCTCGAGTACACTAACAATCGCGGCGCCGAGCGCGTGCTGCGAATGATGCATGCCGCACTAAAAAAACACCGGCCCGAAAAGGTGGCCGCCATCGCCAAAGGCACGCCCGATGCGCGGTACAATCCGCAACCGCCCAAAGGCGGATTGGTCGTGCGCGTCACTTCCAAAGTGCTCGGCGGTTATGAGAAAACCGACAACGAATGGCGGCGCATTTTCCAATCCTCACTCGGTCGCGATAATTTGTGGATCCGCGCCGACGAACACGCCGCGCTGGCAAAGGGTCAATTACCGAAAAGCCTTTTGAAACGCATCACGCGTTTTCATCTCATTGACAACACGCGCGGCGAACCCCCGATGTGGCGCGATTCTGAAATCAAAAAACTCGAAGGCACTTTCAACGGCAAAAATGGAAACGGGAAGCTCCGCGCCACTGTGCATTTGCAATCCGCCGACAACAAACGAGCTTACGAAGCGGAACTCATCGGCCACATCGAAACCCGAAACGGCAAAGTCACTCGCCTCGATCTCGTTGCCAAAGGCGATTTCCGTGGCGAAGGCCGCTACACCCGCAACGCCCCGAAAGGCAAGTTCCCCCTCGCCATCGCCTTCACCCTCGCCGACGGCAAAGACGCCGCCGACACCATCCCGCCCCAAGGCTCACGCGGGTGGTTGCCGGGATATATTGGGAAATGACCAAGCTCCAATGACCAAAACCCAATTGGGAGTAGGGAATTGGGAATTGGGAATTGGGAATTGGTCATTGGGCCTTGGTCATTAAAAATGTCTCGGTCATTTCCCCCACCTTCCATAAACCGGATTCGGCAGCATAAATTTTTCCGTGCCCCATTTCAGCTTCGGGTCATCCGGGAAATCGTGCGCCGCATCGCCGAACCACGCCACCACCCGATGCGCTCCATACGGGGCCATGCGCCGACTGCCCTCGAGCACTTCCCGCTGGCGGATGGCTTTGGTGTCGGCCTTCTCGCGGCGCAGCAGAAAAATATCGGAGTCGGTCGTGAGTCCCAGTTTTTTCAAATTGGCACGCGTCGCATCGAGGCCGGTTGTGTAACGGTTGCTGAGAAAAACAATGCGCGCGCGCGGCAACGTACGGACTTTGGTAATAAACTCCTTCGCCCCCGGCACAAGCCCCGCATCCGATCGCTCCACCCACGCCGCCCACGCGGCTTGGCTGTGGCCTTCACCGCGCGCAGCCAACTCGCGCTGGTATTGTGCGTTGCCCAACACCGTTTCATCGAGATCCATCACGATGACCCACGGGCCGGCTTCCGAGCGCGCGGCCGGTGCTACTTTTTCCCAAGCGGCAGCGTAAGTTTGTTGGCAGACGGCGCGGTACTCAGAGGATTGGGTTACCCAATCGAGCGCGGTAGCGAAGGGTGCGGTTTGCGGAGCGGCACAACCAATGCCAAACAGGCAACCGAGAATAAAAAGGTAGATGGCTTTCACACGGGCATTGAAACCGATGAGCAGAAATAATCGAGTTTCTTTTCCAGTCCGCAAATGGATTTTACCACCGAGGCACAGAGATTTGGTTTCCTCTGTGTTCTCTGTGCCTCTGTGGTTAATCCTGGTTTCCAACAAACCAAACGCTCCCGTCCTCTTCAACAATCTCCAACGCAAACAAACTCGCCCCCGCGCACGGCCCGCGCGTGCAGAGGCCGGTGTCGGGTTCGTAAACGGCGCCGTGGGTTTGGCACATTAGCGTTTCGCCACTGGAATCGAAGAAGCGATTGTCGCCGTAATCAAGCGTGATGGGGATGTGGCGGCAGGTATTTTCGTACGCAAAAAGTTTCCCTTTGAAGCGACCGACAAACCCTTCCTGCGGGCGCTCATCACGCGTGAAGGAAAACGTGATGGTCTTCCCTTCCTCGATTTCTTCCGCTGCTGCAATGCGAATACGCGTCACGGCGGGATGATAATGGGAAGTGTTGAAGGACGGAAGCTCATTGGTAGGGACGCGCTGTGCGCGTCCATGGACATGCGCAGCATGTCCCTACCATGGCGCCCCCGAATTTTCTTTTGCCTTGTACTGGGCGTGCCACACTGGGCGCATGAAATCAGCATTCGTTATGTTGTTGTGTGCCGTTTCGGTTTCCGCCGCGCCCAAGGGTTGGCCGAAGGAGATTCAGGAAATCAACTATCTTAGCAAGGCCGACAACACAAAGCAGCCCGCGCTGTTTTATGCGCCCGCCGTGCGAGGCGAGCCTCGGCCGTTGTTGGTGGGGCTGCATACGTGGTCGGGCGATTACCGGCAGAACAACTCGCCTTACGGCAAGTGGTGCATCGAGAAGAAGTGGAATTTCATTCATCCAAACTTTCGCGGGCCGAATCGAAGCCCGCAGGCGACAGGCTCAGAGTTGGTGGTGGCGGATATCCTCAGCGCGGTGGAGTTCGCCAAGAAAAATGGCGTGGTCGATGAAACGCGGATTTATTTGGTGGGCGCTTCGGGCGGCGGTTATGCGGCGTTGTTGATGGCAGGGCGCGCGCCGGAGGTTTGGGCGGGCGTATCGGCGTGGGTGCCGATTTTAGATTTGGCCCAGTGGCACGCGCACACGTCCAAACGCAAATTGAAATACGCGCGCGAAATCGAAAAATCCATCGGCGGCAAACCTGTGCCGGGATCGGAGGCCGCGGCGGAAGCAATGAAACGCTCGCCGTTGACTTATCTCGCACACGCGAAGGGAGTGGCGCTCGACATCAACGCGGGCATCAAGGACGGCCACACAGGGAGCGTGCCGATTAGTTACACGCTCGAGGCGTTTAATTTATTGGCGGCGAAGAAGGATCGATTGAGCGCGAAACAGATTTCTGAATTCACTCGCACGGCCAAAGTGCCCGCTTCGCTCGAATATTCGTTGCCGACCGATAAAACGTACGGCGCTAAGCGGGTGCTCTTCCGGCGGCATTCCGGCTCGGCCCGGGTGACGATTTTTCAGGGCGGACACGAAATCATCCCGCTCGCAGCCTTGCATTGGCTGGCGAAACAACAGAGGATGCGCGCCCCAAAAAATGAGTGACTTAAATTTATTACCTGAGCCGAAGTTTTTTCCTGAATTGCATCCCACCTTTCGTCCGGCGGTGCTGGTGAATCGTGCCTTTGAAACGGCGGCCCGCGATAGTGGCGCGGCGGTGGAGGTCGGCATCGCGTTGGAGCAAGCGGATGGATCGATGTTCCACACGCGGACGGTGTTGTTTGCCGAAGGCCACGCGTTGGCGGATAATAATTTTCGGCATCTGGAGCGGTTGGTGAAATTTTTGCTGTGGCAACGGGGCGGCTGGCGGATTCATCTGAGCGGCGCGGAAAGTTATGTGGCGCGGTTGCAGGACTATTATCGGACGAATGCGTTTGGCAAATTTGATGACGATGTGATCGGCGTCAAAAATAACGGGCGCGCGATTGAAGTGTTAGGGTGCGCGGAATTGCCTGCGGAGAAATCCGGTGCCCGTCCGATTGGGCGGCACTTGGATGGCTGTCGCATTGGCTTTGATCTCGGCGGCAGTGATCGCAAGGCGGCGGCGGTGATTGATGGCGAGGTGAAGTTCAGCGAGGAGATTGTTTGGGATCCCTATTTTGAGCCGAATCCGGATTATCATTACGAGGGCATTATGGATACACTCAAGCGTGCGGCGGCGCATTTGCCGCGGGTGGATGCCATCGGCGGCAGCGCGGCGGGTTGCTACTCGCACAATCGCGTGACGTGGGCCTCGCTCTTTCGCGGCGTGGGGCCGGAGGATTTTGAGGCGAAGGTGCGCGGGATGTTTCTGCGCATTGCGGAGGAATGGGACGCGCCGTTGGAAGTCATCAACGACGGCGAGGTGACGGCGCTGGCGGGATCGATGGCGCTCGGCAAAAACGGCGTGCTCGGCATCGCGATGGGCACGAGCCAGGGCGGCGGCTATATTGATATGGACGGCAACCTCACCACTTGGCTGAGCGAGTTGGCGTTTGCGCCGATTGATTTGCATCCGGAAGCGCCGGCGGATGAATGGAGCGGTGACCTCGGCTGCGGCGCGCAATATTTTTCGCAACAAGCGGTGGGGCGTTTGCTTCCCGCTTCGGGCATTGAGTACGATGCGAGCTTGAGCCTGCCCGAGCAATTGAAAATTGTGCAGGCAGCGATGGACGCGGGCGATGAACGCGCGCTGAAAATCTACGATGCCATCGGCATTTATCTTGGCTATTCGCTGGCGCATTACGCGGAGTTTTATGAGTTTGAATATGTGCTGCTGCTCGGTCGCGTGACCACCGGCCCGGGCGGGGAACACATCATCGCGCGCTCCAAAGAAGTGATGGCGACGGAATTCCCAGAGTTGGCGGAGCGGATCAAGTTTCATATCCCCGATGAGATGGAGAAACGCCACGGGCAAGCGATCGCCGCGGCGAGTTTGCCGAAGATTGGGTAGGAAGGGCCGCCACTCCGAGGCGGCCAAGGCGCGCTCGGAGATCGCGCCCTACCTTCGCGCTTGCAATCGGCGACGGTTGGTTCATCATCGGCGCGTTCCTAACAATCCATCTTATGAAAATCATTCGACTCATTCCGGTTCTACTCATCGCAGCTTTCACCGTTTCGGCGGGGGAACTCAATCACCCCCCTAAAGGCTTCAAAGCACTTTTTAACGGCAAAGATCTTACCGGTTGGTGGGGGCTCAAGACAGAGAATCCTGCGAAGTGGATGGCGATGGATAAAAAAGCGTTTGCAGAAAAACGGGCTAAGAGTATTCAGGACATTCATAAGCATTGGAGCGTGAAGGATGGCATTCTCATCAATGACGGCCACGGGATGTATCTCACCACCGATAAAAATTACGGCAACTTTGAATTGCGTTTGGAATACAAAACCGTGCCCAAGGCCGACAGCGGAATTTATTTGCGCGCTGTGCCGCAGGTGCAGATTTGGGATTACACGCAGAAATCAAAATTTAAGCTCGGCGCAAACAAAGGATCCGGCGGCTTGTGGAACAACAGCAAGGGCGCCAAGGGAAAGGATCCACTTGTGCTGGCGGACAAACCGTTCGGCGAATGGAACGCGTTTCGCATTCGGTTGATCGGCGACAAAGTCACCGTGCATCTCAACGGCAAGCTGGTGGTGGACAACGCGAAAATGGAAAATTATTTCGATCGCAAAGGTGGGATGCCCAAGCGCGGGCCGATTCAATTGCAAACGCACGGTGGCGAAATCTGCTGGCGGAATGTGTTCATCAAAGAACTGAAATAACTCGGAAGGCAAAAATGAAAAAACAAATTATCGCACTTACATTGTTGTTGGCCTTCGGCGCGCAGGCGGAAGAGAAGGGCTTCAAGAAAATTTTTAACGGCAAAGACCTCACCGGCTGGGCGGGGCCGGTTCAGAATTATCAGGCCGTGGAGGGCACGCTTCGGTGTAAAGCGGGCAAGGGCGGCACGATTTACACAAAGGAAGTGTATAGTGATTTTGTGGTGCGGATGGAAATCCTGTTGCCCGCGGGCGGCAACAATGGCCTTGCCATTCGCTATCCGGGCCGGGGCGACACGGCGTATGTGGGGATGTGCGAATTGCAGGTGCTGGACAATACCTCGCCGAAATACGCCAAGCTGCATCCGGCGCAATACCACGGCTCGGCTTATGGGATGTTCGCCGCCAAGCGCGGGTTTTTGAAAAAGCCAGGCGAATGGAACACGCAGGAAGTGACCGTGAAAGGTTCCACTATCAAAGTGGTGCTGAACGGCGAAACCATCCTCGACTGCGACTTGAGCAAGGTGGACAAAACAAAGGCGCCCCTTGCCAAGTACAAAGGCCGAACGCGCACCGAAGGCCACTTCGGTTTCGCCGGCCACGGCGCAGCGGTGGCATTTCGCAACGTGCGCATTAAGCGGCTGAAGTAAACAGGAGGTTTTTAACACCGATGTTTAGGATGCACAGGATGATGAATCCTGCTCATCATTGTTCCGATTGCTTTTCCTGTTTCTTTTGGGCGAGGAGTTGCTGGCAGCCGTTGAGCATATTTTGGTAAATGATGAATGACTCATTGGCGTCGAGTTTTTCGTTCACCAGCTCATCGGAAGCGCGTTGTCGGATTTCCAATAACTCGGTTTCCAGCTGATTGATTTCCTCTAAATGGGTGCCGTCATTCAGGCGGTTAATGATGTCATCGATCGCCTCATAATAAGTGTCGATGCGGTTTTTTCGACTATGGATAAACCAGCGTTTTGCCCAAACGAGAATGCTCCAAAGAATCAACACCAGCGTGAGAGCGAAGCCCATAATTTCGACGTGTTGGGCAAAGAAGCCGGGGTGTTTGCGCTGGAAATAATTTTCCGCGCCCGGATGAAGTGGGAATTGCAGATGCGTGGTGGAGGATTGCTCATCAAGGCTGCTGAAGGCGGATTGTGTTTGGGATAATTCAGCGCGATATTCGTAAAGAGTTCGGGTAAGGATTTCGGCGATGTCTTCCGGCAAATCCCGGTGGCATGCAAGCACGGCTTTTACGCCCACAGTGCCGATGGGCTGGGCAGGCTGCCCGGGCTGTCCGGGGTAAGCCAGCATTGGAATGATGTGCGGGGATGCATGCGGGTAATGAACACGAAACCCTTCGGCCAATGACCGCGCTCTGGAATTGGGGTTGCTGAAATTGCCCTGAGGAAATGATGTGGAGGGAGTGAGCGGTGCCAGCGGAGTGAGGCGAACGTGGCCGGATTGAAGTGCACGTTGACAGGCATCATTGCCGAGGCCGGTGAGGAAAAGAAGGGCATCGACTTTGCCCGCAATGAGTTGGGCAGTCGCTTCTTCGAGCGAGAGGTTGAGAAGGGTCAATTCACTATTCCCAAGCCCGGCGAAGCGGAGAAATTCGCGGGTGAATTTTTCCGAGCCGCTGCCTTTGGGGCCGAGGGCAATTTTTTTGCCGGAAAGATCGCGTATGGAGTGGATGCCCGCTTCACGATGGCACAGGAAATGCAACAGCTCAGGATGAATGGCGGTAAGGCTGCGGACGGTTGCATTGGCCTGAGTATCGTTTTGCAGGAGTGCGATTTGGACGGTTTGGTTTTGCAGGCGGCTGGCGTTGTCGAGACTGCCGGTGGTTTCCTCCAATTGAATGCGCAGGTGTGGGTGAGCTTGCTGCACTCCGCTGGCGATCGCCTGGCCCAGCTCGTGATAGAGCCCGCCACGCTGGCCGGTGGCGAAGGTGAGGGTGGTTATTTTTGGGGTGAGCCAGTAGTGCCGGGCCACAAAGCATACAGCCAGTACAGCCAACAATCCGATGGCGATGAGCCGTTTGCGACTGGCTTCCGTTTCCATGCGCAGTGCTATTGGCCTCTGGCCCAGGCGACGTAGGGGGTGACGGGACCGCGCGAGTAACCCACGCGGCGACGGATTTCCTTGCCGGTTTCGCCGTTGAGGATGATTTGGGTGGGGAAACTTTTCACACCGAAACTTGATTTGAGGCGGTTGTTTTCGCGTTCGGTATCCGGGTTCAATCCGCCGGTTGCCGGGAAATCACAAATGTGAATGACCAAACTCTCCGAAGCAAAGGTGGTCCACAGGCGGTGTTGTAACACGGTTTGTTCAAGAGCCATGCAAGGCGGGCACCAGTCTGAACCGGTGAACAGGAGGTAGACATTTTTACCCTCTTCTTTGGCGCGGGCCAATGAGGCGGTGAGGCCGCGCAGGACTTTTTCGGTTTGGTCGGTCTTGCCGTAGCCGTGCAACACGCGGGTGCTGGCGTGGCCGAGGGTGACGCCGCCGACGGATTCGATGTGCGGTTTCACGACCATACCGGCACTGCTGAGGTCGCCATCGTTGCAAAGCTTGGCGCTGCCATCGGCCATCACCATTTGTCCTTGGCCGACGAATAGACCGGTCATCGCAGTTTTGAGTGGCTTGTCGTTTTTATCCAGCTCATCGGCGCCGGCCCAGCGTGCGGTCACCAAATCGGCGGTGGTGAGGTTGCGCGTAGAGGCTAAGATGGTGGAGGGTCGGCCAAAGTCGCCGCCCTGAATGAACACATAACTGAGCGCATTATTTGGAATGGGTCGACCTTCGCGGGTATTATAGTTTTTCCAATCCATCACCACTAGTTCGTTGGCGGCTTCGCGGGTGGCGTCGCAGGGGGACCACAAAATTTTTGCGGTGACCAAATCGCGCTTGAGATCGCGCGTGGCATACACCGAGCCGGGGTCGGGCGAAAAGTTTGCGCCGAAGTGATTGGCTTGTCCGCTAGGGGTGAGTTGCCACGGCATGCGATCGTCGTTATCGAGCGAGAACATAATCAGCGCTTTGCCTTGTTGGCTGAGATTGTTCAGGCATTGGATGCGTTTGGCTTTGGCCATAGCGCGGGCAAGCGTGGGGAGCAACATACTGGCGAGGATGCCGATGATGGCGATGACGACGAGCATCTCGATTAGGGTGAAGCCTTTGCGCTTGGGCGCTCGAAGTTTGATCATAAGAAAAAGATACCTCGAAACGGACGGTTTAGCAAGGGTTTCGCAAGAAAACGCCTTGAAATTAAGGTGTTTTTTAAGTAGCTTCCCAGCCACCAAAGGAGTTGAGCTTGTGCCCGTAATGTAATTTATAATGGCTGATGCCGACCACAATTTAGTCCGCCGCCCACGTCGCCCACGCCGTCTACGGCGCGATGCCGCCACGCGCGCACTGTTGCAGGAAACGCGCGTGACGGTGGATGATTTGATTTGGCCGCTCTTTGTGAAGGACGGCGAGGGCGATGCTGAAGCCGTGCCTTCGATGCCCGGTGTGTTGCGGCATACGATTGCGGGTTTGGTGGATGAATGCCGCGAGGCAAACGCGGCGGGCATCAAAGCGGTGGCGCTATTTCCCGTGACGCTTGCGGAATTGAAAAATGATTCCGGTACTGAAGCGCTCAATCCCGATTGCCTTGTGCTGCGCGCGGTGCGTGAGTTGAAAAAGACGTTGCCGGAACTGCTCGTCATCACCGATGTGGCGCTCGATCCGTACACCACTCACGGCCACGATGGCGTGCTCAACGCCGAAGGCACGGACGTGGACAACGACGCCACCGTGGCTCTCCTCGCCAAAATGGCCGTGGCCCAAGCGGAGGCTGGCGTGGATTGGGTGGCGCCTTCGGATATGATGGATGGCCGCGTGGGAGCGATTCGCGCCGCGCTGGATGCCGCCGGGCACACGGGCGTTTCCATCCTCGCGTATTCTGCAAAATATGCTTCGGCATTTTATGGGCCATTCCGCGATGCAGTCGGCAGCCAATCGGCGGCCGGTGCGGCATATCTCGACAAGCGGACGTATCAGCTTAACCCCGCCAACTCGCGCGAAAGTATGGTGGAAGCGGCGCTGGATATTGAAGAGGGCGCGGATATTTTAATGGTGAAACCTGCCGGGGCGTATCTCGATATTCTTTGCCGGTTGCGCCAGCTCACCGATTTACCGCTGGCGGCGTATCAGGTTTCCGGCGAGTACGCGCAAATCCACGCGGCGGCCGAGCGGGGTTGGCTGGATCTCGCCGCCACGCGCGATGAATCGCTGCTGGCCATCAAGCGTGCGGGTGCGGATCTCATCCTCACTTATTTTGCAAAGGAGATTGCTCTCGAAATTGCTAAAAGCAAATGAGCGATGCGCCGACAGACATCGCGGTTCTCGAGGCGTTTGATTTTTCCAGTTGCCCGGGCGTTTCATTTGGCGAAGCGAACCGAACCCCGTGGCGTTCGGACATTCCGTACCCCGAAGGACTGCGCCGCGCGCTGGTGCATTTTCAGGAAATGGAATCGGAGCTGCCGAATGCGGATTGGCGGCACGGGGTGTATCGGTTTCAAATCGATCTCGTGCAGCGCGGTTATTTGCAATCGTTTCACCTTGAGACCGGCAAATCGATCACCACGCGCTGCTCGTTTCCGGCCCATGGCGACACGGTTTTGAATCCGGTGTTCTATCGGTTCGATGAACCCGAGGAGCATTATTTAATTGTCGGCTTTCATCCGCCGCGCTTGGTGGGATTTTATTTTCCCAAACGCAAACAGGTCGTGAGTATTATGAACCACGCGCATCCGGTTTTGCAAATGGGCTGGGAACCGGCGCGGCTGGCGATGAGCTGCCGGATGTTGGAAGAGCTGATGCTTGGCCGCGAGGCGGCGGTGGCCGATTATTGCGCGGGCGAGGCGGAGCATCGGTTGGTGCTGACGCAGGCGTTTCACCCCAACGTCGGCCATCAATTGCGCGAGGAGTTCCCGATGTTGTGGAAGCTCTTCAACCCAAACCACTCTGCGGCGGCGTTGTTGACCGGCCCCTTTGATGCCCTCGGTTTGTCGGAGCAACTGCCTGGGGAAGTGGCGCGCGAGGACATTTCCCTCGATGAATCCGAGGTGCCGTGGGCGGTCACTTTTTTTGATGCGGTGCTGGAGCGGGGCTTGTTGGTGGGCCGAATGGGATGTAAATCGCATATGCCCGCAGCGATGCAGGCGGCGTTGCAGGAGGGCTTTCGGCGGCGGCATCCGGCGGAGCACGCGCAAATGCGGGCGGAGCTGCGCGATCGTTGGCCGGTGGTGTGGCTGACGCTGCGCGCGCACAATCGCAAGTGGGTGGACGAAGGCGCGCACTTGAGTCGGTTGGTTGAGGCGGTCACGAAAGAGTATCCGCGCGCGGCATTTATTTTGGATGGGATGGGCGATGTGCGTGCGAGCGCGGATGAAATTTTGCAAACCGATGCGCAAACCGACGCGCGCATCATTGACGCAGTCGGGCGTTCGTTCACCGAGGCGCTGGCGTGTTTCAGCCTGTGCGATAGCTACGTGATGCCGTACAGCAATTCCTGCGCGCTGCATATGGTGGATCCGCGCCCGGGGGTGGTGCATGGGTTGAAAGGCTGGATTCCAGACGAGCCTTTTGAGCCGGCCATTACGGAAGAAAAAGTGCTCGCCCGCGTGGTGCACGGCGAAAAGCATCCCACCGGAAACGCATCGTACGACGCGTGGGTGACCACCTGCGACTATGATTTATCCGGCGACTTGGTGTGCTCCACACTGCTCGAAGTGCTGGCTGAATTGCCCGCGCGCGATTCCACCAAGTGAGTGGTGGGCGTGCTGATGTCGAGGCCGAATTTTTCCTGTAATTCGTACGCGGCGAGATTAACCGCATCGCGCGCGGCCAGCAGTTTTTCCGGTGTGTTCAACACATAACCCAACCGCCAGCGCGCGGCGTGGTCGCCGTTTTCCTTGAGGGCGATATGGGCTTCCCGCTTGGCATCCATCTCCTCGCCAGCAGCAGCGGCTTGTTGGTGGACGGCTTGCAAAAAGTCGCGCACGGTTTTCACAGGCGTGCCGTAGGCGATTTTAAAATCCACATAATCCTTGAAGGGTCCGGCGGGGTTTTGCTTATAAAGATCCACGCGGTGGGTGAGCAAAAAGGCGTTGGGCAGCATCATGTCGTGGCCGTGTACAAGATCGCGCACGTGGGTTTGGCGCGTGCGAATTTCAAGTACGATGCCGAGCACGTCCTCGGCGGGGATGGCAATCACATCACCGCGTTCGAGGCGTTCACTGCTGATGAGCAGGATGCCGCTGAGAAAATCGCGCATCCAATAATCTTTGGTGATGAATACCAGCAACGCGAGAAAGCCAAGCACGCCGGTGGTTTGCAGCGAGCTGGTGAGTCCCCACACGTTGATGAGCACCACCACTGCACCGACGAGGATGACGAAGTGCGCCAGCAATTCCAGCGTGCGCGAGGTGGAGGTTTCTACGCGGCGCGAGTAATTCATCACGGAAATGGCCTTGCCGTATCTCTTGAGCAGCAGTGCCTCTGCAAGGTGGATGACCAAATACGCGCACAGCAGTGTGAGGCAGGTTTGGCTGATTTGCTCAGCGGGGAATCGTGAGCTGTGGATGACCACCGAGAGGATGAAGGTGATGAACACAATGAGGTTGAACCCGTGCAAAATACGCAGGCGTGATTTCATCCGCGTCTCGTCTTGAATGGCACCGTAGCGCGAGGCAATTTTTTTGGAGAAAATATAAACGAGGATATTCACCGCGAAGGTAAACCACTCAATGACTTCCACCGCCGTCAACCGCGGGAGGATGTGTGAGTTCCAAAGTTCCATCGTGTGAAGGGGGCGCCGCGTTTATTTCTCGCGCTTGGCGACGAAGGTTTCCACTAACTGTTTGGCGCGCGTAATATCTGCCGGCGGCATAGCGCCTTCGAGGCGGGCCGTGGCGGTTGCCATATTTTTCTCAGTTTCTTTCAGCTTCTCGTCGTGGTTCAATTTTGCAGCCCATTCCTTTTCGGATAATTCTTTCTTAAACCGCGCCTTGGAGCTGAGCGGCATTTGGTATGCCTTGGCATTGCGTCCGGCGAGGGCAAACCATTTGTATGCCTGCACTAAATCCTGCGTGGTACCCTGCCCTTTCATAAATAGTTGGGCGAGGTTTTGCTGAGCCGGGCCAAAGCCTTGATTGGCGGCGCGGCTGTACCAATGCACCGCATTCACGAAATCCGGTGTATCCAATATCGTGCCGCTCGCCGTGCCTTTTTCCAGCAAATAGCCCAGTGCAAACTGCGCATCCGCAAGCCCGGCTTTGGCGGCGCGCGTGTGCCATTTCGCCGCAAGCGGGTGGTCTTTTTTCACCCCCTTGCCTTGTTCGTAGAGCATCCCCAAATTAAACTGCGCGATGCGTGCGCCGGGGATTACAATTTTCTCGCCGCCTTTGATTCGGTTCATATCCACATCCGGATTGGCCGCGCGAATCAACTCCAGCGGAATGCCAAACCGATCGTTCACTTGCCAGCGCGATTCGCCGCTGGCCACCGTGTAATTGGTTTCCGTGCCCGCCAGCATAAACCACTGCGCGGCCTTCGCGGAGTCCTGCGGATATTTATCGTTGTTCCCTTCCAGAAAAATATTGCCCCATTCAATCTGGCTGGGCCGATGCCCCGATGCGGCGTCCTTCACGCGGTTGCCATCGTAGTCCGGTTTGCTGCAGCCCCACGCGCCCGCAAGCACCACCGCCAGCAGCACCCATTTAGTTGAATTCCTTGTTAATGAATTCCATTTGCCCCTCGTCATCATATCGCCACCTTACGGCATCAGCCGCTTCACCGCAAGTTTTCCCCTTGCCCGCCGCCCCGCCCGCGCGCATTCTTTTTTCATTATGAAGAAACTCATTACCTGCCTTGCCGTGCTGCTGCTGCCCGGCTGTATTGAATTTGAAAAACAAACCCTCGTCTTCCGCCATTATTCCGAGGCCGATACTCTCGTCATTTGGCAACACTACGAAGGCATTCACGGCGAAGACCAAGAGCACGGCCTTAGCAAAAACGAACGCGAACAACTCCACTCCGTAGTCAACGGCCAACGGACGTTTTTCTTTGCCAATTGGGTTTTCGAATACAATGCCGATGACCTCGACAGATATATTAAGGAGATCGAAGCCAAAGTGCAGGCGGGCATCGAACCCAAGGCTAAAGCGGAGCAGGCGCATCAACTTTTGGGTTTGGCCAAACTCATTCGGAAAAGTGTCACCGTCAAAAACGGCCCATTTTATCTCAATGAGAAAGAGCAACTCTCCGCCACGCAACAAGTCACCATTCGCAATGCGGCAAAAATAATTCGTGAAACAAACACCCTCATCCAAGGCCAGATTTTGAATGGAAACGGTCCGTTCGGCGATTTCGAAGAAGGCGATCCTAACATCGAGTTGCTCGAAAAATCGGCTCACGCCAAAATGAAATATCTCACTCTCGAAGGTCAGCAATTGCGATTTCGATTGCCATTGACCCAAGATAATTTTCGTGGAATGGATGCAAATGACCTTAAAGTTTTTCAGAATGCAGGCATCACATTTGAGCACAAAAATAATTTACTCACCGTCACTGCCGGCAAAATGAAGGCAAAGGAAACCGCCACCACCGTCAGACTGCCGGAAGTCGCATACCAGCCCAACGCCATGGACGCGGTTTCCGAGCGTTACGGTCTTGCGGAAAATTTTGATGAGGCCAAAGCGCGCGCGAAGTTTCTCAAGGAAAGCGATGCGCGCTATCTCAAAAAGTAGCACCCAAAAATCCATTCTGTGAATAATGCGCCCTTGTTTGCGTGGGCGCGGGGCTTAACCTTCGCTCAAAGAGGTTGGAATGGAGACACCGTCGTTTTTTTCGCGGGCCACCGGTACGCTGGTAAACCCGTTATCCAAAGCAGTGGATTCCGTGCGCGAGGTCATCGCGCATCACGCGGGCGATCCGGATGAAAAAGTGTTGCTGCAAAATATGCTGCAGCTTTTTGTCGTCGTACTGCGCGCCGATGGCACGGTGTCCTCCACCGAACAACAAGCCGTGGCCACGTTGGTGCGCGATGTGTACGGCGAAGCGGCCGCCGCGCAGCT
Organism: Verrucomicrobiia bacterium; assembly: GCA_014239365.1. Classification (GTDB taxonomy): domain Bacteria; phylum Verrucomicrobiota; class Verrucomicrobiia; order Limisphaerales; family UBA1100; genus JACNJL01. The sequence goes on along the minus strand of JAAZZB010000031.1, from coordinate 21,030 downwards.
CCAGCAAATGCTGGCCGAAGACAAAGCGCCCGACCTCGCCGAAGTCTGCGCCGGATTGGCCTCACTCACCGCCGAGGAAAAAGAAATTCTCCTGCGCGCCCTGTTCACCGCCGCCTTCGCCGACAACCAATACGCCAAGGCCGAGGAGGATTGTATGCACCGCATCGCGCGCGAGCTGGGCATCCCCGAAGAAACTTTCCAACGCGAGGAAGCCGCCGCGCTTGAGCATCATAATCGCCGGATGAAACTCGTGCGCAGCAGCACCGGCCTCATTGCGTCGGTGGTGGTGATCGGTATTTTTATTCTTACCGCTACTTTTTTGAAGGCGGTTTTGTTCGGGCTTATTCTGGCGTATTTTTTCCTGCCATTGCAGCAGCGTTACACGCGCAGTTTTTTGGAAAATGGTATCCTCGCTAAGCTCTTCGGTTTGGCGAAATTTTTGATCGTGAAACCCATCGCATGGATTATCCGCACCGTGAGCGGGCTCTTCCGCAAAACCAAACCCGCCGCGCTTAAATCCGAAACGGAAGACGAACGCATTCAATCCGCCATCAGTCGCGCGTGCAATGCCACGGTGCTTTCCGTGGTGCTGGCGCTGTTGCTCATTGTGGGTGGTTTGGTGGTGGTCACCATCAGTGTGAAGCCCAAAGAAATTGATGCCGACAAAGCCCGCACGCAACTCGCCGGCCTCGTGGGCAAAGCCACCGGCGCGCCGCTTATCGGCGATGCCGCCAAGGAACTCAAAACCACGCTCGACGACCCGAAAGCATTTGAAAATCTAAAAGAGAAATTTATGAGTGGCTCCGGCGAAAGTGTCGGCGAAAAAAAATCCGTGATGAGCAGCACCGGCAAAGCCTTGGCCGCCGCGGCCTCCATCCTTGGCACGATTGGAAATTTTTTACTCAACACGCTGCTGGCGATTTTCTTCTTCTCATTTTTCCTCGGCAAAATGGCCGCGTACCATCGCCGCCACAGTGCTGACAGCGCCGACACCAAAGAAGGCGATTACCTCGTGCAAAGCCTTTTCGAAACCTCGTGGCTGCCCACCACCAGCGAGGAAACCCTCCGCAGCGCCGCCGAAGTCATCAACGAAGTTTTCTTCAAGCTCAAAACCTGGGTGCGTGGTTATCTGTGGATCATCATCATCGAAACCGCAATTTACATTTCCGCTTTTCTGTTGCTCGGTGTGCCCTACGCCGTGCCGCTCGGGATGGTGGCGGGCCTCACCGTGCTGCTGCCTTTCCTCGGGCCGCTCGTTAGCGTGGTGCTCACTATCGGCGTTTGCGTCATCACCGGCCACGCGGATCTCACGCTGCTCGGGCTTGTCGGGGCCACGTACGTGACGATGAATTTGATTGTTGAACAACTCTTCCTTTATCCCGCATTCGTCGGCGAAGCGCTCGGCCTCAATATTTTGGAAACGCTCATCGTGGTATTATTAGGCGGCCTCTTCGCTGGGCTCGCCGGAATGATCTTCGCCGTCCCCGTGGCGAGCGTGTTGAAATTTTTAATCCCGCGCCTCTACCAAAGTTTTTTCCAATCCGACGAATTAGAATTGCCGGGAAGAGCCGAACCGGCGGGCGGCGATTAGGTAGGGCGCGCCAATGTAGCCCGGCCCGGTGGGCCGGGTCCCGGGCCACCGGGCCGGGCTACAATTCGTTGGCGGGCGGTTACCCTTCGGGCCAATTGCTACTCCCCACTCCCTATTCCCTACTCACTAATTTTATTGCTCCGCACATAAATCGCGCTGCCGCCTACGGCGAGTTTGCCTTCGATTAAAAAACGTCGAGCATTCGGTTGAAATAATTTGGCCTTGTCATTAGCCCCATGATGACTAGCATTCTCCACGTCAGCAATGCTGGCACAAAACATACAGTTTTAGCGATTTGCGTCGTTTCAGCTGCTGTCCACTACGAAACTGGTAATTTCTACTCCAAGGACGGAGATGAAGGCACGCCCCAATCGGGCGTGCCCGAAAGCGTTCCTTGGAGGGCATACCAGTGCCTGTAGTGGGGCGTAAGTAGGTCACGCCCCTTCTACTACAGGACTATCTGGACAGCGTTGGCGATGCTCCCAATGATGTCTGATAAAAAAACACCGGTTGATCTTGATGCGTGGCTTGAAAAGTTAAAGGCCGTTCGTCAGGAGATTCGCGAAGAATATTTGGAACCCCATTCCAAGCCTTGGATAATCGGGTTTTCAGGCGGAAAGGATTCCACGCTACTGCTTCATTTTGTAGTGGAGATGCTGCTGACAGTTTCACCGGATGAACGGAAAAGGCCTGTTTATATAGTTTGCAACGACACGCTGGTGGAGTCGCCTGTGTTTCAGGAGTTTGTGGATCGGCAACTCGCAGACCTTTCGGAGAATGTCGAAGCCTTGCGTGTGCCGGTGAAGGTGGTGAAAACATCCCCAAAAATTGAGGAAACTTTTTGGGTAAACCTGCTGGGTAAAGGATATCCCGCGCCGAATCGATCATTTCGCTGGTGCACGGATCGGATGAAAATTCGACCGACTTCAAAATTTATTCGGGATCAAGTTTCGGAAAATGGGGAAGCTGTTCTATTGCTTGGCGTGCGGATTTCCGAATCGTCCGCGCGTGCCGCGAATATAAAGAAACACGAAGCAAAAGCGGAGGGCCGACTGTCACCACACGCCGACCATAAAGGCTGTTGGGTTTTTTCCCCAATCAAAAACATCACCACGGATGAAGTTTGGATTACACTGCTACAGTGTAGGCCGCCTTGGGGTGGGAGTTATCGGGACTTGGTGACTCTTTACCGGAATGCTTTGGGCGATGAGTGCCCATTTGTAATGAGCAATAATGATGCGCCTTCGTGTGGCAGCAGTTCGGCGCGATTCGGTTGCTGGACTTGTACAGTGGTGAAAAAAGATAACTCAATCGAGTCCCTCATTTCAGCAGGACACGAGCATCTGCTACCTTTGGCCGAATTTCGGAATCGACTAATGGATGTGTCAGAAAATCCGGAATGCCGGAGCAAGATACGCCGAAATGGCCAACCCGGCCTTGGGCCAATCACTCTGGAAGCCCGCCAAATGCTCTTGGATGAGCTTCTCGGCATTCAGGAAAAAACCTCGATGAAGTTGATTTCCAAAATGGAGGTAAACCTGATTCGTGATCAATGGGAAAAAGATATGTCTAGTGACGTTTTGAGAGAACTGGAACACGCTTTTTCACCAAACGACATCAACGCCGCAACGTGTTCATAACAAATGAAAGCTCCGCCCTGTTTTACCGATCCTGAAACTGCCTCTCTCATACGTGAGGTTTGTAGCAAGCACCGTGTTGACCGCCAGTTACTATTGGATTTTTGTGACATCGCGATGGACCATTCAGGGAAAGGTCGCGCGGTCGGTGTGGATGAGGAAATAGGACAGGCTTTGACCCGTTATTTGGATCGAACCAAGGAGGACGCATAATGTACTTGGCTAATCTCAATCTAAAAAACTGGAGATCGTACGCCGATGTGCAATTTGATTTTAATGAGCCGGAAAAGTCAAAATCAATGGTTTTGATTGGGGCGATGAATGGGCACGGGAAAACCAGTTTTCTGGTTAGTTTGTACCTTGGTCTTTTCGGAAAATATGGCCTGAGGCATTGCGAGGGTTTTTCAAAAAATGATTCTGAAGATATGGGCCATTACCGAGGCGCCATAGACAGCTTTCGACGCAATCAAGCAAACGCCGATGAACCCACCGTGATCGACATCACGTTCAAGCCAAGCCGTCAGGACGATGAAAAGGAAGAGGAAGTGAGGGTTGTGCGTCGTTGGTTTTTCACAAATAATAATACTCCGAAGCAAGGTGACAATTTTGAGCAATTGGACGTTTATGTCGGAGGGCGGCTGCAGGGCCGAACGGATCCTGATGAGCTTCATCTTGAAAAGGGACACGCTAGAATTGAACGAAATTTATTTCCTGCACATTTGGCTCCGGCGTTTTTCTTCGACGGAGAACAGGCGCAAGGTCTCATTGATAATATGGGCGAAAAGGGGCTGAAGAAAGCAGTCGAAGTTATGTTCGGGACACGAGTTATTGAGGATGCCACCGAGCGAGTTCGTCGATATTTAATCACTCTGCGAGGAAAAGCAGGTGGGAAGCGCAAACTCAGTGAACAAGAAAAAGATCTTAATATAAAAAATGAACAGCGAGATGAAGTAAACGAACAAATTTCAAAACTGCAAAAAGATCTTAGTGAATTTGAACAGGAGAAGGATGCCAAGGATGCGAACCGAACTGAATTAAGAAATCAACTAGTGCGATTGGGAGGCAATCAGGGAACCGATGTGGCTGCAATCCACGCGGCATTTGCACAGGCTCAATCTGATCAAGCCGATGCTACCAAGAATCTTTCGGAGCAAATGAGTCAGTTAGGACTGGCCTTGGCAGTGAGCCGAATGGGCGAAATTGTTGAGAAACGATTGGTTGCGGAAGAAAGTCGTGAATCTTGGGAAGGGATAAAGCGGGGTGTTTTGGAAAGCAAGGAGCAGGTGTTGGCTGTAGCATTACCTGAGCCGCCGGACACAGATCTCTTGCTGGGTAATTTGTCCGCATCTGTGCGTGTGCAAGTAAAGAACCGCTTTGAGAAAGCGCTTGATCAGGTTTACGATCCGCCGCCGCCGGATTGTGCTTCTGAATATATTTTGGGTCACGTAAAAGGCGAGGCGCGCAACCAAGTAAGACAGGATTTACAACAAGTAAGGTCCTGCGCTGGGCAAACACTAACAACAGCGGCCAGACGCCTTAGAGATTCAAATGATTCATTCGAAGATGCAACCCGAAAAAAGAACCGACTCGAAGGGCAGCCGAAGGAAATCCAAACATTGTCAGACCAAATCAGCGGTCTGGATGGGGAGATCAGTGGGTTGATTCATAAAGTTGGCGCGACTGAAAACAAGATCACCACTTTGAAGGCAGATTTACACACACTGAATGCCGATATTGGTCGCCTACAAGATCTGTTATCCAGACTTGGGCCGGAACAACAACGTATGGCCGTTGCCGAAAGGCTGGCGCAGGCATTTGAAGATTTGCAGGAGGATCTGCGCCCAACCACTGCGAAACGGATTGAAGAAAAAGTAACCAAACATTTTCTCAAAATCGCCGATGCAAGGTATAAAGGCGGAATAATTAGATTGCCAGAAAACGAATTGCCATACATTGAACACCCCACAAACGCTCAATCCATTGAATCGATGAGTGGATTTGAGCGACGATCGTTTGGGATCGCTTTTTCATTGGCATTGGTGGAAATCATCCGCCGCCGAATTCCGTTAATCATCGATACCCCCATTGGCAATGCCGATGGTGAATATCGTATTCGCACACTGAAGGCGTGGGCCGAATTCGATGCGGATCAAGTGATCATTTTAACGCACGACAAAGAAGTGGATCTGGCTTTGGCTCACGAAGTGGCAGACTCACTAAACCAGTGTTTTCTAGTTAAATTCAAAGGCTCTCAGCAGGGTTCCCTTATCGAACCCAACACTTATTTCAAAAAATAAAAATGGATCGCCTCATCAAAGACAAAATTTGGAAAGCAAACTTCAGGCTCACTGAGGATGCTTTTTCATTAGAAGAAATGCTGAGGTCAGCGTACGGAATGCAGCACAGATATGATTCCGCAAGGATTCTCATTGGCAGATCATTGAATGAACCTTCCGCACCAGATCCAGTTCAGGGTGATGCCAGTTTTTATTCCCGCCCCCTATCCGGCGAACTGTTATTTGGCGATCAAATTGATTTATGGATATCTCTCCTAACCCTGGATGGTCGGTTGAGCGTGGATGCTACGACTGGAGATTTTCGCAGCTTGGTGGAGGCGCATTGGGCTCGCGGATGCCAGTTGATAAAGGATGAATTGGATTCTTGCGGAAAGGACTCCGTGAAACTAGCTCAATGTCTGGCAGATTTATTGCCAGAGGCGGGAATTGGCTCGGTGACTACACCTGAATTTGCTGCGGGAAAATCCGGGGAAATCCGCCTGAAAGTTGGAACAGTCAGTGAAATTCACCCAAACGGCAAAGCCATTGATTTCGTCCTCAACGGTCCCGGTACACCGCCCCATATTGCATTGATGGGAACAGCCGGGCGCGGAAAATCAACAACCGGAATTCAAATGGCATTGGAATTAGCGGAGAGGGCGCAGATCCCATTCCTATTTATTGATCCCAAAGGTGAGTTTGTTCAGAATGGTAAACTTCAGGGCCCATTTGGTGCGCTAAAAAGTCAGGTGAATGCCGTTGAAGTTGGCGACCAACCAGTGCCGCTCGATTTCCTTCCGCCAACTAAATCCCCACAACAAACCATTGCACGCGCAGCAATGCGCTTGCGTGATTCTGTGGTTAAATGCTGCAAGTCGCCCGGCAATCTCCAACAGGATATGCTGCGCACATCAATAGAACAAACGATTTCAGACGGTGCGGAGCACAGCTTGGAGAACATTAACACCTATTATCAGCAGGCACTTACTGCAGGAGGTAAAGGCCCCGATAGTATTGCTTCCAGACTAAATGAGTTAACAAACCTTTCGTGTTTTATTCCCGAACAAATGCCAAACCAATTTTTCGGCCAATCTTGGGTGATTAGTTTGAAAACTTTGCCTGATGAACTAAAGCGATTAGCGACTATGATCATTTTAGACACGATTAGTTCCTTCATCTTACAGCAACAAGATTCTTCGGTTCCGGATGGATTCCGAACGCTTCGTCATTTGTTGGTTATTGACGAAGCAAGAAAAGTGCTCAAGGAAAGTAAATCTGATTCACTTTCAGATCTAATCCGACAAGGTCGATCAAAGGGCTCCGTAGTGATGTTGCTCTCACAAGACCCGAGTGACTTCGATGGAGCTGCGGATGATTTCTTGAGTCAAATTGGAACCGTAATCGCCTACGCCTGTGCACAAAGCAAACGCGGGCTAGGCGCTCTAACGGGCGTGTTTGGTCGAAAACTACAACAGAACGAATTCACCGATACATATTTACCCACCGGGGTCGCCTTTGTAAAACTACCCCAACGTGAACCCGAGCGAATCCGGTGTTGGCAGCCTTGATGCTCGCCGAACCGGCGGGCGGCGATTAGGTAGGGCATTCTAATGTAGCCCGGCCCGGTGGGCCGGGTCCCGGGCCACCGGCCCGGGCTACAATACTTCGGCGGGCGGTTGCCCTTCGGGCCAATTGCTACTCCCCACTCCCTATTCCCTACTCACTAATTTTATAAATCTTCGCATTGCTCCGCACATAAATCGCGCCGCCGCCTACGGCGGGGCTGCTGAGGATTTGGTCGTCGAGGTTTAGTGTGCCGGTGATTTCGCCTTCTTTGCCTCGGGTGTCCACGACTTGCAACAGGCCGGTTTCGTTGACGCAATAAAGATGCGTTGCGGTGGCCACGTGGGTGGCGCTGAAGGGGCCTTTTAATCGTGTTTGCCAAAGGCGTTCGCCGGTCTTGAGATTTCCCGCGGTGAGCACGCCGGCTTTGTTGGTGGTAAATACTTTGTCGCCTAACACCACGGGGCTGCCGGTGCCGGGTGAAAGGCGTCGGCTTTGCCAAAGTTCTTTGGGTGTGTTTTCGGCGTCGGCCTTGTTTAGCTCCAGCGCGGTGATGCCGTGGGAGGGCACATACAACACGCCGCCGCGCAGGGTGCTGGAAGGGATCGTGGATGCGCCGCCGTCGTAGCTCCACGCCTTGCTGCCGTCGGCGGCGCGGATGGCGTCGATGCCGTTTTTGGATTGCAGCGCGATGAGGGTATTGGTGAGGCGCACGGGTGAAGTCCAGTTGGCGGCTTTGGGGCGGTTGAGTTTCCAGAGGTTGACGCCGGTTTTTTTATTGAGGCCGAGTGTGTACGATTCGCTGTCGTTTTCCACTTGCACGATGACGGCCCTACCGATGAGCAACGGCGAGCTGCTCATGCCTAGGCTGTTGCTCACGTTGGCATAATCGGCGGTCAGTCCCCGCAGCCATTGGAGATTGCCATCGAGGTCGAGGCAAATGACGTCGTTGGAGGAATACACGGCGAAGATATTTTTGCCGTCGCTGCACGGGGTGGGCGCGGCCACGCTGGTTTTGCCGTGGCACATCGTGCGGCCGGTGGCCCAAAATTGCCGGTGCCAAATGAGGCTGCCGTCCTTGGCGTTTAGCGCGAGAATGTGCAGTCGGTTTTGGGTGATGCCGCTGCTGCAGGTGACGATGATTTTTTCGCCAATCACCAACGCGCCGGACAAGCCGCGCCCGGGAAGGGTGATGGTCCACTTGAGATTTTTTTCGCCCAACGTGATGGGCAGATTTTGTTCCGAGGTGACGCCGTTGCCTTGGGGGCCGCGGAATTGTGTCCAGTCTGCAGCGGTGGCTTGAACGGTTAAGACGAGGGCGAGGGCGATGAATTTTTTCATAAAATTATTTGCGGGGTTTGCGGGTGGGATTGGCGGGTTGATTATTGTCGGTGCCGGTCTTGGGCGTGGGCGGGCGATCGGCGGCGAGGATGGCCGTGCCGGTGGGGTCGCACACGCGGAGTTGGAATTGCCATTCTTTGGTCCAATCCTGTTCCTGTTCGTTTTGGCAGAGTTTGATGAGCAGCGTGTTGCGGCCTTTGGTGAGTTGGACGTTTAGTTTGTATTGATCGATGCGCATGCCGCGGTGGTATTCGTCGCGGCCGAAGATGAGCTTGCCGTTGTGCCAAATCTTCCAAGCGTTTTTGCAGCCGAGCCGCAGCTCCACCGCGCGCGCGTCGTCGGCGTTGTATTCGGTGTAGGCGAAGGCGGTCACTTCCTTCAACCCATCGCCGGGGCCGGGATAGGCTTTGTTGATGTCCACCATTCCGTATTCGTTTGCGGTGACGAATGGGCTCCATTCCACTTTGTCGGTTTTGCCTTCGTAGTTGGCGGTGAGGTCGATTTTATTTTCGGGGGGGAAAATTTTTGCAAAGCCAGCGCGGTCCGTATTGTCGAATGGGCCGATGACGCTCCATTGCATCAGAAAACCAAAATGGTGTGGGAGATCAACTTTCTGCCCGAGCGCGCGGAGGGCGCTGGTGATTTTTTTGATTTGATCGATGTCGCGCGCGGCATCGAGGGCAATGCGGTATTGCTTTTGGGCGAGGTCGGGTTTGTTGGTTTTTTTCAGATTCGCGCCTTCGTCCATCACGCGTTGGACGGCGTCGCGCCGCAGCTCCACGCTGGGGTCGTTGAGCAATCCGGGGATGAGCTTGGCGGCGAGTTTTGGGTTGGCGTTTTTGATTAACTCATAAGCGAGCCGCCGCGCGCGGGGATCGTGCTTTTGATCGGCAATAAATTTCATCAACTCCATTTGCGGCAGATCTTTGGTGCGACCGGCAATGGAGTCCACCGCCGCGCGCAGCCAGTTTGCCGCGAGCGGGTTGGCGCCGTCCATTGCGGCGAGGATTTGTGGTAGCGCGGCGGGTTTGGCTTGGGCGAGGGATTGCCACGCTTGCGCGGCGGCGGCGTTGCCTTTGCCTTCGGGGCCGACGGCGCGGATGGTTTTAAGGGGGCCGGAAATATCAGCGCCATTTGCGGCGAAACCAATCGCGAGGGCGATCAAGTGCGTGGAGAGGAATCTCATCCGCCGAGAGTAAGCGGCGTGGCGGATTTTTGCAAAGCGCGAAGTGCGGGTTAAATGTAGCTCACTCGCTGGAGGCGAGTTTGTAGCCGACGATATCGCCGAGGTATTTTCCGGCGGACTTGAGATCGCTTTGGAGATGTTGCAGTTCGCGGTCGTAGGGCGCGGCGATTTGGCTTGGCATGTTTTGCAGCGCGGCTTGCAGATTCATCGTGGGCATCGTTGGCAATGTCGCCGGTGCTTCGGCCACGGGAGGGTTGGGGCTCGGCTGGTTGGGGGTGGGTTTGGACTGCGGATCGGTTTGCAAAATGCCGACCATCGCGATGGCGGCTACGATGGCGACGGGCGCCCAGGCGGCGACTCCCCAGCGGACGGGAAGCGGCGCGGATGGTTCGCCGCGCAGGGCATTCATCACGCGGCTGCGGAGAAAGGCGGGCGCGTCGGGCACGGGCAGTTGCGCGGATTGTTCGAGGCGGTGGACGATGGCGCGTTGTTGTTTGTGATGTTGGCGGCAGTCGGCGCAGCGGGCCACGTGGGCTTCGGTGCGAGGGGCGAGTGCGTCGCCTTCGTCAAGGGCGCGGTCAATGTTCCAGCGTTGTAAAAAGCAAAACATAATTAGCAGGGGTTCAGAATTGTCATTGGAGTGCCCAGCGGATTTAGAGTGCGGGCGGGGTCGGCTTGGGTTTCGGCGTCAGCCTCAGCTTCGAGGGCGCGGGCGAGAGTTTTGCGGGCGCGATGGAGCATCACTTTCACGGAGGTGTTTGTGCGTTCGAGCGCGGTGGCGATTTCGGCGATGCTGAGTTGGTCGCGGTAGCGCATCCACAGCATATCGTAGGCATCCTCTTTGAGCGCTTCGCGGGCGACGCGCCAAAGGGCGGCGTGTTCCTCGGTGCGGCGGCAATCGTCAGCGGGGGTATCGGTTTCCACCAGCACAGATTCGGCGGCTTCGAGTTCGCACAGGGTGACTTTGCCGTGCTTGCGATAATGGCTGATGACGAGCCGACGCGCGATGGTGTAAAGCCACGTGGCGAAGCTGGCTTCGGCACGATAGAGATGGAGTTTTTGCCAGGCGGTGATGAGTGATTTTTGGGCCATATCTTCGGCGTCCTCGCGGCTGGGCATTTTTTGGCAGAGGAAGTGAAACAGCCGCGCTTCGTGGCGGCGCACCAATTCCTCAAACGCATCGAGCGAGCCGCCTTGGGCGTCGCGGGCGAGTTGCTGATCGTCAATGACTGGGGTGTCTGCCATTAATTACTGACACTTTAGCGGTCTTGCTTTTTTTGCTTTTGCGGGCCGCCTTGGATTCCAAATTTCAATTCCACTTTGCCGGGTTGATCGTCGGTTCGTTTTTGAACATTCAACTTCAGTTGCTCCAGCAATTGATCCACGGGAAATGCGAGGTCCACCTGCACCACATTTTTGGCGCGGGCAATCTTGAGATTTTTCAGCATAGCGGCGAAGGTCATCGCCTCGGGCTCATCGGTGGCGGCCAATTGAATCTGCCCCATCGCCAGTAAGCCCTGCAGCATTTGCTGGATTTGGAGGCCCGCTTTCGCATCGGCGGAATTAAGGTGGAGATGGGCCACAATATTTTTGTTCTGCTCCCCCAAACGAAACCCAATGCTCTGCACTTTGAACGCCTGCGCCTCGGGCGGGATGGGAAGGTCTTTCACATTCACCACGCCGGCGAGAAAGTAGTTTCCTTTTTCGAGCTTCAACCCGCCGAGCTGTTTGGGCTGGAGCGCGGGTGCTTTGCCCTTGAGCACGTTGAGCGCTTGCACGAGCCGTTTTTTTGAACTGCCCATCGCGATGAGGCCTTCGTTTACGATCGTGCCAAAGTGCGTTTCCTGATCTTCCCCCTTGCCATCGCGCCACGTGATGATCTCGTGACCGGCTTCACTCAGTTGCTTGAATCCACTTTTCCACTTCAGTGCGGCCAGCAAGGGTGCCTTTTTGAATTTGCCTTGTAAGAGCATTGCCCATTGCTCTTCATCGTCGCCTTGCCCAAACAACGTGGCGCTTTCCAAGTCCTTGCGAAAATCAAATTTTAGCAACTCGGCCAGTTGATCCAGTTCCGGCTCGGCTTGCTTCGCCTGTTTGAGCACAAACTGCCCCAGCTGCGTCTTCTTAAACCCGCCCACATCCAGATGCAAAAACCAATGCACGCCGGACGGCACTTGTTTGGCGTCAAACCCCTCCGCCCACGCGCGGTCCGCCACGCTGGCGCTCATCAGGAACACTAATAAATATGATCGGTATGTTTTCATTTGGATGCGTCGTTTGGGGCAATGGGCCCGTTAAAGCAATGTCATCCCCGAATACGCCTCGCGTGGCGTTTGGTTACAAGCCGTGAAGAAAAGTGTGGCGCGATTATTCGCCGCCGACCTTCGCCTCCAGCGCGGCGACTTTTTCCTTGAGCGTTTTTAGATCCTCATCGCGCTGTTCGAACGCGGTGGCAGTCATCTCGCTCATCTGCGCCAGCGCATCGGCCAGTTGCAGCAATTGTTCCTCAATCTGATCGTTGGTCAAACTCATCGGTGAAGTGGAGCATATTGGATGAGAAAGGGGAAGGATTTTGGGATGATCAAGTTTGGAATGACCAATGACCAAAACCCAAGACCCAAGGAAAACTCAAATCCCAAGGCCCAATCCTACCACCCATTCTTGGGGCTTGGGCATTCCTTGGGGTTTGGTCATTGGGCCTTGGAAATTTTCTAGTAGGACAACCAATGTCCCTTCCTTGTGCTAAGCTGTTTCCGTGATGTTTTGCAGGACGAAAACAGCGAAAGAAAATGGAGCGAGTGATGAGGGTCGAACTCACAACCTTCTGCATGGCAAGCAGATGCTCTACCAATTGAGCTACACTCGCATCCGTGAAGGGCGGAGTATCCCGATGCAGGGCAGCTTTGGCAAGCGGATATTTGGCGGGCGGGATTTAGCCCTCGAAATCGTACACCACCACGCGGGCGCAGTTGGGCTTGAAAACTTTTTCCACAAACTCCACGTGGCGCGGGTGTTCCTGGTAAATATCCTGCGTGGCTTGGTCATCAAACACCAAATTCAGCGCCACTTGATAAGTTTGATCCACCACATCCCGATGGCTGCCGGCCATCGCGCCGCAGTGATAATGCCGTACGCCGGGGATGTCCTTAAGATATTCCTCTGCACCGGCGAGCAGTTTTTCCGTGGCATCGGCCACCTCGGGTTTGGTCCAAAAAATGACAACGTGCGAAAACATGGCCGCGACCCTAAACAGCGGCGGGCCATCGAATCAAGCCTTTGGGAAAAACAAGGGCTTGCCGAACAAGCAACCCGGGCGCAAGCTGCCTGAACAGCACGCCCACAACTGGAGGAAAATAAATTATGGCAAAAGCAGAAAAGACAACCAAGAAGTCCACCGACAACGGTGAAGTTAAACAACGCAATCTCGACGATGCGATGGCCCAAATCACCAAAACTTACGGTGAAGGCAGCATCATGCGGCTCGGCAGTGCTCAGGCGCAAAACAACATCGAGTCCATTTCCACCGGCGCGCTTTCGCTCGATCTCGCCCTCGGCATTGGCGGCGTGCCCAAGGGACGCATCGTGGAAATTTACGGCCCGGAATCCTCCGGCAAAACTACGGTGATGTTGCACGTCGTCGCCAACGCCCAAAAGGCCGGCGGCTTGTGCGCCTTCATTGATGCCGAGCACGCGCTCGATCCTAAGTACGCCAAAAAGCTCGGCGTAAATCTCGATGACCTCCTCGTTTCCCAGCCCGATAGCGGCGAGGAAGCGCTCACCATTTGCGAAACCCTCGCGCGTTCCGGCTCGTTGGATGTCATCATTATCGACTCCGTTGCCGCGCTCGTCCCCAAGGCCGAGCTCGAAGGCGATATGGGAATGGCCACGATGGGCATGCAAGCGCGGCTCATGAGCCAAGCCCTCCGCAAGCTCGCCGCCATTATGAACAAGGCCAAGACCACCTGCATTTTCACAAACCAATTGCGCGAAAAAGTGGGCGTGATGTTCGGCAGCCCCGAAGTGACTTCCGGCGGCAAAGCGCTGAAGTTTTATGCCAGCGTGCGCATCGACATCCGCCGCCGCGAGGCACTCAAAGATTCCACCGGCCAAGTCATTGGTAACCACGTGAAAACGAAGATCGTCAAAAACAAAGTCGCCCCGCCCTTCGCCGAGGCCGAGTTTGACATCATGTACAACCAAGGCATCAACTACGAAGGCAGCGTCATTGACGCCGGCCTGCGCTTTGGGGTGCTCGGCAAAAAAGGCGCGTGGATCCAGCACGACGGCGAACTCATCGGCCAAGGCGTGGCCGCCGCGCAGAGAACGCTGGTGGACAAGCCGGAGTTGTGCGCGCAAATCGTACAACAAATCATGGACAAGAAAAACGGAGTCGAACCCAAAGAACCCAAAGAAGCCAAGGAAACCAAAAAGGAAACTCCCGCCGCTGAAGTGGCAGAGCCCGCCGAGGCCGTGGCGGCCGGATAACCGATGCCCGAATCCGGCTATTCCATCGCCGCCCATTATGAGGGCGCGTTCGACGTAGACGCCCTCGAAGATTGGGCTGCGGAACTGCGCGAGAATTTTCCCGGCGATGAAGTGTCGCTCGGGCTTGTGTTTACTTCGCCGCAATTTTTTGGGCAAGCCGTTGAGCTGCTGGAAATTCTCCGCGTGCACGCGCGCATCCCCTTGCTCGTCGGCTGTTCCGGCGGCGGCTTAGTGGCCAACGCGTGCGAGGTGGAACAGGATCCCGGCCTCACCCTCGCCCTCCATCATTTGCCCGGCGCGAAACTCGATGCGCTGCACTTCACCCAAGCCCAAGTGGAGGAAGCCGACAGCCCGGACTACTGGCCCGAAGTCACCGGCGTCACCGACACCAACGGTTGGTTGACCTTTGTGGATCCGTTCCACCTCAACGCCGAGGCGTGGTTGCCGCAATGGAACGCTTCGTGGCCCGGCAAGCCGGTGATCGGTGGATTCTCAAGCGGCACGTTGGCCGATCAAACTTCGCAAGTGTATCTCAACGGCGACGTCTACGAGGAAGGCGGCGTGGCGCTCAGCGTGGGCGGCGGCGTGGCGTTACAAAGCGTGATCTCGCAAGGCTGCACGCCGATCGGCGAAACGTGGACGATCACGCGCGTTGAACAAAATATTATTTTCGAGATTGGTAATCGTCCCGCTTACGAAGTGCTCACCGAAACATTTGAACACCTGAGCGACAGCGACAAAGAAAAAACCCGCAAAAATTTATTCGTGGGTTTGGTGGTCAACGAATACGTGGAAGAATTTCATCGCGGCGATTTCCTCATCCGCAATCTCATCGGCGCAGATCCCGACACCGGCAGCATCGCTGTGGGCGGTGCGGTGAGGGTCGGGCAAACACTCCAATTTCAACGCCGCGACGCCCGTGCCGCCGGCGAGGATATGGACGAGCTGATGCATCGCACCGGCGAATCGCTCAACGGCAATCCCGTGTACGGCGGCTGCCTTTGCTGCTGCACCGGGCGCGGCAAAAATTTATTTGGCGCCTCCGACCACGATGCCGGTCTTGTGCAACATCACCTCGGCGACATCGGCCTTAGCGGATTTTTCTGCAACGGCGAAATCGGCCCCATCGGCAACGACAATTTCCTCCACGGCTACACTGCCTCCCTCGCCCTATTCGTCGGCGCAGACGCGGAATCACAATGAGTTTGATTTCAACTGTAGCCCGGGCCCCGGACCACCGGTCCGGGCTACATTGAGCAAGTCGATGTAAAGGAGATAGAACCGATGACATCAACGTCCCCAATCAATCTTTTGCACGAATTCGAATCCGTGACCGAACCGTTGCGGCTGGAGAAACTATTCCCCACATCTAAAGAATCCCAACCGGCCGAATTGGAAATTGGCTGTGGGGATGGCGGGTTTCTTTTGGAATGGGCCACGCGGCATCCGGGAAAAAATTTTATCGGCATTGAGCGCCTGCTCGGCCGCATTCGTAAGCTGGAAAAAAAAGGAACGCGCGCCAACCTCACCAACCTCCGCCTCCTTCGCATCGAAGCGCGCTACGTGCTTCAACACCTTTTGCCCGCGAATGCCTTCGATGCGATCCACATTTATTTTCCCGATCCGTGGCCCAAAGACAAACACCGCCGCCACCGGCTCATTGACGAACATTTTCCCGAGTTGGCCCGGCGCATTCTTGCGCCACAAGGCATCGTCCATCTCCGCACGGACGACCCCGATTATTTTCAGCAAATGCAGGAATCCTTCGCGCCCGCCAAAAATTTTGCATCCACCGAAACGCCAAAGGAATTGGCCGCGCTTACCACCGAATTCGAGCGCCAATGGAATGACGAAGGCAAGCCGACGTTGCGAGCTTCATTCCAACTTCTCACTGCTTCCTCCTAACTTCTTGCTCACACATCAATCACCGGGCCGTCGTCATCATCGTGGTCGTAGCCGGATTTTTTTTTAGCTTGTTTTCCGCGATGATAATGAAATTTTGATTGGCCGTTTCCAGTGAGCGTGTTGGCGATGAGCGTGACGATTGAAATAATCAGCGCACCCCAAAACGCCGGCCAAAACCATTTCACCGAAAAGCCATCCACCAACTCGCCGGTGAGCATCAGCAGACCGGCGTTGATGACCAATAGGAAAAATCCCAGCGAAAGAATCAGCAGCGGCAAACAACCCAGCAGCAGCAGTGGGCGCAGGAATGCGTTCAGCGCGCCCAGCACCAGCGCGGCCAGCAGCAAATCAACCGACTTTTCATATTCAATCCCCGGCACCAAATGCACCGCCACCAAAACTGCCAGCGTGCCCACCACAAATTGATGGATGAAACCGCGCACAGGTTTTTTGGGTTCTTCGGGTTCCATTGGGGTCATGCGGATCGGGTGAGCAGGAACTGCGCATCCACGCCTCGCGCGGCGGTGGTTTCCAGACAAGCGGGCACAAGCGCGAATTGGCCGGGGTTGAGCACGAGCGTTTCGCCCGCGCCATCGAGCGTGAGGCGGCCATCGGTCACGGCGATGATTCGCACGCCTTTGCCGGGCAGCACAATGGCCGCATCGGTTTCCATTTGGATGTGTTCGATCAGAAAAATTTTCGGGGCCACCGCCACGAGACGAGTGGTGTGGCCATTGGCCGGATGATAATCGCGCGGATGAAGCCGCGGTTTGACTACATCAAAATCAATGCACTGCAGCGCCTCGGCGAGGTGCAGTTCGCGCGGTTGCCCGTCGAGGCCGGTTCGGTTCCAATCGTACAGGCGGTAGGTGGTGTCGGAGTTTTGCTGGATTTCAAACACCACCGTGCCTGCGCCCAGCGCGTGCAGTCGTCCGCTGGGCAGAAACATCGCGTCGCCCGCGGTCACGGGCAGTTCATTGAGGCACAGTGGAAAATCGACGGTGCCGAGTTGTGCCTCAAATTTTTCGCGCGTTACGCCCGGGCGCGATCCGGCGATGAAGCGGGCATCGGCTTCGGCGTGGCTTACATACCACGCTTCGGTTTTGGGATCGCCGCCAAGCTGCGCGGCCACGGCGGCGGGTGGATGCACCTGCACGGAAAGATCGGCTTGGGCATCGAGTAATTTGGCGAGCCACGGGAAGCGGCCATTGTGCGGCAGATCGCCTAGCAATGCGTCGGCGTGGTTTTGCATTAGCCAGCGGAGATCGTGCCCCGCGAGCGGGCCATTGGCGATGACGCTGGCGGTGCCGGGGCGGTCGGCGATTTCCCAGGATTCGCCGATGGATTGGCCGGGCGGCAGTGATTTGCCGAAAAGCGTTTCGAGGCGGCGCCCGCCCCAGACGCGTTCCTGAAAGATGGGCTCGAAGGTGAGCGGATAGAGCATCGCTCAGCCTTCGATGAACTTGCCGAAGCGGCGATATTTTGCGTAGCGCTGTTTCAGGCGCGTCGCGGGATCAATTTTTTGCAACGCCTGAAGGTTGGTGACGAGCACCTCGCGTAAGGTATCGGCCATCGCATCGACATCGTTGTGGGCGCCGCCGAAAGGTTCGGGCACGACTTCATCCACTAGCTCCAGCTCCAGCAAATCGTGCGCGGTGATCTTGAGCGCCTCGGCGGCTTGCGGCGCGGCGGCGCGATCTTTCCACAAAATCGCCGCGCAGCCTTCGGGGCTGATGACGGAATAATACGCGTTCTCCAAAATCAAAGTGCGGTCGCTCACGCCGATGCCCAACGCGCCGCCGCTGCCGCCTTCGCCGATGACCACGGAAATCATCGGCACCTTGAACAGCGCCATCTCGCGTAGGTTAATGGCGATGGCCTTGGCGATGTGGCGTTCCTCGGCGGCCACGCCGGGGTATGCGCCGGTGGTGTCGATAAGCGTGATGATCGGCAGCCCGAAGCGATCGGCCATCCCCATCAGCCGCAGCGCTTTGCGGTAGCCTTCGGGATGCGCGCAGCCGAAATTGCGTTTGATGTTTTCTTTGGTGTCGCGGCCCTTTTGCGTGCCGACGACCATCACGCGTTGTTCGCCCAGCTTGGCGAAGCCGGCCACGATCGCGTGGTCGTCTTGAAACAATCGGTCGCCGTGCAGTTCAGAAAAGCCGCTGAACGTGCGGTTGATGTAATCGAGCGAGTACGGCCGCTTGGGATGGCGCGCGAGCTGAACGCGTTGCCACGCGGTGAGGTTGGCGTAGAGTTCTTTTTTCTTGGCCGCGATTTTATCTTCAAGCTGGCGAATTTCCTGATCGATATCCATCCCGAGATTAGTTTCCTCGGGTTGTTCGCGCAGGCCCTCCAATTTTTGTTGGAGGTCAATATACGGTTTCTCGAAATCGAGCAGGTGCTTCATTCGCGTGGAGGATAACGGGGAGGCGTCCAATTCGCAAGACGCAAGGCTGCTCACTTAAGCCATAACAGCAGGCAAACCTGCACCGCGGTGACCGCCGCCAGCAGCGCCCACACCGCCGCTTCACGCGTGGAGAGCCGTTGCTGCTGCACGGTGCCGAGCCAAAATTGCAGCTTCACCGAGCCAATCGCGAGCACATCGCCGTTGGCCAGCGGTTGATTTTCGGTCATCGGCTCGTCATTGATCATCACGCCGGCATCAGATACGCGCTTCAATTGAAAACGATTTTCGTCATCCAGCTCAATCGCCACGTGCTGATCCCACACGCCCTCCTCTTCAATACGCAACGCGCAATCGCTGCTGCGGCCGAGGCGCACAGGAAATTGATCGGCCCAAATATAATGCCGGTGCGGCTGGCCGGTGAGAAACTGCAACTGCGCGAGGCAAGGCGGACTGGTTTCGGGAGTTTGCATTTATTGACTACCACGATTGGCGCGCGCGAGCATCCACATGCCGGCGGCTTGAAAAAGAAAAACAGGAATCCACACGATGAGGTGCGGGTAGTATTGCGGTTTGTTGGCGAGCGCCTGCCCGAGGATAATGAAGCTGTAATAAATCAAAATCAAAACCAATGCCATCGCGATGCCGGCGGTGGTCTCGCGCCGGTGCGCGCGGATGCCCAGCGGGATGCTCACGAGCGTGAAGCCGATGGCCGCGAAGGAAAAAGAAATTTGCCGGTGCAGCTGCACCTTGAGCGGCGAGCGTTCCAGCTCGAGTCGGTCGCCCGGATGCAGCGTGCCCTCGGTGATTTCGGCGACCAGATGGGCTGACGTTTTGTCGGGGGTGATGCGCGCGCGGCCGACGCGGTTGCCGTGGCGCGTTACTTGGAATTCGGTTTCCGGCGCGGGCGCATCGATGGTGGCGTAATGGACAAGCGCGACGGAGCCGTTTTGGTCGATGTTTATAATCTCGCCGTGCCGATCCATTTCACGGCGCAATTGGCTGAAGGTGAGGTAGCTGAGCTTGGGCTTGAAGGATTGCTTGCTGATCTCCGCCAGCGTGATGGGCAGCACAATTTCCCCGCCGGCCATCGGCATCCATTCAGGGGAATCAGGGAAAGGATTGGGTTCCGTTTCGGTTTCCTCTTCGGTTTCCGTTTCGGGGATTGTGTTAGTTGCATTGGTGGCGTTGGTGGCGACTGAGTTGGTGGTTGATTGCGGCTCCGGTTCCGGGCCTTCGTCTTTGCCGCCGAATACAGTTCCGAGTTTGTCTGCGCGCACGTTGACTTGCGCGTTGATGAGGCGGAAGAGGTATTGTTTGTTATTGGGATCATAACTCACCTCGCCGCGCGCGGCTCGCGTGCGTTGGATGAGTTCGCCGTCCTCAATGCGGTTGAGCAAAATCCGTTTCATGTGCCAATGCTGCTCATCCGCGCCCGGCTCCAGTTCGCCAATATAAATCACGTAGCCCGGCACTTCGGTAACGAACGTATTCGCCGAAAGCAGCTTGGCGGGATTGGACAGCGCCATGTCATAAACCAATTCCTTGTACGCCGTGCGACAGCGCGGAGCGATGGAAAGATTGATCCACGCATTCAACCCGCTGAACACCACCGCCAGCAACAACACCGGCGCCACGAGGCTCACCAAGCTCACCCCGCCCGCCCGCGCCGCAGTGAGTTCCTGATCCGCACTAAACCGCCCGAACACCAACAGCATCGCCGTCAGTAAACCCATGGGTAGCGAAAACGAAATCACGAAAGGAATCAGCAACACAAACGCCTTGCCCACGCCCGCCAGCGAAGCCTGCCCGCGCACCACCAGCGCCAGCACCTCCTTCATCGCGTTGCCCATCAGCAGCACCGCCGTGAACACCCCCACCGTCAGCACCAGCGTAGCCAGCACCTCCCGCAGCAAATACCGATGCAGTGTTTTCATTGCGAACTTGCCAGTGTTCTCATTGTGAACTTTCGAAACCCATCCCGCCGCAATTTACGCCAAGCGCGCGTCCGTGTCACGAGGGGAAAACTAGAGTGAAAAAATGGTGGCTAGACCCGGGCTCGAACCGGGGACACACGGATTTTCAGTCCGTTGCTCTACCAACTGAGCTATCCAGCCAAAGGCCGCCGCACCTTTCAGCGCCAACGGGCCGGTCACTATGCCCAAAAAAATCCCACGAGCAAGCCCATTCCACTTTTGTTCAGCGGGCCAAGCCTTGCGTCCGCCACACGCGGGCCGTACAATCCCGCCCGCACAAACGCTATGCCCACTTACATTTACCAAACCATCCCCAAGAAAAAAGGCCAGAAATCCAAGCGCTTCGAAGTGGTGCAAAAGATGAAAGACAAGCCGCTCACCAAGCATCCGGAAACCGGCGAACCCGTCGAGCGCGTCATCACCGGCGGCTGCGGCGTCGTCTTCCACGGCGCAAGCATCATGAGCATGAACGTCCCCAAAGGAAAACGCTGAGCCCTGTAGCCCGGGCCGTTGGCCCGGGTTGTTTTCGGTAGGGACGCGCTGTGCGCGTCCACGGACACGCGAAGCGTGTCCCTGCCCGGGCCAGCGGCCCGGGCTGCATTCATTAGTTGCCGGGTTTTATGAGAGCGCCTTGGGGGGTGATTTCAATTTCGTCTTCGCCTG
>JAAZZB010000086.1 GCA_014239365.1 Verrucomicrobiia bacterium | reverse complement strand
TTTGAGTCGCCCGATCACAATGCCAACGCGCACTACACGCGCTCGTGGGGCTACACGATTCAACCGACGGTGCACACGGGGCTGCTAGCTTTTTTTCCGGGCACGGGGCGGCCGGGGGTGGATCCGCTTTATGAATGGGACAGCCGCTACCAAATCGCCCTCGGCGTGGCGAACACCAACGATCCCCGCATCAACGGCACCCCCGCCAATGCTGACCGCAAGACGTTGCTTGCCGGTTTGATGTGGGAACTGCCCGAAGCACTCGGGCCGTTGGGTGGCTCGCGTTTTTCGTTGGGCTACGTAAATGGCCGCGATCGCACGGGGAGCGATCCCATTCAAAATCTTTATCTCGGCCTGGGCTTGTTGCCGAATTCCGAGAAGTGGAATCTCAGCCTCACGCACGACTCACGCATCTTGCCGGGCGCGGGGAATGACGATTCGGTTTTCGGCCTCTACGTGGGCCGCACGCTTTCCGATGACCTCACGCTTTCGGCGCGCGCTGAGATTTATCAGGAAGGCTCCAAACTGTATTCGGGCGAAAGCGCTGCGGAGCAAACCGATGGCCAAAGCCTCACGTTCACGCTCAATTACAAAATCTGGGAAAACGTTATCTCACGCGTGGAATACCGCTGGGATAACACCGATGAACCCGTCAATGGCCGTCACAATAATCAAGGGTTTCACCTCAATTTCATCTACGAATTTTGACCTTTTTTTTGCCTGTGGATAAATCGGTGAAAAAGTCCGGTTTGTGCCCAAATCATCCTATTGCCGTTTTCAGTTCAGGCCATCGCCGCCATCCCGAGCACGAAAAGCCCCGCGCCAAATCGGTACCAACCGAATGCCATAAACGTGTTCCGCTGTAAATAGCCGAGCAACCAATTCACCACGATGAACGCCGTCACCGCCGAGGCTGCGGTGCCGAGCAAAAGGCTCTCCCATTCGCTGATCACGGCGTTTGAGTTTTCCTTTAACGCTGAAGCGAGTTCGTATGCGCCCGCGGCAAGCAACGTGGGCACGCCGAGCAGAAACGAAAACTCAACCGCATCGCGCCGCGCCATTCCGAGGATGAGGCCGATCAAAATTGTCGTGCCACTACGCGACGCGCCGGGGAACACCATCGCCACCAACTGCGCCAAGCCAAACGCAATCGCGATGATCCACGTGAGGCTCAGCGGTTTGTTTACTTCTGCATCGCTCTCAACTTTTTTTGGTTGGCGCAATTCGTACGCGATGAAGAGTAGTCCGCCGATGAGCAATGCCCAGCCGATGGGGGCGATTGTGTTGGGCAATTCCCATCCGGCGGCTTTGAGGGCCAACCCGCCGAACCCGGTTAAAACAAAGGAAAAACCGAGCTTTTTGAGGTAATCTTGGGTTTCGGCTTCGCGCCTTTTTTCCCAGAGAGAACGCACGCGTTCGCGAAAAACTGCAAGCACCGCCAACACCGCGCCGCTTTGGATGCAAATGGTGAAGTGATCCGGACGCGCGCCCAGCCACGGCTCGGCCAACAGCAGATGCCCCGTCGACGAAACGGGTAGGAATTCCGTGATGCCTTCCACCACGCCCAATAAGATCACTTGAAGCCAGTCTGGCATCGGCATCGAGTATGGAGTAAACACGGGGCGTGCGCACGATTTATTTGGATTACAACGCCACCACGCCGCTGGATGCCGACGTGCGCGCGGCGATGCTGCCGATCCTCGATGAGGTTTGGGGCAATCCTTCCAGCGTGCATCACGTGGGGCAGCGCGCGCGGTCGTTGCTCGATGATGCGCGCGATCGCGTTGCCGCCACGCTGAAGTGCAAGCCCAGCGAAATCATTTTCACCAGCGGCGGCAGCGAAAGCACTAACCTCGCGTTGCACGGAATGGCGCGGCAACTTCGCAACAAAGGACGCCACATCATCACCTCCGCCGTGGAACATCACGCGGTGTTGGCTCCTTGTGAATATCTTGCGAATAACGAGGGTTTTGAGGTCACTTTTCTTCCGGTGGATTCGAACGGCCGCGTGGCGGTGGAAGCCGTGCGCGAGGCCATTCGGCCCGATACAGTTTTGGTCAGCATTATGGCCGCCAATAACGAGGTGGGCACGCTGCAGCCGGTGGCGGAAATCGGTGAACTTTGTGCCGATAAGGGCGTGGTTTTTCACACGGACGCCGTGCAGTGCATTGGTAAAGTGGCGATGAATGGCATCGCCGATTTCAATGCGGATTTGGTTTCCGTGTGCGCCCATAAATTCCATGGCCCCAATGGCGCGGGGTTGCTTTACGCTAAATCCCCTTTGCTGCCGGATCCAATCGTACACGGTGCGCCGCATGAAAACGAACGCCGCGCCGGCACCGAGAATCTCCCCGGCATCATCGGCCTCGCCGAAGCTATTGTCCGCTTTTTCCCAAACCCTGTTTTCCCAATGGAATCACTCGCCCCGCTCGCGGGGTCGTTAATTGAAATGGTGGACGCCACCGATGGCGCAACTTTCCTTGGCGATCGCGATCCCGAAAATCGGTTGTCCAATACCGTTGCTTTCACCGTTGAAGGCACCGACAGCATTGCGCTCTTAAGCGGATTGGATATGGAAGGCGTTTGTGCCTCTGCCGGATCTGCGTGCGCCAGCGGTTCGGTCACTCCCTCGCACGTGGCGCTCGCGATGGGCACTGCCGCCGCCGAGGCCAATGCGTTGGTGCGACTTTCGCTGGGTCGCGAAACTTCGGCTGATGAAATTGCCGCTGCTTGTGAAATCATCCCGCGCGTTATCGAGCGTTGTCGTGCGGGTAATAAGATGGGAATCACACGATGAATTTTCCCCATCAACTCTTTTTTCCCCAACTTTTGCGACTTGCCCGTTTTTGCCACCATTTTTATCCCCAGCTCTTAGCCGAAATTTCTGGCTTTTTTCCACTGCTCCGCCTTTACTCCGCAGGTTGTTGGCCTTATCCACGGCCCTTAATAATAGTGTGATACTGTTTAAAACATTCATCTAATTAGCCTTTGTGAAAATCTCGGTAACTAAGGAAGACCTCGCCAGCGGATTGCAGGCGGTTCAAAATGTGGTGGGCGCACGGTCCACACTCCCCATTCTTTCCAACGTGCTGCTCGTCGCGAGCGCCAAGCGGTTGGAGCTGCGCGCCACCGATCTTGAGGTGAGCGTGCACGCCTCGGTACCCGCCACGGTCGAGCGCGAAGGCGCCACCTCGATGCCGGCCAAACGGCTTTTCGGATTGGTGCGCGAAATTGAGGCGAGCGAAATCGACATCGAGGTGAGCGACAAAGAGGTGGCCAACGTCCAAGCCGGTGCATCTAAGTACAAGCTCAACGGCATCGGAGCAGACGAATATCCGCAGCAGGCGAAATTTAAAGAGAGCGGAAAAATCAAAGTGGAGCAGGCGAAATTTAAGGAGATGATTCGTAAAACCGGCTACGCCGTGAGTACCGATGAATCGCGCCACGTGCTCAACGGCATCAACATTGTCATCACAGCCGATCGCCTTACGCTCGTGGCAACGGACGGAAGACGACTTGCGCTCGTGGAAGAGGAAATCGTCGGCGGCACCGAAGCAGCGTTCATCGTACCCAACAAAGCGGTGGCGGAATTGCAACGGCTACTGCAAAGCACCGGAGAAGTGGAGATTCGGCTCGGCGACACGCACGTGGAATTTACGCTCCCGCAAGAAGGTGGCGAAGCGATCGTGCTGCACAGCAAATTGGTGGAAGGAAATTATCCAAATTTCAAACAAGTCATTCCCGGCGAATTTAAGGAACGCATTACGCTCGGCAAGGAAGAGCTTCATCACGCCT
This sequence comes from Verrucomicrobiia bacterium, assembly GCA_014239365.1. Classification (GTDB taxonomy): domain Bacteria; phylum Verrucomicrobiota; class Verrucomicrobiia; order Limisphaerales; family UBA1100; genus JACNJL01. The sequence goes on along the minus strand of JAAZZB010000086.1, from coordinate 10,406 downwards.
TGCGGCGCGCAGACCAAATCACCAGCGACAAGGCGAACTCCGTGAAGCTTACGTTCGCCAACGACACCCTTGCCATCACCGCGAACACACCCGACGTCGGTTCCGGTCGCGAGTCCATCGCCATCAAATACAAAGGCCCGGAAATCGAAGTTGCTTTCAACCCCACCTTCCTGATGGATCCCCTCAAGGTGCTCGAGGGGGACGAAGTATTTTTTGAGCTTACCGACAGCCTCAGCCCCGGCGTGCTCAAGAGCAACACGCCCTTCCTCTACGTGTTGATGCCGATGCGCACGCACCACTAGCCAAAATGGAAACCCCCACGGCAGACCGGCAATCCACCGGCGACCCCGTTCCGTTTTTTGAGGAAAAACGAGTCCTCATTACGGCCGCCATCGTGTTGGTGGCCGATCAAATTTCAAAGCAGATTATCATTCGCACCCACGGCGACAATGACTTCACGGTTGTCATCGAAGGCTTTCTCCGTTTCGTGAATTGGAAAAACACCGGAGCCGCGTGGAGTATGTTCGAAGGCAGCAGTCTCCCGCTCGCCGCGCTCTCCGTCGTGGCCCTCATCGCGCTCATTCGTTATCGCCACCATTTCGAAACGCACACCCCCACCGGAAAGCTCGCCCTCGGCCTGCTCATCGGCGGCATTCTCGGCAACCTCATCGACCGCGTGGCGTACCAACACGTGATTGATTTTGTAAGATTTTATATCATCCGCAGCGATGGTTCCGAGCTGGGCTATCCCGCCTTCAACATCGCCGATATGGGAATTTGCTTTGGAGTCGGATTGCTCTTCCTCCTCGCATGGCGCGAAGGCACGTCGGACGAAGAGGAAAGAGAAGAAACCAAAAAGGATTCTTAAACGATGGGCGCCCCCGTCTTCATCGCCGGCCCCACCGCCAGCGGAAAATCTGCTGTAGCGCTAGAGGTGGCCGAACAGCAAGGCGGAGAAATAATTTCCGTGGATTCAATGCAGGTTTATCGCGGGTTGGATCTTGGCACCGCCAAACCCACCGCCGAAGAACGTGCCGCCGTTCCGCATCACCTCATCGACATTCTTGAATTAACCGAAACATTCGATGCGGCCAGTTTTGTGACGCGCACCGAACCGCTCATCCAAAAAATAAAGCAACCCGTTTTTTGTGGCGGAACCGGTTTGTATTTTAGCGCGTGGCTCGAAGGCTTGGGCGATGCCCCACAAGCAAACGCACCACTCCGCGCGGAATTGGATGCGATGGATTTGGAATCGCTCGTGGCCGAATTGCTCGAGCACGATCCCGCCACACACGCAACCATCGATCGTCAAAATCGCCGTCGTGTCGTGCGCGCGGTGGAGGTCATTCGCCTCACCGGAAAACCTTTCTCCGAACAGCGTGCCGAATGGACCGGTCACGTACCGCCGAATTTTTTCCTGCTTGAACGCGACCGCGAAGATTTGCGCCAACGGATTGATGTCCGCGTGGACGCAATGTTTGCCGCCGGTTTGGTGGCAGAAACTTGTTCGCTGCGCTCAGCGTTGGAGGGTAACCCCGTCGCGCAACAAGCCCTCGGATATCGACAGGTTATTGGGCACCTCAACGGCGAACAAGGCTTGCCGGAAACCGTCGCGTTGGTTAAGTCACGGACGTGGCAATTCGCTCGCAGACAAATGACGTGGTTCCGCAAACTGCACGGAGCACAAACGCTAACCGTGCCCGCCAACGAGTCGGCGGCGGACACGGCACAGCGATTGATTGACCAACTCAAGTGAAAGCCCTCGCAGAACAAATTGGAGCCACCGAGCGCGTCTTCCTCATCGGCGCGGAACTGAGCAAACGCACCGGCGCGAACCTCGCCGAAACGATGGCCGAGCTGGCCGAACTCGCCCGCACGGCGGGTGCGAAAATTATCGGCGAAGGCACCCAACGCCTCGACCGCCCCAACGCCGCAACCTTCATCGGCAAAGGCAAGGCGAATGAGTTTGCTGAGGAATGCAAACTGGGTGACGTCGACACCGTCATTTTTGATGACGAACTTTCGCCCGCCCAAACGCGCAATCTCGAGCGCGTGTTTGATTGCAAAGTGCTCGATCGCACCGCGCTCATCCTCGACATCTTCGCCCAACGCGCCCGCACGCGGGAAGGCAAAATGCAAATCGAGATGGCGCAGTTGCAGCACATTCTGCCGCGCCTCACGGGTTTGTGGACGCACCTTTCGCGGCAAAAAGGCGGCATCGGAATGCGCGGGGATGGCGAGAGCCAGCTCGAGGTGGATCGTCGCCGAATCCAGGATCGCATCTCCAAATTGCGCCGCGATTTGAAGGAGGTCAAACGCGTGCGCTCAACCCAACGCCAAGGCCGCCAGCGCAGCCAATGGCCGTTGGCGTCCATCGTGGGCTACACCAACGCCGGCAAATCCACGCTGCTCAACGCGCTCACCGGCGCGGAGGTTTTGGCCGAGGACAAACTCTTCGCCACGCTCGATCCCACCACGCGCCGCATCAAATTGCCGACCAACCAAAACGCGCTCCTCAGCGACACGGTGGGCTTCATCCGCAAGTTGCCGCATCAACTTGTGGAGTCCTTCAAAGCTACGCTTGAGGAAGTGGTCGAAGCGGATTTGCTGTTGCACGTCGTCGATGTCTCCAGCGAATCGGCCGCCGACCAAATCGCGTCCGTCAACGAAGTGCTCAAGGAAATTGCTGCCGCTGACAAGCCAACGCTGATGGTCTTCAACAAAATCGATCAACTCCCCGAACGCAATGGCAACCTTCATTGGTTAACCGAATACCCGCACGCGGTGAGTGTCTCGGCCAAGACCGGTGAAGGGCTCGACGAGCTTCAAGCCGAGCTGGGCATTATGCTGCGGCCAATTCGCCCGTGCCTTGAGCTGCAAGTTCCCGCCAGCGATGGTGCCACGCTCGCCCGCATCCGCGCCCTCGGCCAAGTGGACGAGGAACGCTACGAAGGCGACACCGTCCACCTCAAAGCCCGCATCCCCGAACATGCGCAAGCGGAGTTTGCACGCTTCACTCGGTAGGGACGCGCTGCGCGCGTCCGTGGACACGCATAGCGTGTCCCTATCAAAACAACCTTGCCGAAAATAATAAATGGGCCATTATTCCCCCGTGACCCTTTCAACGCGCATTAAAGATTTGCCAAACCGCGAGCGCCCGCGCGAGCGCTTGGCCGCGCTGGGCCCCGACGCACTTTCCGATTCCGAACTCATTGCAATTTTGTTGCGCACCGGTCTCCAGGGAAAATCCGCCGTTGATGTGGGCGCGGAAATTATCCAGCAATTCGGAACCCTCAGTGCGCTGTCCCAAGCCACGCTGGAAGAATTACAAACCATCAAAGGCATCGGCCGCGACAAAGCAATTGCCCTCCAAAGCGCCTTCACCCTTGCCCGCCGAATGGCTACCGAAATTCGGGAAGCCGCGCCCGTGCTCGATACGCCGGATTCCGTTGCAAATTTATTGCGCGAAGAATGCCGCCCTTACGAGGTCGAACATTTTTATGCCATCTTCGTGAACACCCGCCGTCGACTCATTCGCAAAGTGCATCTCACCCACGGCACGCTCGACGCCGCCATCGTCCATCCGCGCGATGTCTTCCGCCACGCCGTGGCGGCCAATGCCTCCGCCGTCATCCTCGTGCACAACCACCCCAGCGGCGACCCCACCCCATCCAAGGCAGACATCACCGTCACTCGCGATCTCGTGCGCGCCGGGCAACTCTTAAAAATCGAAGTGCTCGACCACGTCATCCTCGGCCAACGCACCACCGATCGCGCGCGCGATTATTTTTCAATGAAAGAGCACGGGTACATTTACAAATGACCGGGTTCCAATAACCAAGGCCCAAAGACCAAGGAAACCCCAATTCCCAACTTTCAATAAACTAATTTGGGGCTTGGGATTTGGTCATTCCTTGGGTATTGGATTTTGGTCATTGGTCATTCCCAACCATTCTTATGATTCACCCCACCGCCATCATCGCCCCCAAAGCCACGCTGCATGAAACCGTCTCCGTGGGCCCGTACACCGTCATTGACTCCGGCGTGACGGTGGGCGCGGACTGCGTCATTGGGCCGCACGTTCATCTCACGGGTGAAACCACGCTTGGCAAAAACAATCGCATTCACGCTGGCGCGGTGATTGGAGATGCGCCGCAGGATTTGAAGTACAACGGCGAACCCACGCGATTACGCATTGGTGATGACAATGTGATTCGCGAGCACGTCACGTTGCATCGATCCAATTCGCCCGAAGAGGACACCGTCATCGGCAACGAAAATTTTTTTATGGCGGCCAGTCACGTCGGACACAACGCAGTGGTGGGCGACCACAATATTTTCGCCAACGGCGCGCTCGTGGGCGGGCACGCGGTGATTGCCGAACGGGTGTTTCTTTCCGGCAACTGCGCCGTGCATCAGTTTGTGCGCATTGGTACGTTGGCGATGATGCAGGGCAACGCGGCGGTGAGTCAGGATTTGCCGCCCTTTACGATGGTGTTCGGCGTGAACAAATTATGCGGCCTCAACATCGTGGGCCTCCGTCGCGCCAACATTAGCGCGGAAGAACGCACCGAGTTGAAGGCGGTATATCGGCGGGTGTTTATGGAAGGCGAAAAGGCGGCGGAATTATTGAAAGAAACCGTGGGCACCCGCACGCGGGAATTTTTGGAATTTATCGTCGCCAGCACGCGCGGCGTGTGCGCGCACGCCAGCCGCAAAAGCGGTCGCGACTGACTAGGCCACCGACACCAACGGCTTGCGGATCAACTGTCCTTGGAGGCGGATGCCGGGCAGGCGCGTTTCGGTGATCTTCGCGCCATCAGCGGGCTTGGGTTCGTTGTCGAGTACGCCGTGTTGTTCGGCGTCGAAGGCGGCGTTCATTTCCGCTTCAAACGCTACGAGCCCCACGCGCTTGGCGAGCTCGCGGCATTGGGATTGGAAGGTGGCCATCGTTTGCATAAAGGGCTCTTTGCCGGATGCGGCGGCGGAGCGTTCGAGGCGATAAACCAAATCAAGCTGGCCCACGAGTGTCGACGCCCAATCCTGTTCGGCGCGGCGTAGCTTTGCCACTTCGAGCTTCAACGTGGCGTGTTCGTCATTGCCGGCTTTGGCCATAAATTCGTGATGCTCTTTCACTGTGGCGGCGATGCCGGTGGCAATCTCGTCGGCGAGTTGGGCGGTTTGGCCGGAGGATTCCTGCACGGCATTCCAGCTGGCGGTGGCTTCAGAAATTTGAGTGGCCACAGATTCCATTTTGTTCACCTCCTTGGCCACGGTGGTGAGCTGCGCAATCTCCACCGCTTTAGCCTCGGCGCGGTACTCAAAATAAAACGGCGCGACCGCAAACCCCGCGCCCAATCCGGCGCACACCAAAATAGAAATGATGTGCCACTGCTGCGCGGGGCCGTCAATGAGCGTGCTGATCCAATAGGCGAGCCCGATAAAAATAATATCCGCCAACAGGAACGGCCACTTGGGCACAGCCACCGGCAGCGGCAACGCCTTGGGTGTGGCGGCTTTGCGGGATTTTGATGCTTTGCTTTCGGCGCCCTTGCTCATCTCGGCGGCACGTTGCCCGCTTGGCGCGCGGACGTCAACGCCAACCGTCCTCCGATTGACACCGGCGCGTCTGGGCTTTAATGTGGTGGCGCAATGGATTCGTTGTTTGAATCGCTGATCGAAATCATCCGCCGCACGTCGGCGGAGATTCCTGATGACGTGCAGCGCGCAATTCTCGCGGCGCTCGAAAATGAAAAGCAAGACACCATCGCCAAGAGCGCGATGGAAATCATCGAACGCAACATTGCGCTTGCCAAAGAGAAATCCCAGCCGTTGTGTCAGGACACCGGCAGCGTGCTTTTTTATGTGGATTGTCCGGTGGGGTACGATCAAATGGAGTTTGGCGACACCGCGCGCGCGGCGGTCACCGAAGCGACGAAGCGCGGTTTCCTTCGGCAAAATTCCGTGGATTCGCTCACCGGAAAAAATGATGGAACCAACATCGGCCCCGGCGCGCCCACCTTTCATTTTCATCAAACTCGCGAAGCGAATGTCACTGTGCGCCTCGTGCTCAAAGGCGGCGGCTGCGAAAATGTCGGCGCGCAATATTCGCTGCCCAATACGAAACTGAACGCTAATCGCGATCTCGATGGCTGCCGCAAAGTCATCCTCGATGCCGTGCAACAAGCGCAAGGCAAAGGCTGCGGCCCGGGCATTCTTGGCGTGTGCATCGGCGGCGATCGTGCGACGGGTTATGAGCTTTCGAAAACGCAATTCCTGCGCGACCTTGATGACGAAAATGACAACGCCGAATTGGCTGCGCTGGAAAATGACATCCATACCACCGCCAACAAACTCGGCATCGGCCCGATGGGTTTCGGCGGCAACACCACTTTGCTCGGTGTGAAAATCCGCGCAGCCAACCGCGTGCCCGCTTCGTATTTCGTCAGCGTCAGCTATATGTGCTGGGCCTTTCGCCGCCACGGGGCGAAGTTGGACAGCGCGGGAGAAATCACAGATTGGATTTATTGAAATGATCGAACTTACCACCCCCATTTCCGAAGAACAAATCCGTACGCTGAAGGTGGGTGATTCGGTGGCGATTTCGGGTGTGGTGTTTACCGGGCGCGATGCGGTTCATAAATATTTGCACGAAGGCGGTGAGCTTCCCGAGGGCGTGAATTTGGAGGGCAGCATCATTTATCATTGCGGGCCGGTGGTGGTGAAGGATGACGCGGGCAAATGGAAAGTGACCGCGGCCGGGCCGACGACTTCCATTCGCGAGGAGCCGTATCAAGCGGACATCATGAAAAAGTTTGGCGTGCGCGGCGTCATTGGCAAAGGCGGGATGGGGCCGAAGACGCTCGCGGGCTGCACGGAAAATGGCGGCGTGTATTTGCACGGCATCGGCGGCGCAGCGCAAGTGTTGGCCGAACACATCACAAAGGTGCGCGACGTATATTTTCTGGAAGAGTTCGGCAGCCCCGAGGCGATTTGGGAATTGGAGGTGGATCAGTTTCCAGCCGTCGTCACGATGGACAGCCACAGGCGCTCGCTCCACGCAGAAGTAGCCGAGGCGAGCCAAGCGGTGTTAGACGAGAATTTGTGACGGGAGAGGGCGATCCCCCTTACCCGAAACTAAGACACGGATTTCACCGATTCGCACAGATTAAACCATCCGTGATAATCTGTGAAATCCGTGTCTGAAAAATGGGACGAGGTGGAACACGTCCCTCCTATCAGCCGCTAAAGCTCACCGGCATTTCCGCCGTTCACTAAGTACAACACCGCCATTCGTACGGCGATGCCGTTGGTGACTTGTTCTAAAATCACGGCACGGTTGCCGTCGGCGAGTTCGCTTTCGATTTCTACGCCGCGGTTCATTGGGCCGGGGTGCATGATGAGGGCGTCGGGTTTGGCTTTGGCGAGGCGCGCGCGGTTGAGGCCAAAGAGGCGGGCGTATTCGCCGATGCTGGGGAACATCGTTTTGCGTTGGCGTTCGTGTTGGATGCGCAGGAGGTTGATGACATCGGCACCGGCCAAAGCTTCATCGAGATCGTAAGTGACACGACATCCCATTTGCTCGAAGACGCGCGGCACGAGGGTGCTTGGGCCGCAGAGGGTGACGTTTGCGCCGAGTTTGCGTAGGGCCCAAATGTTGGAGCGCGCGACGCGGCTGAATAAAATATCGCCGAGGATGGTGACGTTGAGGCCGGCGATGTCGCCTTTCTTTTCGCGGATGGTAAACACATCGAGCAGCGCTTGCGTGGGATGTTCGTGCGCGCCGTCGCCGGCGTTCACCACGTGGGCGTTGAGAAAGCGCGCGAGGAAATGCGGCGCGCCGGCGGCTTTGTGGCGGATGACAATGATGTCGGCATTGAGCGCTTCGAGCGTGCGCGCGGTGTCCTTGAGGCTCTCGCCTTTTTGGAATGACGAGGCATCGGCGGAAAAATTGATGATGTCCGCGCTCAATCTTTTTGCGGAAAGCTCGAAGCTCACGCGCGTGCGGGTGGAAGGTTCCACAAAAAAGTTCACCACCGTTTTGCCTTGGAGCGCGGGAACTTTTTTGATGTCGCGTTCGCCCACGGCTTTAAACTCACGCGCGGTGTCGAGCACGGTGGTGAGTTCTTCAGCGCTGAGGCTTTCGATGTCCAACAGATGTTTGCGATGCCAACTCATAAGGATAAAATTTCTACCGTTTGGGGTGTGCCTTGTTCAGACAAACGTACTTCCACGCGTTCGTCGGGATGGGTGGGGAGATTTTTGCCAACGAAATCCGGTCGGATGGGCAGCTCGCGATGGCCGCGATCGATGAGTACCGCCAGCCGAATGCACTGCGGCCGGCCGAAACCCATCACCGCATCGATGGAGGCGCGCACGGTGCGGCCGGTGCTGAGGACGTCATCGATGAGCACCACCACTTTGTCCGCCAAATCGCCGGGCAATTCGGTGGGGCGCAGTTCGGCCATCGCGCGTTGGGAGAGGTCATCGCGGTGCAAGCCCGGCTCCACCGAACCCACCGCGACGGGTTGGCCGTAAATGCCGCCGAGGGTTTCGCCGAGTTGCCGCGCCAATGCCACGCCGCCGCGTTGGATGCCCACGAGGATGACGGTGCCGCCATCGGCGTGGGCCTCGGCGATCTCGTGTGCCACGCGCCGCCACGCGCGGTTGATGGCGTCTGTCTCCAGCACGGTGCGCGTTGTGATTTCAGACATAAAAAAAGCCGCGCCGTTTTCGCGTGCACAAACGCACGTGAATCCAACGCGGAAATAATCCGTTAAGTTTCATCATCGTCCTTGGCGGCCTCGCGGGACCGCGTTAAAGGGCTTCAAAATTTAAACACATTGCCGGGCGGCGTGCCGGCGTTTGCGCCACTCGGAGCGGTGCTTCATCATCCAATCCGTGAGCGCCTCCTCGAAGCCGACATCGATGCCGGCTTTCTCGGATTCAATCCACTTGTGCCGCAGGATCTCTTCGCGCTCCGCCAAAAATTCGCGGTAAAGCGACGAGCGCTTCAGCAATTCCTGATTGTCAGTGGACTTGGCCATCGGGATTTCTCCGTCAAATGGGACGGGAAGGTAGCACCGTCTGTTCAAGACAAACAACACTTTTTTCGGGAAAAAAAGCGAATTCCGCACCAAATTGTCCCCATCCACCGGTGAACAACGGGTGAATAGAGTGGATAAGTGCTAATCGAGCGTTTCGCGCAAAGCGGCCGCGACTTTGCCAAACGCTTGGGCCGGCGCGCCTTCGGGGGATTTGACCACCACCGGAATGCCGGCATCGCCGCCTTCGCGGATTTCAGTAAACAGCGGCACCTCACCGAGGAAGGTCGTTTCTTGCCGCTTCGCTTCCGCCGCGCCGCCGCCGTGGCCGAAGATTTCGATGCGGTCGCCATTGGGCGCGGTGAAGTAGCTCATATTTTCCACGATGCCGAGGATGGGCACATTCACGCGTTCGAACATCGCGATGCCTTTGCGCACCACACCGAGCGAGGCTTCCTGCGGAGTGGTGACGATCACGCCGCCATCGAGCGGTACGGTTTGGCAAAGCGAAAGCTGCGCGTCGCCCGTGCCCGGCGGCAAATCGATCAACAAATAATCCAGCGTGCCCCAGTCCACTTGCATCACAAATTGCTGGATGGTTTTCATAATCATCGGCCCGCGCCAGATGACCGGTTGATCGCCCTCCAACAAAAATCCCATACTCATCAGCTTCACGCCGTGGCTCATCAACGGCACCAATTTTTCTTCGGCGCTGACGAGCGGGCGTTCGTTCACGCCCATCATCAGCGGCACGCTGGGGCCGTAAATATCACAATCGAGCAAACCGATTTCGCCGCCGTTTTGGGCCAGCGCGCAGGCGAGGTTCACCGCGCAAGTGCTCTTGCCCACACCGCCTTTGCCGGAAGCAACGGCGATGACTTTGTTGATGCCCGGCACGCGATTGGGCCCGGCTTGACCGCTGGCGGGGGCTTCGCCGGCGGGCGGCATTTTGATTTGCACCATCGCGCGGTCGATGCCCTCCACGGCGGTGGCGGCGGTTTCGACGGCGGCTTTGAGTTGGCCGGCGATTTCGGGGTTATGAGTGGTGAGCTCGAGCGCGATGCTGGCGGAGCCATTGGCGGTCGCGATATTTTTCACGAGGCCAAACGACACAATGTCGCGCGAGTAGCCGGGATAGTTCACGCCCTTGAGGGCGTCTTCGATGGATTGTTCTAAATTCATTTTTATGTGCTGCCGGCATCTTGCCGGCAGGCCAACGGTGAACGCAGTATTTTTTAACTCTGCGATTATTGAAAGTCAGACTTCTGCCGGCAAGATGCCGGCAGCACATAAAAATGAATTTAGAACAATCCATCGAAGACGCCCTCAAGGGCGTGAACTATCCCGGCTACTCGCGCGACA
>JAAZZB010000002.1 GCA_014239365.1 Verrucomicrobiia bacterium | reverse complement strand
GGGTATCTAATCCTCTTCGCTCCCCTAGCCTTCGTACCTCAGCGTCAGAATGTGTCCAGAGTATCGCCTTCGCCACTGGTGTTCCTCCCGATATCTACGCATTTCACTGCTACACCGGGAATTCCATACTCCCCTCCACACCTCTAGCTAGATAGTTTCCAGCGCAATTTCCGGGTTGGGCCCGGGGATTTCACGCCAAACTTATCTTGCCGCCTACGCACGCTTTACGCCCAGTAAATCCGAACAACGCTTGGGGCCTCCGTATTACCGCGGCTGCTGGCACGGAGTTAGCCGCCCCTTCCTTTGTTGCTAATATCAGACCCGATTCGAACCGGGCTTTACTCACAACCGACAGGGGTTTACGACCCTAAGGCCTTCATCCCCCACGCGGCGTCGCACCATCAGGCTTGCGCCCATTGTGAATGATTCTCGACTGCTGCCACCCGTAGGTGTATGGACCGTGTCTCAGTTCCATTGTGGCTGACCGTCCTCTCAGACCAGCTATCCGTCGTCGCCTTGGTAGGCTTTTACCCTACCAACTAGCTGATGGAACGCGGGCTCATCCTAGAGCGGCTTGCGCCTTTAATCCGAAGATCTTATCCGGTATTACCCTGACTTTCGTCAGGCTATCCCAGTCCCTAGGGCAGATTCCCACGTGTTACTCACCCGTTCGCTGCTAATCCCTTCAAATATTGCTATTGTCCGTTCATCGCTCAACTTGCATGTCTTATCCACGCCGCCAGCGTTCGTTCTGAGCCAGAATCAAACTCTCCGTATAAAAACGTTAGTTCGACTATCACTCGGCTAAACGCCAACTAATAATGTTGTTTTTTATTTACTCAAATACTCAATAAAGACTCCCTAACAAGAGCCTCTATCGAGGGCTTCTGCCATTACACAATTCAATTTTCAAAGAACGTTTCGGACAAAGCCGAAATGCTTCCAAAAGACAACAACACCCCGACACGATTTCCCTTGCGGGAACCGTCCCTGGGTTTTGGCTTCAGCCAAGAGGAACCGTTTCACCGGTTCGTTGTCTCCGAAAGCGGGGCGCAGTTCACAGTAAACTCACCAATCGCGCAAGTGTTTTTTTCGTTTTTTTTCGGGCCGCGCGAATTTTCTCCGGCGTGCCCAAGTTTGATCCCAAATACGGCAACTTCAAAAATGGCGTTTCCGGCCAAAAACCAGCCAAAACACGCTCATTCGAGGCCGCCGATGCATCCCTGCGCGACGGTGGGTTACAGTCAGAAAGTACCACAAAAACTTTCTTCGCGCCAATGGTTTTTAGTCGATCGAGGGTCAAATTAACGTGATTGAGCACTCCAAGCCGGTTTGGAGCGGCTAAAATCACGCCGCATTTCAAAGTGTTCACCACCTCATCCCACGTCACTCCGGCGGCTTCGGAGCTCAATGGAACGCGCAAACCGCCCGCGCCTTCCACCAACAACCGCTCACACTCCCCTTCCCGCTGGCGGATGGCGCTCACGATGTGTTCTCGCTTCAATCGCCCTCGTGAGGCTACCAGCGGGGTCACGGGTTTTGCGTAATGAAACGGATTCATCTCATCATCGGTCAACGCGCCCGGTTGCAGGCTTTGCAATAGCCGCACGTCATCGCGCGGGCCGGTGCAGAGGGGTTTGATGGCGATTGCGTTTTCGCCTTGGGCGCGGAGGTGATCGAGCAACAGCGCGGTGAGGATGGTTTTGCCCGCGCCGGTGTCTGTGCCGGTAATGAAGAACGTACGTGAGCCGCGCTTCATTTCCAGTAGGTGTAAAGAATCTTGATGTCCGTGGGGCTGGCGCGGCTAAGAACGGCAACGAGCGTGCGGCTGAGTTTGCCGACTTGCGCTTGCACGGTGACTTCGTAGGTGGCGCTGCGCACGCTGAAGAATCGGCGGGCATTGGCGATGGCATCCGCAGTGAATCCGGCGCGTTGGATTTGGGCGACATCGTCGAAGGGCTCGTCGTCTTCGGTGCCATCGATGCCATCCAAGCCGGCGCGCATTTGGAGGATGAGATCCACGCGGGCTTGGTCAAAGCCGGGCACGAGCTGCATCACTTCGCGCGAGGTGGTGTTGAGGTTGATGTAGCCGGTGGAGATGGGGGTGAAGATGTCGACCATCCCGAATGGGTAAGTAATTTCCTCATCGTCACCCAGAGCATTCACGGTGGCGGTGGGGGCGTGCAGCGGATTGGCGGCGATTTGTTTGGCGCGGCTGCCCCAATAGATTTCGGGGGTCATCCCTTCCACGAGCAGCAATTCTTTGAGGTCATCAATGGGGCCGTTCTTGGCGGTGTACGGTGGGATTTTGGTTTCGTAAGTATCACTCTCCGCGCCGCTGACGCGGCGGTTGTCATCGGTGTCGCGCCAGTCTTTGATGGCGTCGATGAGGTAGGGCGAGAGACCGGTGTTGACCTCCATCATTTCAAAAGTTTTCTCGAGTGGGAATTTTCCCATACTATCTTCGGCGGCACGGTTGATGTTGAATTTGCGTTCCAAATCCACGATTTGAATGGAGCAACGCGCGTCGGTGCCGACCTTTTCTTCAAACTCAAATTGGTCAGGGAAAATTTTCCCGAGCACTGTGTTCTCGGCCCACGCGCTATTGGTGAGGTTGAGGTTGTCGAGAAAGACGTTAAAACCATTGGTGCCCGCGGGGCCGCCGGCCCATTTTTGGTTGAGCGAATCGTACGGCTCCTGCGCATTGGCCATTTGCTGGGCGAGGATGTATTTGGAAAGTTCGATGCCGCTTCGGCAGATCCATTCCACTTTCACATCGTTATTGGCTTTGCGTGCGAGGCGCGCTTCCACCTGCATATTGGTGGCAAAAGCGGTGGCCATCACGGCCAACACGATGATGAAGCCCAAAACCATAATGAGCGCAATACCGCGTTCGCGCTCCCTTGGGCGAGGTTGGGCAATGGCGCGGTTGGGGCGCTTAAGAACCATTGTTATCCACCTTGGGCGGCGAGAATCCCGCGCGCGGAACGGCACCGCCGGATTGGCCTGAGTTGGCTGGCGGGTTTACCCCAAAGCCCGGTGGCAATCCATAAGAGGGCCTGCTCGGTGCGCCGTTTTGCCCAAAGCGCGATGGCGGCCTACTGTTGGGGCGTTGATAGTCGGTGCGGCTTCGGCTGTTTTTCTCGGCTTGCCTTTTTTTCCACGCGGCGATTTGTTCGGGTGTGTATTTGGATTTCCCTGCGTCGCCGCGTCCTTTGCCATTACCCCTGCCGTTGCCTTTGCCGCCGCCTTTTGAAGTGCCTGCGGGGACGTCGGGGTTTTGGTTATTTTTGGTAATGGAAATGGAGTGGATGACGATCTCGCGTTTGTGGACGTTGCTGAGTTGGATGGAGCCGCCGTCCATTCGGGTGAGTGCCATTTCCACTTTCACGCGGGAGGGTATTGAGTTGGTTTGAGTCCAATCATCAATCCAATCCTCTGCGCTGGTGCTCCAGAAGTGGATGATGAATTCCGCGAGATCAGGGGCGAGCACGCTGCGCACTACGGGCTCCGTTTCTTCGCCATCGGGAGTGCGCATCACGTGGCTTTGCTTGAGGATGAGTGCGCGGGAGTCGTTGATGTATTCCACGCAAAACTCCAGCCTCCGGAGGGTTTGGCCGGTGAATTGCCGGCTGCCAATGTAGTTCGGCGGCACGCGGGAAACAAAGCTGACCGAGGGAATATCCGGATCCGGATTGACGGTGAGCGCGTACATCCCCTGATTCTGTTCGTAATACACCATACCGCGCAGGCCGTCCTCCACGGTTTTGATGGCCACGCGTTCGCGCTGAACGTGGTCGGCCGCTTCGGCGCCCATTTTGGTGGCGTCCAAAACCGATAGCAACGACCGGAATACCATAAACGCCACCATCCCCAGAATGGCCACCGCCACGATTGCCTCCACGAGGGTGAAGGCGTTTTTGCGTGTTTTCTGTCGGTTTATTTTCATTTTTTAACCTTATTGGGTTTGGGTGCCGCTCGCATCATCTTCAGCCAAGTCGGGCCGAAACATTAGATACCTTAGAATAATTTCCTGCGGTTCGCCAGCTATTGTTTCTTCTACATGAATGGTCACGCGGTAAAGCCCGTTGGTTTCGTCTAATGGCTCAATATCCCGCCACCAGTTTGCATCCGGATACAATGCGCCTGCGGCGCGGCCTTCGTTTCCGCCAAAATCCACGTCCATCGGGGCATCACCGAATTGCACGCGCAACATTCCGCCGGCGCCTTCGGTGGGCTCGGTGAGGGTGCGATCGGCCAACGCGCCGAGGTCCGGGCGTTGTTGCTGCATCATCCGCACGAGCTGGAGGTTTTGATTCACGAGCCGCAAAATAGCAAACACGGCGACAGCAAAAATCGCAACGGCGACGAGCACTTCGGCAAGCGTAAATCCGGCGGAAAGAATGCGGCGCGGCATCTTCATAATCCATCCTCCCCGTCCCGCACATTTAAGCGACCGGTCACCGGATCGAGCACCAAAGTGTATACCCCTTCACCGGGCATTAGCATCATCGCTTCCAAAGGCTCGGCGGTGCCGTTGGGATAAAAGCGGATGGTCACCACGCCGGTGGAATCCAAATCATTGACGACCTCCGGCACCACGATTTCAAATTCCACATCGGACGGCAGCGAAGCTTGATCCATCTGAATGGCTTCCTCAACCGTGGCGACGAGCAATCCGGATTCCGGGTCGGGCGCATTCAGCGCGTGAGGCGCGGTGGAGAGCCGGAACTGACCCGCCTCGCTGTCCAGCGAAAGATCCATCGGCCGCGATTTCACAATGGCCTCGCTGCGTGCGCGGCGGCACAAACCCTCCAAATCGCTCACCGCCTGTTCCAAGGGTTCCTTCTGGTTAACCGCCTGAAAATTCATTAACGCCAAGCCCAACAACACGCCCATAATGGCCACCACCACCATAATTTCCACAAGGGTAAAACCCGCGTTCGACCTCGAATTGCGTGTTTGTCGGCTCACGGTTTTCCTTATGTTTTGCCAATGGAAGAAGTGATTTTGAACATCGCCTGCAACACGCCTACCAGCATAAAGCCCACCACCAAGGCAATGACCACGATGAGAATCGGTTCGATCAACGTGGTCACCACGCGCAGCGACACGTTCAATTCGTTATCGTACGTATCGGCCAAATTATCCAGCGCCGCGGGCACGTCGCCGGTTTGCTCGCCAATGTGCACGAGGTCCACCATCAGCTTAGGAAACACCCCGCTGCGCGCGAGCGGTTGGGCGATGGTTTTGCCGTCGGTCACCCCTTCGCGCGTGAGGGCGATCGCCCCTTGCAACACCACATTTTGCACGACGTTTTCGGTGATCTTCAACGCCGTGAGCACCGGCACGCCATTCTGCATCAGCGCGCCCAACGTGCGGGCGAACTGCCCAAAATAGGTTGGCCGCGCAATGCGGCTAATGAGCGGTGCCGTGAGCAACCACCCGTGCAAACGTTTCTTGCCGTTGGGCGAGGTGAAGTAGCGCTTCATCAACACAGAAAACAAAACCCCGAACATCAAAATCAACCACCAGTACGCTGCAAAAAATCCGCTCATTTGTTGCAGGATGCGCGTGGACATCGGCAGGCTCACATTCATCCCATCAAAAATCGCCATAAACTTGGGCAGAATATAGCTCATAAAAATAAAGATAAGCGCCAAGCCCAAGCCCATTACGAACAAGGGATACACCAACGCCGTGGTCACCTTGGAGCGCACTTCGGCAAACCGCTCGTAGTGATCGGCCAAGCGTTTGAGCACCTCCACCATCGAGCCGCTCGTCTCGCCGGCCTTCACCATATTCAGGTACATATCCGGAAAGGCTTGCGGATGGAGCGCCATCGCGTTGGACAGCGTCTTGCCCTCGCGCACATCGTTGAGCAGTGCCTTGCTGACCTCCGGCGGAATGCCTTTGCTTTCCAGATTGGTCATACTGCTGAGCGCGCCGGTGAGTGGCATTCCAGCATTGAGGAGGTTAGCCAGTTGACGGGTGAAGTTGGCAAGATCCTGCAGGCTTGGCGTGGCTGGGCCGCGCGTGAAGAGCCGCCGCGGCGCGGCGTCCGCACCGGAAGCCGCCTCCGACTGTTCGCCATCGGGTGCCTCCACCGAAACCGCGAAGAGCCCCAACGCGCTAATCTGTGACAAAGCCGCTGAGCGATCCGCCGCTTCCAGCACGCCCGTCACCATTTCGCCTCCGTCATTGCGGGCTTTGTAATTAAAATTTGCCATTAGTTTGATGGTTCCGTGGGGACAGCATTCAGGCTGCCACGCCGATATCCGCGCGCATCCACTTCCACGATATGATAGCCAATCGCCAGTAAAGACGCCTCCACACGTCTGAACGTTTCATCCTGTAATCGCTCCAATTCATCCGCGCCCACTTCGATCCGCGCGCGCGGGCCATCCTCGTGATGCCGCACGCGCACTTCGGCAAAACCCAAATCGCGCAGCATATTTTCCGCCTGCTCGATCATTGCCACTTTCTCGCGCGTCACTCCTTCGCCATACGGAACGCGCGAGCTCAAGCAAGGCATCGCCGGCTTCTCCGCCGTCGGCAGGCCCAACGCCCGCGAAGCTGCGCGGATGGCGTCCTTGCCCAGCCCCGCTTCTTTGAGCGGCGCGCGCACTTCAAACTCTTCCGCCGCCACCGCGCCCGGACGCCAATCGCCCACGTCGCTTGCGTTTTCGCCATAAGCGATCACCGCAAACCCACGCTCGCGCGCGAGTGGTTTGAGATGGGAAAATAATTCGTGTTTACAAAAATAACAGCGGTTCATCGGATTGCCCGCGTAATCGTTGTTATCAAATTCCTCCGTGCGCAAAATTTCCAGGGGGAAACCAAATTCCGCCGCCACCGCTTGGGCTTCCTCCAATTCGCGCCGGGGCAAGCTCGGTGAATCAGCAATGGCCGCGAGCACCCGGTCGCCCAGTTCCTCGTGCGCCACTTTCGCCAGCAGCACCGAATCCACCCCGCCCGAATACGCCACCACGCACGAGCCGTACCCGCGCAACACCGCACGCAATGAATCAAGCCGGTTCATAGCTGAATGCAAGAATGCCATCCCCCAAAGATGTTTTCCAGTTCCCCCATTTCAAACGCGAACAAGGGAAAACCATAGCGCAACCGGCTAGAAAGTCTAGCCTGTTGTAGGAACAGAACGCCATCGATCGGCCTAATCAATCACCCAACCGAATCTGCAAAAATCAAGACCGACGAATCAAGGCCTTTCGGGTGGGCTCCCTCCGCCTTCGGGTGGACGGCCCGGGCCACCACCTTTGCCGCCGCGCCCGCCGCCCCATTGACTGCGTGCTGCGTCTCGCGCTTTTTTGTAAGCTTCGAATTGTTCCGCGTTGAGCACTTCCTGAAATTGAGCATCAAACTTTGCGCGCAATGCGGTGTATTTTTCGCGCATCCCTTCACGCGGACCGCCTCGAAGGGCTTGGCTTTCGGTGAGTTGATTTTCGACAATCGCCTCCACTTTGCTTTTCTGATCATCATCCAATCCGATCTCCGAAAAGTATGCCAACGTACGCGCCTTCCGGCTTTCATTATTCGTGGCGCCAGGTGTTCCCGGTGCGTTCGGGCCCGCGCCGGGTCTTGGGCCGGGAGGCTCTTTACCTGCGCCGGGGCCGTCCTGCATCATCTCGCTTTCTCCATCTTTCGGAGATTCTGTTTTCGGGAAAACCTCAAATTGGGTGCCGGTGGCTTTGGCTAGTTTCAGCTTGGCATATCCCTTCCCTTTGAAGCGCGATATGGAAGAAGCCTCGGTTCCTTCCGCAGTGAAACTGCCGTCCGAACCCAAAAATTTCACGCGCAATTCAAAATGCTGAAGCACCCCTTGCCAGCGATACACTTGGGTCAGCGATCCCTCGGTGAATTTCACGCGGGGGGTTTTGCCCAACGCTTTCATATAATCCGCCGGCGTGGCGAAATCTTCCAATTCATCCGCCTTGACCGCCGCCGCATCGCGGTCGCGCCGCGCGCCGGATTGCACCAACGCCATCACCACCATCGCCGAGAGCAGCACGCCCATCACCACCAACCGCACCGGGCTGGTTTTGGGTTTTATAGAGTTGGATTCGTTTGAGGTTTGTTCTTCGTGTGCTTCGTGTTCCATATTTTTTTAGGTTAGAGCTTCCACCCCGCGCGATAACGATGCCGGATGAACCGGTCCGCCTCAGGGGCGTTGGGAGCTTTCATCTTTTCCCAGTCCCACACCAGCTTTTTATTGCCGATTCGATGGGAGACAATGCCGAGTAACGCGCATTCGGTCAACGGACCGGAGTAGCGGAAATCGCAGGTGGTGCGCCCGCCTTCTTTGCAGGCTTTGATCCATTCGGCGTGGTGGCCGATGGAATTTGGGATCGATTGCGCGGGGGCTTTGAAGCCTTTGAATTTTTCTTCCGGCAAAAGTTGGTGGCCGCCGTAGGTGGAAAACAACATCCCGTGTTCGCCCACGAAGAGCACGCCGCTGCGCCATTTCTTTTTCTGCGCCGCACTGAGGGCCGCAGGTTTTTCGCCCCCTTGATACCACGTGAGTTTCACCGGCGGTTTTTTGCCGCGCGCGGGGTAGGTGTATTCCACTTTCAATTTTTGTGTCACCCGTTCCGGACGCGCCTTGCCGCCGTGGGCGTGGATGGTGAGCGGGTGGGTAAGATCCAGCGCCCAATGGGCGAGATCCGAAAAGTGACACCAGAAATCCGCCAGCGTGCCGCCGCCAAATTCCCAAAAATGCCGCCAATGAAACGGCGCGTATTCCTTGCGGAACGGCCGGTACGGCAGCGGGCCGAGCCATAAATTATAATCAAACCCCTTCGGCAACGGCGCGTCCTTCGGGGAAAGGCCGATGTTCCCATAAGTGGCTCCGGCCCACACGTGAACCTCTTTCACCGCGCCAATCGCGCCGCTTTGTACGAGCTCCACCACGCGCCGGTAATTATTGCCCGCATGAATTTGCGTGCCCATTTGCGTGACGCGCTTGCCGGCCACCGCCGCCTCGGTCATCGCGCGCACTTCGGACACCGTATGCGCCAGCGGTTTCTCGCAATACAAATGCCGCCCACTCTTCAACGCACTGACCCCCACGATCGCGTGCGTGTGATCCGGCGTGCTGCACACCACCGCATCCAAATCCTTGCGCTCCAGCATCTGCCGGAAATCCGCGTAGCCCTTGGCTTTGGGAAACTGCTTCAGCGCCCCCGCTAATGACGGCGCGGCAACATCGCACAACGCCACAATATGTTCGTCCTTCACGCCACGGAGATTGCTCGCCCCACGCCCCGCCACGCCGACCACCCCAATATTCAACTTCGCATTCGCGCCCAACACGCGCCCAACAAACGGAAACGCCAACGCGACGGAAGCGCCCGCAAGGAATCGCCGCCGACTGGATTTCAGTTGAGAGTTAATTGATGAGAGTTGAGGGAAGTCACGTTTCATAGCTCGCTGCCCCGAATCCTGAACCCCAAACCCAAAACCTTCAACCCCGAATTCAGGACACAGATGGCACGGATTTTCACGGATTAAGGAAGGGCGGTGGGAAAAAATTTTAGGGGATTTCTGAAACCAGCAATATCTTGGTTTTCCATCCCACGCAATCCTTCAAGCACGGACTCGCAAGCTCGTCCCTCCAAAAAAGCCGCCCTCGGTAGGGACGCGCTGTGCGCGTCCGTGGACACGCGGCAGCGTGTCCCTACCAAACCCTCAACCTATTTAATCTCCCTAATATAGATGTTCCGGAACCACAGCGGGCTGCCGTGGGCTTGGAGTTCGATGGGGCCTTGGCGGAGTGGCGGCTTTGTTCGATCCCAAAAGTTTTCGAGGATGGTGTTATTGACGACAAGTTTGCCGTTGAGAAATACGTGGGCGCGTTCGTCGACCATGATGATGCGAAAGCGGTTCCAGTCGCCGACGATGTGGTCGGCGTTGGTGAGGGGATCTTTGGGGTTGGCTTCGCCCTGATTGTTGAAGAGGCCGCCGCTGCCTTTGGCGGCGCGGGGATTGTCGTCGCCGCGCGGATCCCACATTTGCACTTGGGGGGTGCCGCGCAGAAAAATGCCGCTGTCGCCTTTGGCGGTGATTTTCCAATCCACCAACATTTCGAAATCGCGATAGTCGCGGGTGGTTTGCAGGCTGCGGCCTTGGCCATCAAAAATGATGGCGCCGTTTTCGGCTTTCCAATGGGCGGTCATGTTGGCGTCGGCTTCGGCTTGGACTTTGCGAAGTTGGTCGGGCGTGAGGGCGGCGCGTTTGATGGGGTTGTTGTTGGGGCGCGCGGCGAGGCCCTGCCAACCGGTCAGCGAGGTGCCGCTGAATAACGACCGGAAGCCTTTGGGAGGTACGTTGGTGAGATCGACTTGGGTGAGTTCTTTGATGCGGATGTTTTTGAAAAACACTTCGTCGTTGTGGCCGAGGAACCCGATGTGGCCGCCGGGGCGAAAGAGGCCGGGGTGTTTGACGAGCGTGGCGGGATCGGTGATTGTGTTTATATCTACGTCGAGGATTTGCGTGCCATTGAGGCGCACGGTGATGCGGCGGCCTTGGGCGATGACTTCCTGGGAGTTCCATTCGCCGGCGGGCTTGAGCGCGCCTTTTTTTGCGGCGGCTATATTATAGAGTGAACCGTGGAATTGCTCGGGCTTGAGTTCGCCTTTTTTGCTTTTGTAAGCGGCATCGAGGATTTGCAGTTCCATGCCTTCGTAGGCAAGGCTGCCGGCTTGGTTGGGGGCGCGGATGGCGAGGCCGTTATTCGCTCCCTCGGTGAGTTTGAAATCAAAACGCAACACGAAATCGCTATAAGTTTTCTCGGACAACAAATTGCCGCCACCGCCTTTGGCGCAAAAGATGACGGCATTGGTGGTGCCGTTTTCCACAAGATTGGTGACGCCGTAGCCATCGCCTTTGGGGGCCACCTGTTCCCAGCCTTTGAGGGAATGGCCATCGAAGAGAGCGGTGAATTTTTCCTCCGTGTGGGGTTGCGCGAATTGACAACCGGCCACGGCCAATAGAAGCAGCATTGGGAGGATTTGGGAAATGATACGGAATGACAGCCTGTGCATCGGGGATTTTTAGCCCACCCTTCCCCGCAGGCAAAGCAGAAATGCACTTTGAATGGATTTAGATTGCACCCGAGCAATTTTCCGTCACCATTGCCGGAATGAAACGATACATCACAATTTGCTTCGCGCTGATGCTTTCCGCCAGCTTTACTCGGGCCGATCTTACCGAGGCGCAGTCTAAAAAAATCACCCAAGCGGTGGGCCGCCTGATTTCACAAATCCATTACCGCCAAACCGGCCTCACCGACGAAATCGCCGGGCATCACTTGGATCGTTACCTCAACCTGCTGGATTTCAGCCATATGATTTTCCTGCAATCGGATGTGGAAGCGCTCACCAAAAAATACGGCACCAGCCTCGATGACCACGTGAAAATGGGCAACCCTCGTCCCTCCAGTGAAATCTACGCCCTCTTCATCAAGCGCCTCACCGAACGCCAGCAATGGGTGGATGAAATCCTGAAAGGCAAATTCGATTTCACAAAAAAAGAACGCTTCCTCACCGTCCGCACCAAGGAACCTTGGCCCAAAGACAACGCGGCCGCACGCAAACTTTGGCACTCCCGCATCAAACTTGAAGTGCTCAACGACATTCTCGCCCTCGACAAACGCGATACCGGCAAGGCCGACCCCAAGAAGCTCGCCGAAAGCCGCAAGAAAATCAGCCGCCGTTACGAGCGTCTCCTCAAGCGAATGAAGGACAACGGCCGGGACGACAAACTGGATTTATACCTCAGTGCCCTCACTCGCGCCTTTGATCCGCACTCAGATTATATGAGCCCCATTGATGCCAAAAATTTTAGAATCAACAGCATCGATATGCAACTCACCGGCATTGGCGCCGTGCTGACCACCGACGAAGGCTACACCAAAATCGTGCGCATAATGCCCGGCGGCCCCGCTGGCAAAAGCGGCCTCATCCACGCCAACGACAAAATTATCGCCGTCAAAAACCCCGGCGACAAAGAAGCCACCGATTTACTCGATATGGGAATCAACGACGTCGTCCAACTCATCCGAGGCAAGAAGGACACCATCGTCGAACTCACCATCATCCCCGCCGGCAAGAGTGAATCCAAGATTATCAAAATCACGCGCGACGTTGTGAAGCTCGAGGACTCCCTCGCCAAGGCCTACATCATCGAACGCAAAGTAAACGGCAAAACCGAAAAACTCGGCATCCTGAATTTACCCGGCTTTTACAGCAAATGCTCCGACCACTGCCGCACCCTCATCGAGCGCCTCAAAAAAGAAAAGGTAGACGGCATCGTGATCGATCTCCGCATGAACGGCGGCGGCATCCTGCAGGAATCCATCAAACTCACCGGCCTCTTCATTGACCTCGGCCCCGTCGTGCAGGTGAAAGATTACCAAGGCAAAAACAAAGTACTCGGCGACACCCGCCGCGGCATCGTTTACGACGGCCCACTCGTGGTGGCCGTAAGCCCAATGAGCGCCTCCGCCTCTGAGATTGTAGCGGCCGCTCTGCAAGACCACGGCCGCGCCGTCATCGTAGGAACCGAAACCACCCACGGCAAAGGCACCGTCCAGCAAATCCTGCCCCTCAACCGACGCATCTTCGCCAATCTGGGTGATGACTCCGGGCAACTTAAGTTCACCATCTCAAAATTCTACCGCATCAACGGCAGCACCACCCAACGCCTCGGCGTGCTTTCGGACGTGGAATTGCCTTCTGTTTTCGAGCACCTCGGAATGGGCGAAGCCGAACTCCCTCGCGCCTTGGAAGCCGACAAAATAAAAAAAGTCACTTACAAAGAACTCAACCGCGTGGAACCCTTTCTCACCAGCCTGCGCAAAAGTTCCGCCAAACGCGTGAAGGAAATCCTGGAATTTAATTACATCAACGAAGACATCGTCCGCGCCAAGAAACGGCTGACCGATAAAACCGTTTCCCTCAACGAAGCCGAGCGCCGCAAGGAACGCGCCGAAAACAAAACCCGCATCGAGACTCGCAACAAAGAACGCTCCGGCCGCAAACAACCCGCTGAAAAATATTTTGAAATCGACGTCAAAGGCGCCGAGGCCGACAAGCCACTCAAGAAACTTGCAGCCCCCAAACCAAAAATTGAAAAAGCCGATTCGCCCCCCGTTCCTCAGGACGATTCCAACACCTTCACCCTCGACGCCACCCTGCGCGAAACCCTCGACATCCTCAGCGATTACATCCGCCTCCGCGACGTCCTCCCCAACGTCAGCCGCCGCGAGTAACCCACCGACAAAGCAACAGGGTAACAACCAAATCCCGCCCGCGGGAAACCTCCCCACTTGCCTTCCGTCTAACAGACGGAATGAATACTAGTCTTTGGGTAACAACAACCTCCCGCAAATTCATCGCCGCTTTGGCTTTGGTTTTGCTTGCGCAACACGCCGCTGCCCAGCGCGTTTCCGTTCGGCCCGGTCGCACCGGAATCGTTCCCGCCCTCACCACCGAAGGCCATCCCTTTCGATATCGTCTCCCCGTACGCCCACTCAATTATTTGGTAACGCCAGATCCCACCGACCCCAGTCAACGCGCTTTCACCAACGCCTCCCCGCTTGCCGCCACTTGGGTACGCGCCGGCACCGACACCAACCGAACGCACGGCGATTATTACGTCGACCCAATGGTCTGGTTCAACAACAGCCAACGCCCCGCCAATGCCGTTTGGGATCCCGTGCTCGGCCGCTGGGTTGATCCCACCGGTCAATGGGTCTGGCGCGACCCCACCGATCCCGCCAACTGGATTTCCACCCGCACCATCCGCGTCCATCTCCGCCATCCATTTACTCCGCCCCGTTGATACGAATAGCAAAATCATCCGCCATATTCATATTAGGATAGATCCGCCCTCGTTTGACCCGGGGAAGCCTCCGCCAATTTCCTTGCCCGCCCTCTGCCCCATCGCTACATTCCCCCTCACGCCAGTGTAGCTCAGTTGGTAGAGCAGCTCATTCGTAATGAGCAGGTCAACGGTTCGACTCCGTTCACTGGCTCCATTCATTTTGCCATGAAAACGCTTTTACTTCTGGCCGTCCTTCCCTTCGCCTTGGTTGCTGCTGACAATGCACCCAAACCGCCCAAGTCATCCGACCCGCGCATCGTCATCGAGCTCATCGCCGAAGCGCCGGACATCGTCACCCCCACCGGCCTCGGGGTGGACGCCCAAGGCCGCGTCATCGTCATCGAAAGCCACACCCATTTTCGCCCTAAAGATTACAAAGGCCCCGAACGCGACCGCGTGCTAATGTTCACACCCACAAAAAAAGGCAAACCCAAGCGCACCATTTTTTATGAAGGCCTCCAAATGGGAATGGACGTTTGCATCGGCAAAAACGGATGGGTCTACCTCGCCGAACGCAGCCGCATCCTCCGCGTGCGGGATACGAACAACGACGGCAAAGCCGACAAAACCGAAGACATCATCACCCTAAAAACCACCGGCACCTATCCGCACAACGGCCTCAGCGGATTAAGCTTCGACCCAAAAGGAAACCTCATCTTCGGCCTCGGCGAAAACCTCGGCCACGCATACACAATGCTCGGCTCCGATGGCAAAAAAATCAAAGGCGCAGCCGGCATTGGCGGCGGCGTATTCCGCTGTACCGCCGATGGCAAAAAGCTCGAGCAAATCGCCCGCGGCTTTTGGAATCCATTCGGCACGTGCGTCGATCCGTGGGGCCGCATCTTCGCTGTGGACAACGACCCCGGCAACCGCCCGCCCTGCCGACTGCTCCACGTCGTGCAAGATGGCGACTACGGCTACCGCTACAAATACGGCCGCACCGGCCACCATCCATTCCTCGCGTGGAACGGCGAACTGCGCGGCACACTCCCGATGATCCACGGCACCGGCGAAGCCCCGTGCGAAGTCATCTTTTTCAATTCCCCCACCTTCCCGCAAGAATACCGAGGCCGCCTACTCGTCACCTCCTGGGGCGATCACCGCATCGAAAGCTACACGCTCAAACGCAAAGGCACCTCCGTCAGCGCCACGATGATCCCCCTCATCCAGGGCGGCGACAGCTTCCGCCCCGTCGGCCTCGCCATGGCCCCCGACGGCAGCCTCTACCTCAGCGACTGGGGCAGCAGCTCCTACAACCTAAACAAAAAAGGCCGCCTCTGGCGCATCCGGCCCGTGAAGGATTTCAAGCCAAAGCCTATTGCAATAAAAGAATTTGAACTGTGGGCAACCCGCACTGCACGCCGACAAACTCGAAATGAAAAACCTCTAGGCAAAAAATTATTCAGAATCTCAACCAGCCACTCCGACCCATTTATGCGTCACGCCGCACTGCTTGGGATCAAGCGCCACCTTAAACGGATTGTGTCAGACCCGACCAAACCCACCGAATTTGAAAAATATATCTTCACCCCCACCGGCCCCGGTAATCAGGCTGTTTTAATTGCGGCAATGAAACTAGCAAAATTTCACGACGTCAAATTCATTGAATCACTTTTTGAGGATGCTTCCCAAGATTCGACATTTGAATTACTCCGATGGATCGCAGATGAAAAACTGATTACTTGTCGAAGCAAAGTAGAAAAACTTTTAAAAACGGGCAAATATGACTACCGTATCTTCCGCGCCGGCCTTGCTTGCCTTGATGAATTGGATGGGCGCGCCAATCCGGATCGCTTCAACGAAAAGTTTGCGCTGCCGCTTTTGGAAAAGGCGGCCACGCCCGATACCTTACGAGGACACGTGTTGCGGTATTTTCCGGATAACCACAAAGCGATCGATTCCAAAAAACTCATCGCGTGGATGGGCTCCAAAAACGAAGCACTCCGGCGCGAGGCCATTTGGAAAATGCGCAACCATCTTGATGAATCCACCCATGCCGCCCTGCGCAAACTGGCGCTCGATGACAAGCAACCGTTGAATTTGCGACTCGCGGCCACGGCGGTGTTTGGCGTCAGCGAATCGCCCGATACCGGCACGTTACTGGAAATTGCCAAAACCAAAAATGCCGAACTCCGGGCCGAGGCCCTGCGCAGTTTGGTGGGCGCGCACTTTGAAGTGGACGGCCAAAAACAATTGACCGCCTTGAACACCCCCGCCGCCAATCGCGCGATCGGCAAGCCGTTCATCAAAAGTCCGCCGAACACAAAAGACACCACCGCGTGGCTCAAACGGATTGACGCGCTCGACGGCAAACCCAACGCGATCACCGGCGAACGCATTTTCTTCAACCGCAAAATCGCCACCTGCGGCAACTGCCATCAAGTCAACGAACGCGGCACCCGCGTCGGCCCGGATCTCACGCACATCGGCCACGGCGCATCGCGCGCGCGCATTTTGGAATCCATCCTCCAACCCAACAAAGAAGTATCGCCCTACCAGCGCGCGTGGATCATCACGATGAAAAACGGCAACGTCCACACCGGCATCGCGATGCGCCGCGGCGGCAACTCCGAAGTGTATCTCGGCATCGACGGCAAAGAAATCCGCCTCGACAAACGCCAAATCAAATCCAAAATCGAAGGCCACCATTCCCTAATGCCCGAAGGCCTCGTGCACACAATGACGCTAAACGAACTGCGCGATGTGCTGGAGTTTCTGCTGACTCGGTAAGGACACGCTGCGCGTGTCCACGGACGCGCACAGCGCGTCCCTACCAAGCTTGCCCTAAAGACCTCCAGCCCTTTACACTCGGCAGATGACACGACTGTTGTTGTTTTTGTGCCTCGCATTTTCCCCTTCACTTTCTGCCGCGCCGTTTTGGATTTGGCCGGAGAAGGAAGCGAAGGGCACCATCAAGTTCAGCCGCTCATTTGAAGTGCCTCAAAATTTTCAGTCTGCCCGGCTACGCGCGGCGGGCGACTTCGCCTCAATCCGAATTTCCCTCAACGACAAATGGATCATCGAATCCCCCGCGTTTGGCAAGCTGATCGACCTCGATGTTTCCACAAAACTCAAGCCCGGCAAAAACACAATCCGCATCGAATCCACCGCCGCCGATGGCCCTTCCGCTTTGGGGTTAGAATTAAAATTGACCGGCGCAAAAGGCAAATCGCAATTGGTCGCTACCGACCTCAACTGGAATTGCTCCGCCGGCAAACTGAAACGCACGGGTAAACTTGCACTCGAAAAATGGTGGACCGCGGCGGGCATTCACATCACCGAAACGGATGACTACAACCAATGGGAAGAAGCCAAAACCGCCAAGGCCGGAGCGGATCCCAAAAGTTTTTTTACGCAACCGGGGTTTGAAGTTGAGCTGCTGAAAAATTCCGGCAAAGGCGAAGGCTCGTGGATTAGTTGCGCGTTTGATCCGGAAGGCCGCTTGAGCATTGGACGCGAGGACGCGGGCATTTGGCGATTCACCTTTTCCAAAAAAGGCGGGGCCATTTCCAAATCGGAAATGATCAATCGCACGCTCAAGGAAAACCGCGGATTGCTCTACGCGCACGGTGCGTTGTACGTAAACGCGAATGTGTCCAAGGGCATTTACCGACTGCGCGACACGAATGGCGACGGCAAGTTTGATGAGGAAAAGCTGCTGCGCGCCACGCCGGGTGGCGTGGGGCACGGACGCAACGCACTGGCGCTGGGGCCGGATGGTTTAATTTATGCAATCATGGGCGACTCGGTTCAGCTGCCCAAAGATGGCGGCGATTACACTTCGCCGCGTCGCCGCAATCAAAAAGTATTTCGGCCGAACGAAGGCCACGTGCTGCGCTTTAATAAAGATGGTCAGTTGCCGGAAGTGTTCTGCGGCGGCTTGCGTAATCCGTATGGCATCCATTTTAATGCGGACGGCGAGGCGTTTACCTTTGATGCCGATGCGGAGTTTGATATGGGCGCGCCGTGGTATCGGCCCACGCAAGTGAAGCATCTCACGCGCGGCGCAGATTTCGGCTGGCGCGCGGTGACCGGCAGTTGGCCGCCGTATTTTCCTGACCACCCCGACAACGCGCAGCCCGTGCTCGACATCGGCAAGTCTTCCCCCACCGGCGTCAAGTTCGGCACGCGCAGCCATTTCCCCGCTGATTATAAAAGGGCGTTCTTCATTCTGGATTGGACTTACGGTCGCATCCTCGCCGTGCATCTCGCGCCCAACGGTTCGGGCTACCGCGGGCGGGCGGAAGTATTTCTGCGCGGGCGTCCGCTCAATGTCACCGACCTCGACTTCGGCCCGGACGGCGCGATGTATTTTGTCACCGGCGGCCGCGGCACACAAAGCGCTCTTTACCGCGTGCGCTACAACGGCCCCCAAACGCAACCGCCCGCGCAGTCGGAGCAACAGGTCGCCCGCAAATTGACATCTCATCTTTTGCGCGTGGAACGCAAAAAAGCAGCTGACCTTTCCGTGAATATTCCCACAGGCATTTACCATCAAGATCCGCTCATCCGTTACACCGCCCGCATTGTTTTGGAACACAAAAAACAAATCGCCTTCATCGCGCGCGATCGTGATTCCTTCATTACGCTGGCCACAGCGCAATCGGCCGGAGGTCGGTCGCCTTATCTTTTGGACAAACTCCAGTCCTCCTCGCTGATCTCATTTTCCGAACCGCAGTTGCTGGAAATGATCAACCTGTTTTCCGCCCAAGCCAAAACTCTGAAGGACGCCGCGCCCTTGCGAAAATTTTTCCCAAGCAAATCCGAAGCCGTCAATCGCCAACTCGCTTTGCTACTCATCCGCCTCGGCGATGCACGCGCCACGGGCATTGCGATGAAACGCTTGCGCGAGGCCAATACTTCCCAGGACAAACTGCTTTATCTTTTTGCATTGCGAAATGCGGAGCACGGCTGGACGCGCGAACTGCGCCGGGAGTTTTTCCTGCAATTGGCGGCGGCACGACAATCCCGTGGTGGACGCGGTCTACCAGGGTTCATCAACAAAATCCACAAGGACGCCGTGAGCCATTTACCTGAAGCGGAAAAGAAAGCGCTGGCAAAAGACATTGCGCTTAAGCCCCAGCTGCCGCCTTTGCCGGATTTGAGTGAGCGCAAACTGGTGAAGGCGTGGACGATGAAGGATTTTGAAGGGGAACTGAAACTACCCCCAACGTTTACGGCCGGTTCAAAACTTTTTAACCAAGCCCTCTGCAGCCGGTGCCATCGCGTGGGCAATCAAGGGTTTGCCTTGGGGCCGGATCTCACGCAAGTGGGCAGCCGCTTTGGCGCACGCGATCTTCTTGAGGCGATTCTGGATCCCTCGAAGGCGGTGGCGGAGAATTATCAAACCCACATTCTCACGCTCACGGACGGCAGAATTTTGGCCGGAATGATTGTGCCGCAATTGGATTACCGCGCGCGTTCGCTGTTGATCGCGCCCAACCCGCTTGATGCCGGCAAAACCATCGAAGTGCCCAAAAAGGAACTCAAATCACACAAACGCTCGGCAGCGAGCCTGATGCCACCGGGATTGGTGAACACCCTCACGCGCGCGGAAGTGCTGGCACTAGTGGCGTGGCTGCAAAACGGCGGGCGCTAATTTTTGTTTTCAGGCTACTTGTCCGCCTCCATTGCTTTCAGCAATTCATCGGCCAGTTTTTGGGCGGCGGTTAATTCTTCGGCAGTCAGTTTTTCCTCGAGGATCGCCATATTCGCACGAGGCGCATCATCGCCGCGCTCAATCCCAATGAGCCACCACGCATACGCGCGCACATCATCCTCGGGCACGCCTTCGCCGGCATCGTACATTAACCCCAAATAATTCGGCACATCCACATGCCCCTGCGCGGCGGCCTTGAGCCACCACATTACGGCGGCGGCGTTGTCCTCGGGCACCATCTCGCCACTGTCGTAAATGCAGCCGAGGTTGAACTGCGAATACATATCGCCATTCTTCGCGCCCAAATGATAAAGCCTCAACGCCTCTTTATTATTTTCGGGAACGCCTTCGCCGTTGTCGTACATCAAGCCGAGGTTTCCCTGCGCGGCGGGGTTTCCCTGCGCGGCAGATTTTCTAAACCACGCCACCGCCTGTTCATAATCGCGCGGCAATCCCTCACCATTGTAATACATATACCCCAGATTAAACTGGGCTTCGGCTTCGCCTTGATTGCCGGCCACGCGATACCACCGCACGGCCTCCTTCATATTTTGTTTCACGCCCTTGCCAAGCGCAAATTTATGAGCCAGCGAAGTCTGCGATCTGGCATCGCCTCCTTCCGCCAAGGCCTTGAGTCGGGCAAACTCTTTTTCCTCCGGCGACAACTCCACTTGAGAAACGGAATTTGTTAAATTTGTTTTTACCGTTTCGGGGTTTGATGGGTTGGGGGAATTAAGTTCCGACGGCTTTGCCTCGCGCTTTGAACAGGAAACCGACACACACATTAGTGCCAAGTAGATCCACAGATTGAATCGGGTTGCTCTCATAAAAAAACCCGCGAGCAGCCAAAACCGCGCGCGGGGTGGTAAATCATTTCCTAAAGAAATTTAGTTTCTATCCGGCCCGGTGCCCGGCATCCCACTTCCAGTGGTTGTACCAGGTCCGCCACCGGTGGTGCCTCCCGTGGTTGTGCCTGGTCCGCCACCGGTTGTACCTCCCGTGGTTGTGCCAGGCCCGCCGCCGGTTGTGCCTCCCGTGGTTGTGCCAGGTCCGCCGCCAGTTGTGCCTCCAGTGGTTGTGCCCGTTGTTCCAGTCGTGCCGGTTCCAGTCGTGCCGGTTCCAGTGGTGCCGGTTCCAGTCGTGCCGGTTCCAGTCGTGCCGGTTCCAGTCGTGCCGGTTCCAGTCGTGCCGGTTCCAGTCGTGCCGGTTCCAGT
>JAAZZB010000058.1 GCA_014239365.1 Verrucomicrobiia bacterium | reverse complement strand
TAGTAGACGCTCTCCCAGGAAGTTTGGCCGCTGGCGCTGTAGCCCATCCACAGGAAAATGCCGGTGATGAACTGGATCATCAGCGTGAACGTCAGCGTGCTACCCCACACGTAGCGCCAGCGCGAACCGCCCGGCACGGTTTCAAAGAGCGCCTCGCGGATGTGCTCTTTGATGCCGGTGCGGTTGTCCAGCCAGTCGTAAAGTTGCTTCAAGCGCTGCATTATGAAATGGCGATCTTGTCCTTGGAGTTAGCTTTGAAGCGCTGGAATTTCACCCACACTTCACTGGTGTTGCGCAGCTCCAACTCCAGCGTGTCCATCCCGCGCGGGCTCACGCCCCGTTTCATTTTGCCGTCCAACGCAAAATTGCTGTCGTGGCAAGGGCAGAAAAAATCCTGTTCCTTTGACCGATAATCCACAAAACAACCGAGGTGCGGACACACCGTATTGAACGCGGTGACCTCGTCTTTTTCGTTTTTCAGCAAATAAACCGCGCCCACCGGCACATCTTTATAGCGCGTCCACTTGTCCGATTTATCGGCCACGATGGCGAACTTCATTGGCACGCCGGTTTCCAAATCACCTAAATCACCAAGCCGAATCATCGCCCCGCCCTCGGCCGCCTCTTTATCCACTAACGGACTAAGCGCCACGCGCACGCCAGCCGCCATCGGCACCGCACCAATCGCCGCGCCGATTACGCACGAAGCGCCTTTGATGAATTGCCGCCGATCCGGTTGCTCGTCTTTGGAATTGTGATCGTTATCGCTTGTCATCGTAACGTTGGGGAATCCTCAAACAATTGGACGAGAATCCTCCCGCAACATTCAGTTCCCAATACACCCAACCCGCGCGCACTTCAAGCTTGGAGGTTTTGAAGTGCAATTTTCGCGCGCATCCCCTAACGTGTCCGCGTGCTGGCACTCAGCCTTTTTCCGGGCGACTCGGCCCTGATGTTATTCCTGCTCGTGGTGGGCGCGTTCACGTTGCTCGGCCTGCAAACCGATGGCTTGCGAATGGGGATGCTGTTTGTGGGCACGCTGTTGGCGCTGATCTTCGCGCCAATGCTCGCAGGCGTTTTAGGAAAATTCATCAACCTCCCCGAGCATCCGC
Source organism: Verrucomicrobiia bacterium (assembly GCA_014239365.1). Lineage (GTDB taxonomy): Bacteria > Verrucomicrobiota > Verrucomicrobiia > Limisphaerales > UBA1100 > JACNJL01. The sequence continues at coordinate 4,243 of JAAZZB010000058.1, read as the reverse complement.
TTTGGTGGGAACTGGGCGCCGGAAAAATTTGGGCCTTCTTTATTTTGATGACCGCCGTACTCGCCGCCACCCAACCGCTGCATCGCAAACTGCAGCATCACATCAAACACAAACTCGAAACCAACCGCCTCGCCGAATGGGATCGCGTGAACTCCATCGCCGGCATTTCGCTCGGCGGCATTCTCGGTGTGTTGTACCTGATGCTGTTGGCCGGCATCATCACACCGCTCGGCTACGCCGCCAACCAAGTGCGCCCCAACGAATCCGCCGCGGCCGATGAGCCGATGGGCTATCGCCTCGCCGCGCGCTTGCATCGCGATTTTCGCACGCTCGGCCTCGACAAATCCGCGCGCTTGTTCGACCCCGCCAGCGACCGATTTTATGATGCCGCAGACATCACCGGTTTGCTTTATCATAATTTGCGGGCCTCAAATTTGCAGACCTTTCGCACGCGGCTCGTAGCCTATCCCGCGTTGGTGGAAGCCGTGCACACGCAGCATCTCTTCCATCTTTTGCACCTCAACAGCACCAACACGTTTCTATTGGCCGACCTGCAAAATCAGGCGACTCCCTCCCGCCTGTTGCAACACGCCCACGTGCGCGACGCCCTCACCGATGAAGACCTGCGCAAAAAACTCGCCCAAGTGGACACCCGCGATTTGTACGATTATCTCCGCACCGGCAAATCCACTTTGTATGATCCCGCCACATTGCGCGCCCAAAAACTCCCCGTGCTGCTCGGCGGCTGGGAGCTCGATGTGCCCGCCACACAACAGCAATTTGAATCGATTTATGGGGAGATGAATGCCCGCGAAAAAGAAAAACTGCGCGCCCACCTTGATGCCCTCGGCCAGTTTTTGTTGCTCAGTTTTTCAGAAAAGAATTTTTATTTGGACGGCCAGTATTTTGCATACAAAGCCTTAGGCGCGAAACCGCCCCCGAACCGCACCGTCAACGGCCTCATACCCCGCCCCGAACCGCCCGGCGCTTTTGCGCAGAACTCCGTGCGAATCCTGCTGGCGGGCCCGTGGCAGGCGAAGGGGGATATTTTCACCACACAATTCCAATGGCCCCACGCCCAGCCGCCCATCCGGTGCGAAGTGGAGATTCAGGAATTTTCAAATCGCCTGCGCGTCACGCTGAAGGATTTCAATAACGAAGCGTACATCTTCCGCCGCACCGGCAGCGCGGAATAAGCCCTCCCCTAATCATCCAACGCCACAAGCTGATCCGTCAGGCAATCGGTCAGCGCCAGCAACGGCTCACTGCCCGTGGGTAGATTTTCCACAGCCGCCTTGGCGTCGGTAATATAACCGGCCACCACTTCGCGGCATTCGGCGGGGATGCCGTCACTCACCAACCGTTCGCGGATAGCTTCCGCCTGCGCCTCGCCGTCCTTCAGCATCGCGAGCCACGCCTTGTGCTCGGCGTCATCCGCGCGCTCCAACGCCAACAACACCGGCAGCGTCGCCTTGCCGGTGGCGAGATCGGTGCCGAGCGTTTTGCCGGCGATGGCTTCCGCGCCAAAGACGTCCACGCAATCATCGTAAATTTGATAAGCCGTGCCCAGTTGCTGGCCGTACTCGCGCAAAGCCGCTTCGGTAGTGGCATCGGTGGCCGCATCCGCAGCAGAAAGTCGCGCGCCAAGCGCGCAAGCCAATGCAAACAGCTCGGCGGTTTTCATCCCCACCAATTCAAAATACTCCGCCTGTTGCAATTGGAAATTCCCGCGCTGAAGCGTTTGGCGAATCTCGCCGGTACACACCGCCTTAGCCGCGCGCGCCACGAGGCCGCACACCGATTGCGTGGGCATATTGGCCGCCAATTGCAGTGCCTCGGCAAAAAGACAATCGCCCGCAAGCACCGAAACTTTGTTGCCCCAATTCGCCGCGAGCGTCGGCCGACTGCGCCGCACTTCCGCGCCATCCACCACATCATCGTGGACCAGCGTGGCGAGGTGGATCATCTCGATTATCACCGCCGCCCGCGCGTGCTCGGCATTGAGCCCGCCCGCCGCACGCCCACTCAAAGCCACCAACAGAGGCCGCAGTTGCTTGCCTTGGCTGCCCAGCGCGTATTGCACGAAGGTGGCGATTTGCGGATCAAACACCTCTACCTCCGCCTGCAGTTGACCCGTCACCTCATCGAGAAACGGCTGCACCGGTTCGCACAAAGCCTGCCAATCCGGCGGCGGCGCGTTGGTTGTTTCGGCAATCATCTTGGGAAAAATATAGCGCGAGAAAGCTCCGGCGTCGAGGGAATGGTTAGTTGGATGAGGGTTGAGAGTTGAGAGTTGAGGGATGAGGGAAAACCAATTTTGACGACAGCCTGTTTTAACCCTCAACACTCATCCCTCAACCCTCAACTAACACCCCCCATCTTCAGCACTTTCTTAAATTCCGCCGCGCTTAGTGGCGACACCGACAAGCGGCTTTGTTTCAACAGCCCCATTCCGGCGAGTTTGGGTTCGGCTTTGATTTGGGCCAGCGTCACCGGCGCGGCCAGTGCGTTCACCGGTTTCAAATCCACCACGCTCCAGTCGCCCTCCTTTGCGGTGGGATCGGCGTAGGCCTCACGCGTGACCTTCGCCACACCCACCACCGCCTTTTCACTCACGCTGTGGTAAAATAAAACCAAGTCGCCCTTACGCATTGCGCGGAGGTTATTGCGGGCTTGGTAATTGCGTACGCCATCCCAAAGGGTTCCTTTGTCTTTCACAAACTGCGCCCACGGATATTTTTCCGGTTCTTGTTTTACAAGCCAATGATTCATCGGGGGGAATTGTGAGGTAGGGAATAGGGAGTAGTCACGCAAACACTACTCACCGCTGGAAGGCATTTGGAAAACCAGTTGATGGTTGACGGGGCTTGGTTGATGGAAGGCGTGCGCTTGTTTCACGCCACTCACGCCACCCTGTTGGCAATGGAGATTCCCGAAGGGGTTGAATCAGCGCGCAAAGGGTTCAACCCCTTCGGGGTTGGTTCACAGTTGTGCCTCATTTACCTCGGGTTTCACCCGAGGCTATTATTGTTCATCCCTCCGGGATGTTTGGCAAACCACTCCCTACTCCCTACTCCCTACTCCCTACTCCCTACTCCCTACTCCCTACTCCCTACTCCCTACTGACCACTCACAATTCCCTACTCACAACTCACTTCACCCGCTACACTCCGTTCGTGCCGGACATCGCCGCCAATCTCGCTCAAGTGCAGCAACGCATCGCCGCTGCGTGTGATCGTGCGCAGCGTTTGCCCGATGAAGTGCAGATCATTGCTGTGGGTAAAAAGTTCACCGCCGATATCATCCGCGAGGCCGCCGATTGCGGGCTTACGGTTTTTGGCGAAAACCGCGTGCAAGAGGCTAAGGCGAAACTCCCCGATTGCCCCGGCCATATCCGCTGGCATTTCATTGGTAATTTACAGAAGAACAAATGCCGCGATGCCGTGGAGCTTTTTGAAATGTTGCACGCCGTGGACAGCCTCCCCCTCGCCGCCGAGCTAAACAAACGCTGCGAACAAGCGGCGAAAACAATGCCTGTTTTGCTGGAGGTCAACGTCTCCGGCGAAGGCAGCAAACACGGGTTCACCGCCGAAACTGCCGTTGCCGCGATGGATGCTTTTTTCGATTTCCCGCAACTGGAGCTGCACGGTTTGATGACGATGGCCCCCTTCACCCGCGATCCCGAAAGCGCCCGTCCCTTCTTCCAAAAACTACGCGCCATAAAAACCGATTGTGAAAACAAACTCGGCGCTCCGTTGCCCGAACTCTCCATGGGCATGAGCGGCGACTATCAAATCGCCATCGAGGAAGGCGCCACGATGGTTCGACTGGGCACGTGCCTATTCGGCCCGCGCGCAGCGGCTAACAAAGATTAATACGGCAGCATCACCGTTGTGCGCGATGGCCCCAGCGGGCTGGTGCCGCCGCGGGCGTTGATGTGGTGTTTCACTACTAAGCCCGTTGCGCCCAAATCCGCATCGGTGGATAGCATAGCGGAACCGTCGGCCCGCACTATTTGACCTTGGGATTTGGTGAGGCCGCTCATTGCCCTTTTTTTGACGAGAGGAGAATCCCCCTCATCGGCGCCCAGCCAATTGGACTTCGCCAAATCGTCGGTGGCGAGATTGCGCGTCATCGCAATCACGGTGGCGGGCCTTTGAAAATCGCCGCCAAGGCACAGGCCGTAGCTGAGGCCATCATGAGGGATTGGATTCCCGCCTTTGGTGTTTATGTTACGCCAATC
>JAAZZB010000003.1 GCA_014239365.1 Verrucomicrobiia bacterium | reverse complement strand
TTAGCCTAGGGCAACGCCCTGGGAATGCGCATCCCCAAGAATAAATTGAGCGCTGAAGGCGCGACCCATCGAATGTGCCGGGCCTTCAGCCCTTCACGTTTTATCGCTCGTTTTTCCTAGGGCGTTGCCCTAGGCTAATATCTGGCCGCACCTTTGGTGCTACGGTCTTGCGTCTCATCGCTCGCGGCGTAAACTTCCGGCAACCAAACGCTTATGAAAAATCCTGTCTCCCGCCGTCGTTTTCTTGCTAATTCAACCGTTGCCGCCGTTGCTGCGCCGCAGTTGTTGTTGGCTAATAAGAACCCAAGGCAACTTGTCATTGGCAAGGGCGAGCATCGGTATGAGGTGCAACACGATTGGGCGCGGTTGCCGGAGAAGTACTCTTGGCAGACGACTCATAACGTGGCCGTCGATGCCGAGGGGCGCGTTTATGTGATCCACGAGGGCCGGGCGAATTTGAAGGAGCATCCGTCTATTTTTGTTTTTGATCCGCACGGCAAATTCATTCGTGCTTTTGGCAAACAATTTCAGGGCGGCGGTCACGGCATCGAGGTACGCACGGAGGGCAAGGAGCAGTTTCTTTATGTGTGCGCGTATCAACAGGTGAAGTCCTTCGCCAAGCTCACGCTCACGGGCGAGACGGTTTGGGAAAAGTACGCGCCGATGGACAGTGGCGTTTACAAAAAGGACGAAGACAAAGTGCGCGTCAAACGCTGGGGACGCGATGCCTTTATGCCCACCAACTTTGCCTTCCTTAATGACGGCGGCTTCCTGCTCGCCGATGGCTACGGTTCCTGGTGCATCCACCGCTTCGACAAGGATGCCAATTGGGTTTCCAAATTCGGTGGCCCCGGCAAGGGCAATGGAAAATTCAACCTGCCGCACGGTATCTGGATCGACCGCCGCCCCGGCCGCACCGAACGCGTCGTCGTCTGCGATCGCGCGAACCACACGCTGCAATACCTCACGCTCGAAGGCCAGCACCTCACCACCCTCCGCGGCTTCGGCCTCCCCGCCAACATAGATACTTACAAAAATCTAATGCTCGTCCCCGAGCTCCACGCCCGAGTGACATTGCTCAATGAGAAAAACGAAGTCGTCGCCCAACTCGGCGATGACGTCGAAGGCGTCGTGAAAAAGAAAACCGTCAACCGCGGCAACGCCAAAACCTGGGTCAACGGAAAATTCGTCCACCCCCACGACGCCTGCTTCGACAACGAGGGGAACATCCTCGTCGCCGAATGGGTCCACACCGGCCGCGTGACGCGGTTGAAGAAAGTGGGGTAAATTTTGATTGGCAAATCAGGATGTGATAGACGATACTACACGCATGAAAGCACAATTTACTTACTGGGTTGAAACGGATGGAATTCATTTGGGATTTCTGAATGACCACCCGGATCATTGGACACAGGGGGAGGATTTGGATGACCTCAAGGTACACCTTCGTGACCTCCATGAGACTTTCGGCAAGGAACCCATTCCGGGGATTCGCAAGGTCGAGGAATTGGAAATCGCGTGAAGCGGCGTGACTTGATTTCCAAACTTGAGGGCGCAGGATGCACGCTGCTGCGGCATGGCGGACGGCACGATATTTATCACAACCCACAAACTGGAAAATCTCAGCCAGTGCCACGGCATCGCGAGATCAACGAAATTCTTGCCAAGAAAATTATCAAGGATTTAACGACCGATTCTGAATGAGATTTTTTCTAATCCTCACACTCACCGCCTTCCTCAACTCTACTCTCGCCGCTGCGCCGCCGAATGTTGTGTTGGTGTTTATTGATGATATGGGCTGGGGGGATTTTTCTTGTTTTGGGAATAAGGCCGCGCGGACGCCGCACATTGATCGGTTGGCGCGGGAGGGCATTCGGTTCGAGCAGTTTTATGTGAACTCGCCGATTTGCTCGCCGTCGCGCGTGGCGATTTCCACGGGGCAATATCCGCAGCGTTGGCGCATCACTTCGTATCTTGCGCATCGCGCCATTAACAAACGCCGCGGGATGGCGCAGTGGCTCGATCCCAAGGCGCCGATGCTTGCCCGTTGGCTGCAGCGGGCCGGTTATGCGACGGGGCATTTTGGAAAATGGCATATGGGCGGCCAACGCGACGTGGCCGAGGCACCGGCGATCACTGAGTATGGTTTTGATGTTTCGCTGACTAACTTCGAGGGCATGGGGCCGAAGCTGTTGCCGCTCACTTTACGGCCCGGGCAGGATGCTAAAAAGCCCGGCCGCATCTGGGTCGATGCCGAGCGATTGGGCAAAGGCGCTCGCTGGATGCAACGCTCCAAAATCACCGGCGGGTTTGTCGATGCCGCGATTCCGTTCATCCAAAAAGCCAGCAAGGCCAAGCAGCCTTTTTACATCAACCTCTGGCCCGACGACGTGCACAGTCCGTTCTGGCCGCCGGTCGATCAATGGGCCGATGGCAAACGCGGCCTGTACCATTCCGTGTTGCAGGAAATGGATCGCCAACTCGGCAAGCTCTTCGACCACATCCGCAACGACCCCGCGTTGAGAGCGAACACCCTCATCCTCGTGTGCTCCGACAACGGCCCCGAACGCGGTGCCGGTTCCGCTGGGCCCTTCCGCGGATATAAAACCCAACTCTACGAAGGTGGCATTCGTTCCTCCCTCATCGTTTGGGGCAGCCCCGTGAGCAAAAAAAATTACGTGAACCGCACCTCCGTCTTTTCCGCCATCGACCTCGTGCCCACGCTGCTGACTATCACCGGCACGCCCCATCCCAAGCACACAAAATTCGACGGCGAATCGCTTCCCAAAACATTACTCGGCCAATCCACCGCCTCGCGCCAAGCCCCCATCCACTTCCGCCGACCACCCGACCGCGATGCATATTACGGCGACAAAAACCTCCCCGACCTCGCCCTCCGCAGTGGCGATTGGAAATTCCTCTGCGAATACGACGGCACCAATCCCCAACTCTACAACCTGAAAACCGACCGCGCCGAAACCAAAAACCTCGCCTCCCAAAATTCCGACTTGGTCGCCAAATTCGCCAAAGCCTGCATCGTCTGGCACAAATCCCTGCCGCCCGATGAAGGACCGGAATTGACCGGAAATTTTCGGCGCAAGTAGAATTCTTTTGGTTGTGAGCTGAAAAGAAAAGAGTCGTTCAGCTCGTTACTTTTTGTGGGACGGCCATTCGGAGCACGTGCATCTTTTTGGCTTCATTGAAACTGTATCGTTGCCAGCCGAGGTTTTCGTAGAATTGCGGGATGTCCGTGAAGACAAACAGGTGCTTCCGACCATGATCACGAGCACCGGTGATGCTTTCGCGAACCAATTGGCGGCTGATGCCCCGATGGCGCCAGATTGATTTGACGAAGAGGACATTGATCCACAGTTCGTCGATATCGGACTGCGCGGGCGGATGACTTTTGAAGGCCAGCACGCCGATGGGCTCCTCGCCCGCCATGGCCACCAAAGTTGCCGGACAATCAGAATCATCCAAAAGCATTTGGCGGACTTCCTCCGCGGATTCCTCCGGCCATTGGGTGATGATCCACCGCACCACAGGATCAACTGAAGCCATGGATTCATCGAGCTTGGCAATTTGTATTTTGCTAAATTCCATCAATGCAATACGACTGGCGGAATCTTGGGGACATTCGAGATTCATTCCAAGTCTCAGGGGCACTGTGGATTATCGCTAGGACATGTTTCGGAAATGAAGGCGGCTTTCAGTTTTTCCCTGACTCAATCCAATTTTTCCGGCAAGTTCGGTGCACACATGAAAGCTAGATCCCTATTCTTCCTGTTCGCATTCGCCATTGGCAGCTTTAGCAGTATTGCCAAGGAAAATCCCAAACCCAACATCATCGTCATTATGGCGGACGACCTCGGTTATGGCGACATCGGCTGCTATGGCGCGAAGCCGAAGAATTTGAAGACGCCGCATATTGATCGGTTGGCGGCGCGGGGGTTGCGATTTACAAGCGGATATTGCTCGGCATCCACTTGCACGCCGACGCGGTTTTCGTTTCTTACGGGGAAGTACGCGTTTCGCCAGAAGGGCACGGGGATTGCGCCGCCGAATAGTCCGGCGGTGATCCAGCCGGGGCCGGAGACGTTGCCGAGTCTTTTGCAAAAGGGCGGATATAAAACGGCGGTGATTGGTAAATGGCATCTTGGCCTCGGCGGGCCAAAGGGGCCGGATTGGAATGGCGAACTGAAACCGGGGCCGCGCGAGATTGGGTTTGATTATAGCTTTTTGCTGCCCACCACGAATGATCGCGTGCCGCAGGTTTATGTGGAAAATCATCGCGTGAAGAATCTCGACCCGAAAGACCCGTTGTGGGTTGGAAATAGAAAACCGAGCCCCGATCATCCAACTGGTAAAACGCATCGGAGCACGCTCAAGATGGATTGGAGCCACGGCCATAACTCGACCATTCACAATGGCATCAGCCGGATTGGTTTTTACACCGGCGGCCACGCGGCGCGTTTCCGCGATGAGGATTTAGCCGACGAATGGGTGAAGCAATCGAACAAATGGATCGAGGCCAACAAGGACAATCCCTTCTTCCTGTTTTTCTCCTCGCATGATCTGCACGTGCCGCGCATTCCGCACGAGCGCTTTCGCGGCAAGTCCGGCCTGAGCTATCGCGGCGACGTGATCGTGCAGCTCGACTGGTGCGTAGGCGAGCTCGTAAAAACGCTCGATCGCCTCAAACTCTCCGACAACACCCTCATCGTGTTTTGCTCGGACAACGGCCCTGTGGGCGACGATGGTTACAAAGATGAAGCGCTGGAAAAAATGGGCGACCACAAACCGAACGGCCCCTTCAGCGGCGGCAAATACAGCGTGCTCGAAGGCGGCACGCGCACGCCGTTCATCACCTATTGGCCCGGCAAAATCAAACCGGCGGTATCTGATAAAATGGTCTGCACCATCGACCTCGCCGCCAGCTTCGCCGCCCTCGCCAACGTGAAGCTGCCCAAGGCCGCCGTGCCCGATAGCTTCAATTTGCTCGGGGCATTACTCGGCAAAAAAGATGCCAAAGGCCGCGACCACCTCGTGCAACAAGACAACGGCCGTGGCGGTAACTACGGCTACCGCGCCGGTAACTGGAAACTCCAACGCCACGATACCAAACACAAACGCAATGTCATCGTCACCAACAAACTCGCCGGCCAACCCGCGCCGCATTTTGCCCTGTTCGATTTGAGCAAAGACATTCAGGAAAAGAAAAACGTTGCCGAGAAACACCCCGAAATTTTCGAGCGCATGAAAAAAGAACTTCAAGAAATCATCGACGCCGGTCGCAGCCGGTCGTGAACACGCGCTTGTCCTCTGAACAACTCACAGTAGCCAACGGCGGCGGGAGGTCGTAGGGTTTGCGCATTCATGAATAGCACTATTGGAACACCATTTACTGACGAAGCGAGGCGCGTGCTTTTGTGCGGGTCGGGCGAGCTGGGCAAGGAGGTCGTCATCGAGCTGCAGCGCTACGGCGTGGAAGTGATTGCGGTGGATGCGTATGCCGATGCGCCGGCGATGCAAGTGGCGGATCGGGCGCACGTGATTTCGATGCTCGATGGCGACGCGTTGCGCGCGGTCATTGAAAAGGAGCAGCCGCATTTGGTGGTGCCGGAAGTGGAGGCGATTGCGACGGATGTGTTGGCGGCGATTGAGGAGGAAGGAAAGGTAACGATTATTCCAACGGCGCGCGCCACGCAGCTGACGATGAACCGCGAAGGCATCCGACGCTTGGCGGCAGAAAAACTGGAATTGCGCACATCGCCGTTTGAGTTTGCCGCGACGAAAGAGGAATTTTTGGCCGCCATCGAAAACATCGGGTTGCCGTGTGTCGTGAAGCCGATTATGTCCAGCAGCGGCAAAGGCCAAAGCCTTGTGAAGACGGAGGCGGACATCGATGCCTCGTGGCAATACGCGCAGGAAGGCGGGCGCGCGGGCGCGGGCAAGGTGATCGTGGAAGGCTTCGTGGATTTCGATTATGAAATTACGCTGCTCACCGTGCGGCACGTTAACGGCACGAGCTTTTGCGATCCCATCGGCCACGTGCAGGTGGATGGCGACTACCGCGAATCATGGCAGCCGCAGCCGATGACCGACACCGCTCTGGCCAACGCGCGCGATTACGCCAAAAAAATCACTGACGCCCTCGGCGGTCGCGGTATCTTCGGCGTGGAACTTTTTGTGAAAGGCGATGACGTTTTGTTTTCCGAAGTCTCCCCGCGCCCGCACGACACGGGCATGGTGACGATGATCGCGCAGGACCTTTCGCAATTCGCCCTGCACGCCCGAGCCATCCTCGGCTTGCCCATCCCGAACATCACCCAGCACGGCCCCAGCGCCAGCGCGGTCATCCTTGTCGAAGGCGAAAGCGACCACGTCAGTTTTGGAAATCTAAACGCCGCCCTCGCCGCGCCGGACACGCAACTCCGTCTCTTCGGCAAACCCCACGTCAAAGGCAAACGCCGCATGGGCGTCGCCATCGCGCGCGGCAAATCCATCGACGAAGCCCGAGCCAAAGCCAAGGCTACCGCGGATGCGGTGGAGGTGAATTTATAATTCGGGGCGTTTTTTGTTTTTGAAATGAAGCTGGAATCGTTTCCGATTATGTGGCAGATTCCATTGTGTGCCGCGCAAAATCCGACAACTTGTGGCAGACCTTAAGCAGGCGGATTTTATGCGAATCAAAGGCGGCAAGGGAAGCCACCGGAAATTTGTGCATCCGAAATTCCAAGGCTTTATCTTGGTGTCCGGTCGGGATGGTGATGACGCGCAACACTATCAGGAGAAGCAAGTTCGCAACGGATTGCGACGGGTAAAATGATGAAGACGCAAGATCAATATTTGCAGTTTGTTCGCTGGAGCGAGGAGGACGGCGCCTACGTAGGCTATTGCCCCGACTTATTTCCCGCCGGCGGCGTGTGCCATGGCGAATCTTCCGTTGAAGCCTATCAAAAGCTTACTGAAATTGTGGAGGACACCGTGACCACCGCACAAGCGGAGGGTTATGATTTGCCGCCCGCCAGCACGCGCGCTATGCGCGAAGCCGTTCCGGTGTGACAGCATTTAGGCCAATCTGCGCGCAGTGCGCGTGAGTTCAGAGAGTGAAGGCGTACGCTGTTATGCGGTGGAGGTTTGTTTGTAAAAATTATTACGGGGCGACTATGATGCGTTTCTTTCTTTCGTTTATCTTATTAGCCGGCGTGATGTCGGCCGCCGATTCGTTGCCGCCGTTGAAGGGTAAAGTACCACAAATTGTGGCGGAGCTTTGGGCGGGTTACGATCCGCGCAAGGAAGCGCTGAAGAGCGAGGTGGTGCGTGAATGGGAGGAGGATGGAAATGTCATCCGTTACGTGCGGTATTTTGTCGGGACGTTCAAGGGCGAGCCGGCGTGGATGGCGGGATTTTATGCATTTCAAAAAAAAGCAAAACCGGCCAAGGGCGGAAAAAAACTGCCGGGGATTTTACATATGCACGGCGGCGGACAGCGGGCGAGTTTGATGTTGGTGAAGTTTCACGCGTCGCAAGGTTACGGCGCGCTGTCGGTGAATTGGGGCGGCAGACCGATGGAAGGCGCGAAGCCCGGCGAGGCGAACACGGACTGGGGCGCGGTGGATCCGACGCAAAATAATGTGCCGGGGTATTTCAATGTACTGCCGGGCGAGAAGTTTTTGGATGCGGTGGAGTCGCCTCGCAATTGCAATTGGTTTTTGCTGACAATTGGCTGCCGGCGCGGATTGACGTTTCTGGAAAAGCAGCCGGAGGTCGATGGCAAGCAACTGGGCATTCGCGGGCATTCGATGGGCGGCAATCTCACGATGTATGTGGCGGGCACCGATGCGCGCGTGAAGGTGGCGTCGCCCTCGGTGGGCGGCACGGGGTTTCGCACGTTTCGCTATTACGATCTGCCACCGCAAATTCGCAATGTACGGGGCAATCTCGAGCTGTTCCGGCGCACGATGGGGTATCAGTTTTACGCACCGCGCATCACCGCGCCGCTGCTGCACCTTGGGGCGAGCAATGATTTCCACGGGCAAATGGACGCGACTTACGCAACCGGCGCGCGCGTAAAAAAATCAGTGCCGCAACGGTTTGTGTTTGCGCCGCATTTCAATCACCGCTTCAACCCGGAACAACAAGTGGCGCGGGTATTGTGGCTGGATCAGCATTTAAGAGGCGGCTTGAAACTGCCGGCGACGCCGGTCAGTCAACTCAAGTTGACCGACGTTCCAATTTTCCGAGTGACGCCAGCCAAAGGATTGCCGGTCAAGCGGGTCGAGATTTTTTACTCAGTGGATCCGGATCCCCGCTCGCGGTTTTGGCGCAGCACCTCGGTTCGGCGGGACGGCACAACCTGGACTGGGGCCCTGCCGATTATGGATACGAAGCGCCCGCTGTTTGCCTTTGCCAATGTTTATTATCAATTACCCAAACCGGCAGCACTGCCGCGAAACCAAACCGTGCAGGAGGTTTGTATCAGTTCACTTTTGCATGAGGCAAAACCTCAAATGCTTGAAGCCGCCGGAGTGAAAACTTCCGGTCAGACTGAACTCGTTATTGATGATTTCAAACGCGGGTTCCGTGACTGGTTCATCATTAACGGCAATCACCGGTCACTATGCCAGCACTGGACGCGAAAGATCACGGATCCGAAATGGAGTGGCCCCGAAGGTGCAAAACTTGCCCTGACTTTGCAAAGTGAAAAACCCAATGTGCTGGCCTTTGTGCTGAAAGAAAATGTGTGGCGCAATTATCGCGGCAAGCAGCGGGAGTACATCGCTGAGGTGCGCATTAAAGGGGGAGCGCTTGAGACGGTGAAACTTGGGTTGAAAAATTTCAAATCGGTGACTGACGGTGCCGCCCCAAACAGTTGGGCGCACATGGATCAACTGGCGATTTGTGCCAAGTATGAAGTACGTCGCCCCAAGCCCATGGTGTTTGCCGCCGACCCCTGGCAGGGTCCCAAACCTGTTTTTAAACGCCTTGAATGGCAGCTTGAGGATTGACCTGATCTTGCTTTCGGCCCCACAAAAGGGCATGCGATTTATTCTTTTTTCGAGCTTACTCTTTTTTGTTGCGGTGCTGCAGGCGAAGGATCAGCGACCGAATTTTGTCTTCCTACTTTCTGATGATCAAGCCTTGCGGACGATGGGGTGCTACGGCGCGCCGGGAGTGCAAACGCCCAACCTCGATCGCTTGGGCGCGGACGGAATGATCTTCGATGCGCATTACGATACCACGGCCATTTGTATGGCGAGCCGGGCGAATGTGATGACGGGGATGTTCGAGTATAAAACCGGCTGCAATTTTGAGCACGGCGCGATGGTGCAAACAAAGTGGGCGCAAAGTTATCCGATGCTGTTGCGGAAGGCGGGATACAAAACGGGGTTCGCAGGAAAATTCGGGTTTGTGGTGGCGGGCAAACCGGCGACAAAAGGAAAACTGCCGGAAATGGATTTCGACAAATGGGGCGGCGGCCCGGGGCAGACGAGTTTTGTGACGGCTAAAAATGTTTCGATGAAGGCCTACGCGAAAAAATGGCCACACGCGACGTTGTCCTACGGCGCCTTTGCGCAGGATTTCATTCGCGATATGGCTAAGGACGCCAAGCAGGGTAAGGCACCGTTTTGTTTGTCCATCAGCTTCAAAGCGCCGCATCGGCCGGTGGATCCGGATCCAAAGTTCGATCATGTTTACGCCGGCAAAAAATTCCCCAAACCGGAAAACTATGGCCGCGCTGCGGGTAAACATTTTTCCAAGCAAAGCACAATGGGCCGACAGTACGAACGCTTTGGCAGCTGGAATTACAACAAAGATTACGACGGCGTGATGGCCAAGTATCACCAACAAATTTACGCCATCGACGTGGCCGTAGGCATGATCCGCGACGCGCTCAACGCCCACGGCGTCGCCGACAACACGGTGATTATTTACACGTCCGACAACGGATTCCTCTGCGGCTCGCACGGGTACGGCTCCAAAGTGTTGCCGTATGAGGAGGCCTCGCGCGTGCCGTTGCTGATGTTCGATCCGCGTCACGCGAACAGCGGCAAACGCCTCCGCTGCAGTTCACTGACCGGCAACGTGGATTTCGCGCCAACAATGCTCGAACTCGCCGGATTGCCCATCCCAAAAAATATGGACGGCCGCAGCCTCGTGAAATTATACAACAACCCAAAAGCCGAAACCCACCAATCCTTACCACTCATCAACGTGTGGGGCACCAAAGCCGCGCACAGTTTCGCGGTCGTCACCAAAGATTGGAAATACATCCACTGGCCCTATGCCGAAGGCAATCTGAAAGCAACGGATGAACTTTATCACCTCAACAAAGACCGCTCAGAACTTCACAACGTCATCAACGACAGCGACGCCAAAGAAGCCCTCAAAGCAATGCGCCAAACCTATGACGCCGCCGTAGCCCAATGGAAAAAAGAAACCGTCCCCTACCACGGCTACTCCAAATACGGAAAAATTTTCGACCGCAAAATAAAATGGGCCGACAAGCGCGAAGCTTTTTTGGGCAGGAAAAAATAAGGTGTTCCAACACAGATGGACAGGATGCTCAGGATAACAAATTATCAATCCTGAATATCGTGGCCATCCCTGTTCATTTCAAATCACCGAACTTCAAATCGAAGCGCATCAAATATTTCCTTAAACGATCGGCGTCGTTGGGATTGGTTTTGCGGGTGCGGGAGATGGCGAAGAGGCGGCGGCCGGCTTCGGTGAGGGTGGAGGATTGGTGGGCGACGCGCAGGACTTCCTCGAGCTGGGCGCGGTCGAACAGGTCGAGTTCGGCAAGTTTTTCTTCGCCGAGAATGTTGCGAATGTGCGGATGCGGGGCTTTGGCACTCGCGCCCCACGCGACTTGAAGGCGCGCCAGTTCGGCTTGCATCACAGCGGGGGTGATGCGGCCACCGTCGGCGAGGGTGGCCATACGGGTGACTGCGGCATTGAGGTCGCGGAAGTTGGCTGGCCACACGGCTTCGGGCGCGGTGGCGAATTTCAGAAATTTTTTGCGCGCTTCGGCGCTCATTGTCACACGGCGGCCGGTGGCGGCGGTGAATTGCTCGAGCTCGTAATCAAGATTGGGCTCGATGTCCGAGGGACGCTCGCGCAGCCCGGGCAAGGCGAAGTGCCAGAGGTTGATGCGTGCGAGGAGGTCGGCACGGAAATTGCCTTGGGTGGTCTCGGCGGCAAGGTCGCGGTTGCTACCGGCGATGAGTTGGAAATCGCTGCTGGTTTCCTTGTCCGCGCCCACGGGTAAAAAAGTTTTTTCTTCCAGCGCACGCAGGAGCATCGCCTGTTCGTCCGCGCCAAGTTCGCCAATCTCATCGAGAAACAACATCCCGCCGTTGGCCTCACGCAGAAGGCCGGGGCGATCTTTCACCGCGCCGGTGAACGCGCCTTTCACGTGGCCGAAGAGCGCGCTCATCGCCGCATCGCCGCGCAAGGTGGCGCAATTGATTTCCACGAATGCACCCTCCACCTGATGACGCGAATGCTTGAGCTCATAAATGCGCCGCGCCAACTGGCTCTTGCCCGCGCCAGTAGGGCCGGTAAGCAGCAACGGTTCGCGCGCGTGGATGGCCACGTGCTCGATTTGTTCGATGAGCGCGTTGAACGCATCGTCGCGCGTTTCGATGCCGCTCTTTAAAAACGACACCGCGTCGGTTTGTTCCTTGGCAAACCGCTGCGCGATGCGGTCGTACCGCGAGCGGTCCAAGTCGACGACATAATGTTTCCCCGGCCCATCATCGCCCTTTGATGGCGGCGCGGTTTGCAGCAGCAACCCCGGCAAGTGCCGTGTCTCAGTAAGCAGGAATAAACAAATCTGCGCCACGTGCGTGCCGGTGGTGATGTGGATGAGATAATTTTCCTTCGCCGGTTGGAAATTATAATTAGCGGCGAATTCTATCAGCACATCAAACACCTCTTCAAAATCCCACGGATCCCCCCAATCGACCGTGTGCGAGTGCACCACCGTCTCAGGCGAGATACTCTCCATATCTTCACGCACTTGCTGCGCCAAGCGGCCGAACTTCCGTTCGTGAATCAGCTCAAACCGATCCACCACCAAGTCCTCCTGCTGACAAACCGAAACCGTCGGCCGCCAGTTGCCCCAACGCTCGTGCTTGCGCCCCGCATCCAAATTCGGCCCCAAAAGCCCGATCACCACTGTTTTCTTCTTAGCCATTATAATATGTGTCAGGATAGTGATTTATCTAAAGAGATAAAGCAAGAATGAAGGCGCGTTGTGAAAATAGTGAAAAACAGGAGGAAATCGTTCATTCAAAGAAATTCTGAACTTGGCACAGTAGTTGCGATAGTCACAGTAACGAAAGGGAAAATATGAAGATTGCAAAAGCATTGAAGCAGAAGAATAAGCTCGCCGGTGAGGTGGCGAAATTGAAAGTCGTTTTGGGTGAACAGAATTCCAAGCCAAAGGGGCAGGATTTTGCCTATAACAATGACGAGGTGTGGGCAGGCCTCCGCCAACGCACGGAGGACTTGGTGCAAACCAAGGCTGCCATAGCGCGCGCCAACTCGAAGGTGTACGACAAAATTTTTCGGCTCGCTGAGTTGAAGGGGCTCGTGCAGACCTTGCAGGGGTTGGACACCAAGGAAGGCAATTTTATTGAGTCGCTAGATTTTAGCTCCACCGTGGAGGTGAAGTACCGCGCGCAGTTTAGCTTGGTGAAAACGGGCAAGCTCATCGAGGAACTGGAAGAACAAATTCAGTCACTGCAGGACAAACTGGATGAGTTTAACTTCACAGAGACGGTGAGTGTTTAATTTGGTGCGTGGCGGCGGAAAGACGTTTGCGGAATGATCGGCCCCAAAATATATGAAAACATATTTGGTACCTTGGTTCGAATCCAATCGCTGATGACGATGTGAAAGTCAAAAAACAAATGTCAGCCCGTTCATGCCGCAAGACGCAGGCTTCAAAATGCAAGCCTCTTTACGGTCAGCCGCACAATGGCTTGAAGCTGTCGCGCACTTTTTTTGGGAATATGGAATTGATGAAATAAAATGGACTCGCAAGCTCGTCCCTCCATTGAGAGGATAGGCTTGGAGAGGCGAGCTTGCGAGTCAGGGGATTTAAATGATGAAAAACAAAATGCACTACAGTTTGATTGAGGAAACCACCGAGGCGACGGGCGTGTTGCCGGTGGCGGCGGGGGAGCCGGTGACGGTGATTGGCACGGCGGCAATTCGCGAGACGTTTGATCCGTTGTGCATCGAGCAGGCACTGAACACGCAGTCTGCGCCGGGGGTGGCGCATACGGTGCTCAATCCGGATGCGCATTGCGGGTACGGCGCGCCGGTGGGTTGCGTGCTGGCATCGCCGTCGCACGTGTATCCTGGGCCGGTGGGCGTGGATATCAAGTGCTCGATGAGTTATCTGCAGTTTGACCTGCCGGAAACGGAATTGGTGGACAAGCGGGTGCGGCGCGAATTGATTGAGGCCATCACCAAACGCACACCGACGGGTGCGGGCAAGGGGCAGCGGTCGGTGCCGAAGGGTCGCGCGGTGTCGCTGGGGCTGGGGCAGCGCATTGTCACGCAAGGTGCCACGCGGGAAAATTGCGAGGCGCTGGGCATCCCCGCCCATTGGGCGGGCCGCTGCGAGGACGCCACGCACGCGGGGCACGATGGCACGCACGACGCATTGGCGGAGCGGCTGGATGAATTTATTGATGCCGACTTGTTTCTGAAGTTGGAGGAAAAGCTGCGGCAACTGGGCAGCTACGGCAGCGGCAATCATTTTGGCGAATGCGAAATCACGCGTGTGGGAGAGGATGCCCGCGCGCGGAAGACGGCGGCGGTGTTCGGGTTGCGTGATGGGTATGCCGGATTTTTGTCGCACTGCGGCTCGCGCGGGTTTGGTTATCAACTGGCCAACTTGCAGTTCAAGGCGTTGGAGCGGCATTTTAAGGCGCACGATATTCCGTTGCCGGCGGGTGATCGTCAATTGGTCTACGCCGAGTTGGGCGCGCCGGAGGCGAATGCGTATCTCGATTGTATGGCGATGGGCGGCAACTTTGCCACGATGAATCATCTACTCATCAACGCGCTGATTCTTGAGGCATTTCAGGAAGTGTTGCCGGGCATCAAGGGCGAGTTGGTGTATTTCATCAGCCACAATATCGCACGGCGCGAGACGCTGGCCGACGGCGATCATTGGGTGCATCGCAAAGGCGCCACGCGCGCATTCCCCGGCGGGCACGCGGCGCTGACAGACACGCCCTTCGCGAAGACGGGTCACCCGATTTTGTTGCCGGGAAATCCGCAGGCGGGCTCGGCCATTATGGTGGCTAACGCCGGAGCGGAGAAAAGTTGCTACAGCGTGAACCACGGTGCCGGCCGCCGACGCGGTCGCAAAGCCGCCAAGCGCGAGCTGGATCAGGCCGAAGTGGACGCGAGCTTTGAGGCGACGGATATTTTGAGCAATTGCCGACAGTATCCGCTGGATGAAGCGCCCGCAGCGTACAAGGATTTCGAGGAAGTTCTGCGCTCGGTGAAGCTGGCCGATCTCGCCAGCGAAGTGGCGCGACTGCAAGCGCGGTTTGTCATCAAAGATGCCGACAAAATGTACGGCGGTGCGGCTTGATTTTGATTGAACAAGGATGAGCAGGATGGACAGGATTAACGAATAGTAGTGAAAATAAATTTGGAGGGGCGGGCTTCGAGCCGGCTCTGGTTAAAATCCAGACACGTGAATAAACGTGAGGTGGAAGCCTGCCTCTCCTCTAATGTGAATGACTGACAAAATCGAAATCGACGGCGCGATGGGCGAAGGGGGTGGGCAGGTGTTGCGCACGGCATTGTCGTTGGCAATGGTGACGGGTCGGGCGTTTCAATTGCAGAACATCCGCGCCGGGCGCGCCAAGCCGGGGCTGGGACGACAGCACCTCACCGCCGTCAACGCCGCCGCCCACATCAGCCAAGCCCGCGTGACG
This sequence comes from Verrucomicrobiia bacterium, assembly GCA_014239365.1. GTDB lineage: Bacteria > Verrucomicrobiota > Verrucomicrobiia > Limisphaerales > UBA1100 > JACNJL01. The sequence continues at coordinate 87,489 of JAAZZB010000003.1, read as the reverse complement.
GGCAACGAACTGGGCAGCACCAAACTGGACTTCGCGCCGCGCGCCATCAAGGCCGGCGAGTTCACCTTCAACATCGGCACCGCCGGGAGCACGATACTGGTTTTGCAAACCGTGCTGCCGGCGTTGCTACAGGCGGAGCGTTCGTCACGCGTGGTCATCAAGGGCGGCACGCATAATCCCGCCGCGCCGTCCTTTGATTTTCTTTCGCAAACATTTCTGCCACTGCTCCGCCGTATGGGCGCGAACGTGGAAGCGCGGCTGGTGCGTCTGGGCTTCGTGCCTGCGGGCGGCGGCTGCATCGAGGTGGACATTGATGCGCCCGCGCAACTCATCCCGATTGCGCTGAACGAGCGCGGCAAAATTATCCGCCGTCACGCCACCATTTGGCTGGCCGGTTTGAAGGGGAAAATCGCCACGCGCGAAAAACGAATCCTCCAGCACGCGCTTGGTTTGGCGGACGACGAATTCACCATCGAGTGCATCGAAGACAGCTCCGGCCCCGGCAATGTGATTAGCGTGGTTTACGAGGCGGAGCACGTCACCGAGGTCTTCACCAGTCACGGTCGGCGAGGCATCCTCGCCGAAGGTGTCGCCGAGGAAGCCGCCGATGCTGCCATGGCGTGGCTGAAAGTCGGCGCACCGGTCGGACCGCAATTGGCAGATCAATTACTCCTGCCAATGGCACTGGCCGGCGGCGGAAGTTTTTATACGGGTTCGTTGACGGCGCACGCGCGCACAAATATGGCAGTGATACAAAAGTTCGTTGCTGCGGAATTCGTTATTGAGAAGCAATCGGAATCGGTTTGCCGCGTGGACTACCGCGCCTCGCCCGAAAAATAAAATTTGCAAAACAGACCAGACTGGTCTAATTTGTTTGGATGAAAGAGGTTGGGCTTTATGAGGCGAAGACGCAGTTGTCGGCTTTGGTGAATTCGTTGGGGGATTCGGGCGAGGGGATTGCGCTGACGCGGCATGGGAAAGTGGTGGCGGAGCTGCATCCGCCTTCGGGCAAGGCACCGAAGCGGGGGTGTTTGAAATCGGTCAAGTTCCGGATGGCGAAGGATTTCGATGCCGACGCACTGGGGTTTGAGGAATTTTTTGGTGAGCCCTCGGGGGCGTTGCAAGTGGCGGAGCCGAAGGTGGGCTATAAAGCCAAGCGGAGGAAAGGCCGATGACCGAGCAGGTGGTGGATACGAATGTGCTGTTGTTTTTTCTGCAGGGGAGTTCGCGGCTGCCTCGGAGGGCGGCACGGTTGATTGAGGATGCGTCGCGGCGGTCGGTGGTTTCGATGGCGAGTTTGTGGGAGATTTCAATCAAGGCAAGTTTGGGGAAGCTGGCGTTTGAATTCGCGAATGACCCGGATTTGCCGGAGCTGTTGCGGGAGCGTGGCTTCGATGTCCAGCCGACGAGCTGGCCGGTGATGCGTCGAGCGGCGGCATTGCCGTGGGTTCATCGCGATCCGTTCGATCGGTATTTGGCCGCGGAGGCACTACTGCGCAACGCGCCAATTTTGTCCACCGACCCCAAGCTGGATGCATTCGGTGTGGAGCGCATTGGGGATTAGGGCGTTTTCTCGCACAGAATTTCCGCGCTAATCAATCCTTGCTCTCTACGAAAACTTGGCTGAGGCTTCGGCCCTCTATGAATTCCAAACGCATCTTTCTATTGTTGTCTCTTGTTTTCTCTCTCGACGTTTTGGGTGCCTCGAAGTTTGCCATTCCGGCGACGGATGAGGGGTTGCCGGGTGAAGGGCCGATTCGGCGGTATCAGTGGTTTCAAAATCTTTGGGAAAAGAAACGCACCGGTTGGGCGACGCAGGTGAAACAGGATCAGGGCGCGCTGGTTTTTTTGGGCGACTCCATCACGCAAGGTTGGGGTGACAAAATGGGCGGCAGTTTTGCGGGCGTGAAGGTGGCCAATCGCGGCATCAGCGGCGACACCACGCGTGGGGTGCTCATTCGGCTCAAGGAGGATGTGTTGTCCCTCAATCCCAAGGGCGTGGTGATTCTAATTGGAACCAATGACCTAGAGGAAAAGGCTACACCTGAAATAATTGCCGGCAACCTTAAGCTCATCATTGCCGCGCTCAAAAAGCATAACGCCAAGATGCCGATTATTCTCTGCAACACATTCCCCAGCTCGACGACCAAGAATCGTCCGGCGGCGCAGATTAAAAAGATCAATCAGCTGTACTTCGCCGCCGTGAAGGGTGATCCGCAAGTCACCGTGCTCGATACGTGGCGGTTGTTTGCGGATGCAAAAGGGGACGCGAAGAAGGCGGAGTTTCCGGATTTGCTGCATCCCAATAAGGGCGGCTACGCGAAGTGGGCGGCGGCGCTGCGGCCGTTGCTGGCGACGCATGGGTTTTTGGAAACGCAGGCGGATGCATTCAAGATCGAAGCGGGTTTTGTGAGTTTGTTTAATGGCAAAGACCTCACGGGCTGGGGGTTTCGCAATCAGAAAACGCAAAAGAAAACCGCCACCTTCGACGGCAAATCGGCCAGCAATGACGGACGCTACCGAGCGATCAATGGTCGACTGGTGGTTACCACACCGCCGGAGGGTCGGCGGGTTCAGCAGCTTTGGACCACGCGCGAGTTTCCCAAGAATTTTATTTTGAAACTCGAATTCCGCGCCACGCCCAATGCGGACAGCGGGGTTTTTATTCGTCGTCCGCAACTGCAGTGTCGCGATTATATTTTGGCCGGGCCGTGGAAGGATTTGAAAAAGTATAAGCCGCAGCAGTGGAACGAAATCGTGGCGGTGGTGAAGGACGGCGTGGCGCACTGCACTTGCAATGGCGAAGTGCTCGACGCGAATTTCAAAGTGCCCGCTTCCGGTCCGATTGGATTGGAAGGCGACCGCGGCCAAATGGAATACCGTCGCATTCGGGTGAAGGAGTTGGAGTAGTTTTCACAGGGATGGACTCGATGAACAGGATTTGAAAAAACACCATGATCATCCTCTTCGTCTGTGTTCAAAACTCTTCCTGTTTTTCTTGTGCTATGCACGGGAGTGCAGGATGCTTGGCGGCTCTATGAAACAATCACACGTTCTCTTGGCCGGTCTGCTGGCCGTTTTCTTGCTCGCCGTTGAATCTGCCGCTGCGGCGAAACCCAACTTCGTCATCATCTTCACCGATGATCAGGGCTATGGTGACTTGAGCTGTTTCGGCTCGAAGACGATTAAGACGCCAAACATCGATCGCATCGCGAAGGAAGGACGGAAGTTCACGAGCTTTATGGTGGCCTCGCCGGTGTGCACGCCTTCGCGGTCGGCGTTGCTCACGGGGTGCTATCCCAAACGCGTGGGGATGCATCAGCACGTGTTGTTTCCGACATCGACGAAGGGATTGAATCCGAGCGAGCATACCATTGCCGATCATTTGAAATCACAGGGCTACGCCACCGCCTGTTTTGGCAAATGGCATCTTGGTCATCACAAAGAAGTGCTGCCCACATCCAATGGCTTCGACACGTATTACGGCATCCCGTACAGCAACGATATGAATCATCCCGACAACAAAGGCAAACCGCGCGGCGGCTGGCAGGGGATGGACATTCTTTGGAATGATCCGGAGTCCACGCTCACCAAATGGAAGACGCCGCTTTTTGAGGATGAAAAAATTGTTGAGTGGCCCGTTGACCAGCGCACCGTCACGCGCCGCTACACGCAGAAATCCATCGACTTCATCAAGGCCAACAAGGACAAACCCTTCTTCGTTTATCTGCCGCACTCCATGCCGCACATCCCGCTCTATGTGCCGAATGACGTGCGCGATCCCAATCCCAAAAACGCTTACATCAACGTCATCGAGCACATCGATTCGGAGGTCGGTCGCCTGCTCAAGACGCTCGACGAACTAAAACTCGCCAACAACACCTACGTCATTTACACCACCGACAACGGCCCGTGGCTGCCCTTCCGCCACCACGGCGGATCCGCCGGCCCGCTGCGCGAAGGCAAAGGCACCACCTTCGAAGGCGGCCAGCGCGTCCCCTGCGTGATGCGCGGCCCCGGTATCCCCGCCGGCACTGTCTGCGATGAACTCACCGGCACCATCGATTTGCTCCCCACCATCGCCGCCATCACCGGCAAGCCATTGCCCAAGGGAAAAAAAATTGATGGCATCAATGTCAGCAGTCTCTGGAAAGGCTCCGCGAAAGATTCCCCGCGCAAAGAATTCCTGCACTACACCTCCCGCGGAAACATCGAGGGCCTCCGCAGCGGCAACTGGAAATTGCTTGTCAAGAAACCGCGCGGCAACCCCAATAACCGCCCGCCGCAGATTTTCCTCTTCGACGTCGCCAATGATGTCGGCGAAAAAAATAACCTCGCCAAATCCAAGCCGGAAGTGGTGAAAGAACTCCGCGCCCGTATGGAAACGCTCGACGCCGAGATTACAAAAAACGCCCGCAAACCTTGGTTTAAAAATTGATTTTATCGCAACACAATCCGCACAATTATGAAATATATTTTACTTATTCTCTGCATCGGTAGTGCCTCCGGCGTTGTAGCGCAGGGGAAAATTCAATGGCACGACGTCACCGAATGGGGCGTCGAAGGACGTGGTTGGGGGAAACAGGAACGCAAGCGATGGTTCGACCGGTTTCCGGCCAAAGCAGAGAAGACGGTGACGCGCGCGGTGTGGAATCTCAGTCGACACAGTGCGGGAATGATGGTGCGTTTTAAGACGGACGCCAACGCCATCCAGGCGAAATGGAAAGTGCTGAGCCCAAATCTCGGCATGGAGCACATGCCGCCGAGTGGCGTGAGTGGACTGGATTTGTACGCGCGCGATGTGAAGGGGAAATGGCGTTGGGCCGCCGCCACGCGCCCGAGCAAACAAGCGATGCACGCCACGCTGCTCAGCGGCATTGCAGCGGGGTTGCGCGAGTACGCGATTTATTTGCCGCTGTATAATGGAACCGAGTCGCTGTCCATCGGCGTGCCCGCGGGAGCCAAGTTCGAACGGCTTGCGCCGCGCAAGGCGAAGCCGCTGGTTTTTTATGGCACGTCCATCACGCACGGCGCGTGCGCGTCTCGGCCGGGTATGGTGCACACGGCGATCCTCGGGCGACGATTTGAGATGCCGGTGATCAACATCGGCTTTTCCGGCAACGGCAAAATGCACAAGGCCGTGGGCGACCTCATGGCGGAAGTGGATGCGGCGGTGTACATCATCGATTGTTTGCCCAATATGAGTGCGGCGGCGGTGGCCACGCATTGTGTGCCGTTAGTGCAGCAACTCCGCAAGGCGCGCCCGAACACCCCAATCGTGCTGGTGGAGGATCGGCGCTTTACCAATGCGTGGCTCGTGCCTCGCGCAAAAAACCTCCACAACGCCAAACACGCCGCCCTGCGCAAAGCCTATGCAAAACTGAAAAGCGATGGCGTGAAACACGTGTATTACCTTGAAGGCGACGCATTGCTCGGCGACGATTCAGAAGGCACCACCGATGGCTCGCACCCCAACGACCTCGGCTTCCTCCGCCAAGCCAACGCCTTCGAGCCCGTGCTGCGCAAGGCGATGGGGCTTGAATGAACACTGATGTTCACGATGCCCAGGATTTTTTTTATCCTGAATTTCCTGCTCATCTGTGTTCAATCTTTTCCTGTTTATCTTGTGCTACGCACGGGCTTGCGGGATGCTTTGCGGCTCTATGAAACACATTTTTATTTTAACTGTTTTTCTCGTCGCTGTTTCAGTTCAGGCGGCGAAGCCGAACATCATTTTTATTTTGGCCGATGATATGGGCTTTGGCGATGTGCAGGCGTTGAACGCCAAATCGAAAATTCCAACGCCGCACCTCAATCGATTGGCACGTGAAGGGATGACGTTTTCCGATGCGCACAGTCCTTCAGCGGTCTGCACACCTACGCGCTACGGCGTTATTACTGGGCGTTATTGCTGGCGGTCGCGGATGAAGCGTGGGGTGCTCGGCGGGTACAGCGCGCCGCTCATTGAAAAGGATCGGCCGACGGTGGGTTCAGTTTTGCAAAGCGCGGGCTATCACACGGCGGCGATTGGCAAGTGGCATCTCGGGATGAATATGACGCGGCGCGCGGGCGGCAAGCCGGGGCCGGATCGCTGGGATGGCGATGGCAACGTGGACTTCACCAAGCCCATCGCGGATAGCCCCATCACGCGCGGCTTCCACGAGTACTTTGGCGTGAGTGCGTCGCTGGATATGGCGCCGTATGTTTGGATTGAAAATGATCGCTTTGCAAAGGCACCGACGATTCAACAGGCGGCGGTGAAGTTCCCCGCGTTCATTCGCAAAGGCCCGCGCTCGGATGATTTTGAATTTGAAAAGGGCCTCGATGTGTTGGCCGCGCGCGCGGCAGGATTTCTTGAGCGGATGGCGAAGGAGAAAAAAACTTTCTTTTTGTATCTGCCGCTCACCGGCCCGCACAAACCGGTGACGCCGCACCCGCGGTTCAAAGGCAAAACCGGCCTCGGCCCGTACGGCGATTTTGTGATGAACGTCGATGACACCGTCGGCCAAGTGCTTGAGGCGCTGGACGACACCGGCCTTACCAAAAACACGTTGGTGATGTTCACCAGCGACAACGGCTCATTTATGCATCGCAAAGACAACGAGCCCGACCACGTCACTGAGCCGAGCAAACAACAATACCAATCCAAACACCACACCGCCAACGGCCCGTGGCGCGGGACGAAGGCGGATGTTTGGGAGGGCGGCCATCACGTGCCATTCTTCGTGCGTTGGCCGGGCAAGGTGAACGCCGGGAGCGAGTGCGCGCGCGTCATCACCCACACCGATCTCTTCGCCACTGCGGCCGCCGTGGCGGGCGCGAAGATTCCCAAAGGCGCGGCGGCGGACAGCTTTAGTTTTCTTCCGTTGATGCTTGGCGATGAGAAAAATTATTCGCGAGCACCGGTGATTCATCATTCCGCGAGCGGGATGTTTGCCATTCGTGATGGCGATTGGAAGTTGGTGCTCGGCAATGGCTCGGGCGGTCGCCAAGCGCCGAGGGGCAAGCCCTTTGGTAAACCCTACTTTTTGGCGAATATGAAAACGGATTCGGACGAGCTGAAAAATTTCGCGCCCAAGGAAAACGAAACCGTTGAACGCCTTGAACGCACCTTCCAAAAAATCCACAAAACAGAGCAACGCTGAGATCGGTTCGCGGAAACTTCCATATTTGCGAGTATTTTTGAATACCTGCAAATGTGACTCAGTCTCAAATAAGACTTGCCAACTCATTGGTTTTGCCCGATGACTTGGTCGCTTTCACACGATGGCAACGATTTTGGACATGCCCGCGCAGACGCGCACGCAATCGGCCGACACGCTGATTTGTCACTGTTATCAGGTGACGGCGTCGAGCATTCGCGAGGCGATTGACGAAGACGACGCGGAGACCATCGCGGAGGTCACGCGGTTGACGACAGCCGGCAGCGGTTGCGGCAGTTGCCAGTGCCGCATCCAGCGATTGATCGCGGGCTTGCCGGCGGAGTGCGGGCCGTGCGCGTTGTGTCCCGGCTGCGGGCACATCCAGACGCTATGCCACTGCAAGGCGGCGTAGTTTTTCATTCTGGGAATGAGTCTCGGTAGCAGACAATTTTATTTTTCCACTCGCTCAAATTGTGCTAGCGTGCTGGCTTGTGTTTATTGAAAACGAACTGACCGCGACTCACCGCGGCAACCATTAAAAAAATTATGAAGGGTAACGAACAAATCATCGAAGCATTAAACGCCGGACTAACCATTGAGTTGACGGCGATCAACCTGTATTTCATCAGCTCAAAAATGTGCCGCGACTGGGGGCTCAACAAGTTGGCGGATCATTTTCACGCGGAATCGATTGAGGAAATGAAACACGCGGACGAGGTGATCGACCGCATCCTGTATCTGGACGGCGTACCGGCGATCTCCCGCTATGGCGTCATCGACGTGGGTGAGACGCCTCAGGCGCAAATCGAAAACAGTCTCACGCTGGAGACGAAGGGCGTGGCGACTTACAACGAGGCCATTAAACTTTGCATTGAGTTGAAGGATGCCGGCAGCCGCGAGTTGATGGATCGAATGGTGGTGGAATCCGAAGATAGCGTGGACTGGGCCGAGTCGCAGCTGGACCTCATCAAGATGACCGGCCTCGAAAATTATCTCTCGCAGCAAATGCACAAAGCTGCAGGCTAATGCTCAACGCTTTCGCACGCGCAGCAGAATAGGCTGCGACACGAGGCCTTTTTCGGAGCCGGTGCGGAGGTGGAAACGCCGCGTCATCTCGGGCACCCATTTGTCGGCGGTGATGAAAAATTCGCGTTCGGTTTGGCCTTCGACGATGAGTAAACCGCTGAGACCAATGTTGTCCACGTAGACGCCGTGCGGGAGGTTGCGGCCCGAATCATGGCTGCCAAAACTGACGCGGCCTTTGGTTCCGTTGCGCCCGATGACCACGCGGGCGGAGATGGTTTCGCCGGGCGCGATGGTGAGCTCGAGCGGTTTGCCCGGCGCAAGTTTCCCGCTGGCGGGCAGTACTTGCACTTGAAGCTTGGGCTTGGCGATGATTTTTAAGCCGCTCAGATTGTTGACGGGATGGGTGACGTTTTTGCCGTTGATGCGGGCGGTGGCAGTAACTTTGGCAAAGGCAGCGGGGGCGGCGTTCGCAAAGGAAAGGGAAGTCTCGGCAAAGTTCGGGCCTTTCCAGCCGACGTATAATTCCTCCATGCCAGCCGCCTCAATGTAGCTCACACGGATGGCGTGCATTCCCGCCTTCAATTTTACTTTGCCACTTTTTCGCACATTGCCGTGGAGGCCGTCGTTGTCCACGATTTTTTTGCCATCAATAAAAAGCAGTGAACCGTCATCGGATGCCAAAATAAATTCGTAGGTGCCGTCCTTCGGGATTTTAATTTGCCCTTCAAAAAGCATCCCAAAATTGTCCTCGCGATTGGCTGGTTCAATGTCAAAAAATCCGTGTTTCAATTCACCGGTCTTGACCGGCTTGAGCGCGCTCCAATCGGGAACTTTAGGCCAAGAGCCGTGGAAGAGTTTCCACGTGAGTTTGTTGATGGCGGGATTGGGCGAAATCGGTTTGGGCGTGCTCGGCTTTCCGGGAGCGTGATACACCGCGCCGTAAGCCAGCGATTGCCCGGCCTCAATGGTGATAGGTGTGGTAACGCGGAAACCGGCGGGCACATCGGTGATGTCCACGCGAATGGGGCCGTTGAAATGATCCATCCGCACCGCGCGTACGCTGAATTCGCGGCCGCTGCCTTTGGGGACGTTGGCGACGCCGCTGAGGCTCACGGAAAAGTTCGGTCGCCGCGGGCGGATGGTGAGCGTGTATTTGTGGTCCTTGCCCTGCGCGCCACGCACATCGGAAACGCGCGCGATAAATTCTCCGTCTTGAGGCGCGGTGAACGTGAGCTTCGAGTCTTTGCCGAGGCGGCGTTGGCTGTCGTCGTCGTTTTCAAAATAAATTGGGAATGTCGGCAAGCCGTTGGCCGGCGGTGTGGTGCCCGCAGGAAGGGGGTTTACAATGTATGAAAATTGCCCGAGCGGATGTGCGAGCGGCGTGGTGTCAAAAAACGTGTGGCGCGCGCCGGTGCCCGGATAAACAATATAACCGCTGTCGGGGCCGCGCGGGTAATGCCAGAGTTTGACGACTTCGCCGTTGAGGTAGAGGTATTGATTGAGCGTCATCTCGCGCCACTTGAACACGCGGAAATCGCCGGAGGTACTGGAGTCTTTGCCGCGAAAGGTGAGCCACGATTTGCGCACGGCTTGCAGTCGCACGCGTTCGATGGGCGCGCCGGTGGCGTCGAGCACTTCCACTTTGGAATCCAGCGGCGACTTGCTGCGCGCGGCGTTGGTTTCCAAAACCCACTGCTCGCCGGCTTTGGCGCGAAAGCGAAAGAGATCAGGGCCATCGAGAATCACGCCGGAAATATTTGCGGGAATTGAGATTGCCATCGCCGTCTTGGGCGCGTTGTTGGGCTCTTGCTCAGTGAGTGACGCAGCGGGAGAATCCGCGATGGCCGTGTGCGGTTGCGTTGGCGCCACGGTGGTTTGGGTGTTTGCAGCTTTGAGTTTTAGCTGCGCGATTGATCCATCCATTCGGCCGACCAAAAGCGATTTGCCGTCGGGCGCGAAGGCGAGTGCGGAGACCACATCGGATTGATGGGCGAAGGTTTGCACGGGCGCGAGGTTTGGCAGCGCCCACACTTTAATCGTGCGATCGGCTGAAGCCGTAGCGAGGCGCTTCCCGTCGGGGCTGATAACGAGGTCGGTGATTTCATCTTCGTGCGCGAATCGAACGCGCACGAGCGGATTGATGCGCGGCTTGGTTTTGCTCATCCAACGCCAAGCCCGAATTTGTTTATCGGCACCGGCGGCAATCACAAATTGGCTGTCCGGCGTGAAGGCCACGATGAATTGTTCGCCCGTCGGCTGCCCGAGTGTGTCGAGGCGTTGGCCGGTTTTTGTGTTCCAAAGTTTCACCGCCGAATCGCCACCTGCGCTGGCGAGCACTGTGCCATCCGGGCTGAAGGCAATGCCGTGCACCGCGCCGTTGTGGCCTTCCAACGTGCGCAATCGTTGGCCGGTTTTTATATCCCAAAGTTGAATCAACCGATCATAACCCGCCGTGGCGAGCACGTTTCCATCCGGCGAAAACACCGCGCCATAAAGCGTATCGCGATGGCCCTCGCCGAAAGTGCGCACGCGTTTGCCGGTTTTGAGATTCCACAGAACCGCTTCACCGCGCAAGCCGACCACGCCGGAGGCGGCTACTAAAAAATTTTCATCGGGCGACAGGGACACCGCATTGACCTTGCCCGCGTGCCCGGTGAACGCGCGTTTGCCAACCAGCACTTTGCCGTAAAACGCAGTCGCCCGAATGCCGCGGCGCGACATTGCCAATGCGGTGATCGGAGGCTTCGCCGAATGCGCCGCGGCTACTTTGGGAACATTGAGCGTGGCGAGGATGGAACGATCGTGCGCCGGCGGTTTTGCGCCGCCATCGATCCAAGCCTTCAGCGTGGCGAGGTGTGCGGCGGTGAGTTGCGGTTCCTTGCGCGGCGGCATGTGCGGCTTTTTTTGTTTGGCGAGTTGCTGCCAAAAGTGCGAGCCCGCCGCTTTGCCCGCCACGATGCCCGCGCCGTTTTCGCCGCCTTTCATTAGCGACCGAAACGTCTCCACCGAAAACTCGCCTTCGAGGTCATCGTCATTGTGGCAGCCCGCACAGTACTCGCGAAGGATCGGCGCAACATCTTTGTGAAAATCCGGCGGCGCGGCGATTGCCGAGGTTGCGACAAGCAGAAGAATGGATTTTAAAAGTTTCATTTTTTAGACACGGATTTCACGGATTTTCACAGATGGCTGATGTGCTGCCGGCATCTTGCCGGCAGGCCGTTGGTGAACGAAAGCCGTGGGTTCTGCCGACAAGATGTCGGCAGCACATCGAGTGCGCAACTCCTTCTAAAATCCATTTCAAAAATAATCCGTGTTAATCCGTGAAATCCGTGTCTCTCTTCAATGTTGGAACAAAAATTCGCGACTGGTCATGAGTGCCCAAAATAAATCCTCGATGATGGCGCGGCGTTCTGTGGCGGGTGCGATGGCGAAGACGGCTAGCAATCGCTTGCGTTCACCGGCGCTGGGCGGGCGGGCGAGGCAGAGCAAATAGGCTTCGTCGATGAGGGCCGCGTTGTCTTTTTTGAGTAGTGGGGTTACGCGACTTTTTTCGTTTCGCAAATTGGCGTTGAGGGTTTTGCCGTTGGAGAGGTGCAGCACTTGCACCATACTGGGTTTATTGGAGCGCTCGCATTCGCAGGTGATTTCGCGTGCGTTGCGGCCGAAGGTTTTGAGAAAATACGAGGTCACGGCGGAGTCGTGCAGTTGCAGCGCGCGAGTACCTTCTTTGTACAGGGCGGTGTTTTGTTTGCTGCCGTCGGAGAGAGTGATGGTGCCGAACTTGGGCGAAACTTGAGTGACCGACGTGATGGCGTCCTGTAATACTTCGGCCATTAGGCGGCGCGGATATTGACGGGAGTAAAAGCGGGTGTCGCCGATGTTCTCCGGCAAAGGCGCGCTGCTGCGCGCATAAGTTTCACTTCGCAAAATCGTTCGCATCAGCGACTTCAGGTCGTACTTGTTTTTCGCAAGATGCGCCGCGAGGGCCTCGAGGAGCGGCTCGTTGGTGGCGGGGTTTGAGACGCGGAGGTCGTCGACTGGATTGACGATGCCGCGCCCGAAAAAGTTTGCCCAAACGCGGTTGGCGATGGAGCGGGTGAAGTAGGGGTTGTCGGGCGCAGTGAGCCAATCGGCCAAGACCGCGCGGCGGTCGGTGTTGGCATTGGCCACCGGCGCGCCATCGAGCGGCGCGGGTAGTTGGGGTTTGCCGGTGCGCGGCTGGAGGAGGTCGCCACGTGGCGCAATGAAGAGCGTGCGCGCGCCGCTACCATTGCGGGCGTCGCCGCCCCAGCCTTTCACTCGCACGCGGGCAAATAAATTTGCGAACGCGTAGTATTGATCGTTCGTCCATTTTTCCAGCGGATGATTGTGGCACTTGGCGCAGCCGATGGAGAGGCTCATAAACGCTTGGCTGACGTTCTCGGCCATCGTCTCGGGCTCTTGATGGACGGCATAAAAATTCGTGGCACCGCGCACCATGCTGTCGCCGCGCGCGGTGATGACCTGCCGCACGAGTTGATCCCACGGCGTGTTCTTGCCCACCTCGCTGCGCAGCCATTGATAATAAGCCTTGAGCGCGTTGGGGCGAAGTTTTTTGCCGCTGATCAAAAACAAATCGGCCCAACGATACGTCCAGTAATCAATGAACTCGGGCCGCGCGAGAAGTTGATCAATGAGTTTATCGCGCTTGTCCTTGGCGGTGCTGGCGAGGAAGGCTTTGGTCTCGGCGGGCGTGGGCAACACGCCGATGACATCGAGATGCGCGCGCCGGATAAACTCGCTGTCAGTGCACGGCGGCGAGGGTTTGAGATTCAGTTCGCGCAATTGCGCGAGTACGAGTTCATCAATGAAATTTCGCTTTGGTGCTTTGGCGAAAACCGTGTCGGCGATCTTGTTCGGCCAAGGCGACGTGATGCGGGCGATGGCGATTTGGCCGGAATACCACGCGGTGATGGCGCCCTGCCCAAATCCGACCACCTCCGCCTTGCCGGTTTTTTCATCGACGATCGCTACGGACGCGTCGGTGGAATTGAATCGCGCCCACGGCGTCACATCGCGCCGTGTGCCATCGCTGAAATGCGCGGTGACTTTAAGCTGCCGCGAGTCGCCTTTTTGCAATCGGGAATTGCCGGGCGAAAGCTCCACGCGTTGCAGTTTTGCATCCGCATCGGTTGGCCCCGGCGCGCCTTGTTGAATCCATTTTACGAGCAGTTTGTAATCCGCCGAATCCTCGTGCAGCACTTTGCCGCCTTTATGCCGCACGGCAGCAGTGGGTTTGATGACAATTAAACTGCGCGCCGGATCGCTGAACTCCACCCGCCGCCCGCGCATCTCGCGCGTGATATTGTAATGATCGCTCGCCGGATCGTACGCATTGAGGCTCAATCGAAACCCGCCCTTGCCCGCCAACGCGCCGTGGCAGCCACCGCTGTTGCAGCCCACTTTGGAAATCACCGGCAACACATCGTGGCGGAAGCTGATTGGCCGCTCGGCGGCGGGGGTTGCGAATGTCGTTGCAACAATGGTTATTAAAAATAGTGCGTTCAGTTTGCGGACTCGCAGGCTCGTCCCTCCATCGTGTTGCGTCGCCTTTGGCTGATGCCTTGGAGGGACGAGCCTGCGAGTCCGTGGTTTGCTGAACAAAAAAAACGTTCTCATCAAAACAATTCCTTAATCGGTTCATTGCCAAAATCCACCAGTGGAAATGGCCGACCCGCCGGGCCGGGGAGCATCGCTTGGGGATCGAGGCCGAGGCTGTGGAAAATTGTGGCCACCACGTCGCCCGGATCCACCGGCCGTTCAGCAGGGAAGCCGCCTACCGGATCGCTCTTGCCCACGACGCGTCCGCCCTTCACGCCGCCGCCGGCAAAGCTGCACGTGAAACATTGCGGCCAGTGATCGCGACCGCCCGCGGGATTGACTTTTGGCGTGCGGCCGAATTCCGCCAGCGTCGTCACCAGCGTGTTGCCCAGCATCCCGCGCTGATTCAAATCCTCGATCAACGCGCTGTAGCCTTGGTCGTACATCGGCGCCACTTGCTCCTTCATTTGTTGTACAGAAATAAACGGCTTCGATCCGTGGATGTCCCACGAGAGCTGATCGAACACCGTGAGAAAACTATTGAGCGTCACCACGCGCACGCCGTTTTCGATGAGCCGCCGCGCGAGCAGACAACATTGGCCGAAGCGATTCATGCCGTAGCGTTCGCGCACCGATTGTTTTTCCTTCGTGAGATCAAACGCCGAACGTGCTTGTTCGCTCGTCATCATTCGGAAGGCGGAATGAAACGTATCGTTCAACAAACGCGCGTCCTCGCTTGCCTCAAAATTTTTCACCGCGCCATCGACAATCTCGCGCATACTGCGCCGCCGCTCCAAGCGCGCTGCGCCAATCTGATCCGGCGGCAGCAAATCCGGCACCTTAAAATTTTTCTTTGAGGGATCCGCATTCAACGCAAAAGGATCGTGCGCTTTGCCCAAAAAACCGCCCGCCTGTCCGTTCGGCAAATTGCCGCCGCCGCGCCCCATCAATTCCGGCAGCACCACAAACGGCGGCAGATCACTCTTTCGCCCGAGCAGATGACTCGCCACCGCGCCGACGTGCGGCGTCTGCACCCCACCGGCAAAGCGCCGCCCCGTTTGCATAATTTGCCAACCCGCGTCGTGCACCGCCGCACCGCCGTGATGCACCGACCGCACCAGCGAAAATTTATCCGCCACCTTCGCGTGCATCGGCAGGATTTCAGAAATGTCGATGTCCGGCGACTTAGTGCGAATCGGCTTGAACGGCCCGCGATACTCCGCCGCCGCCTCCGGTTTCATATCCCAAAGGTCCACGTGGCTCGGCGCGCCCAAATTAAAAATCATAATGCACGCCCGATCCTCGTGCCCCGGACGCACCGCCCCCGCCTCCTTCGCCGCCAGCAACTGCGGCAGCGACAAGCCCGCCGCGCCCAACACGCCCACCTGCAAAAACTCCCGCCGCTTCAAATGACTCCCGCCACAAATCGACGCATCCTGTTCCGCCAAAAAATCAAACATAAGTTCGCCTCAGTTGCTTCGCTGAAAGCATACGCCAATTCTCAAAATTGTCTAGTGCGTCATTGCCCTTGAAGGCATCACATTGGAATCGATAAGATACGCATTGGGGTTGACCAATCGGGAGTGCAGCGGGAAGCTTGCGCCATGCGATGTGTTTCAGTTTTTCTAACGGCGTGTAGTCTTCTGTGGGGTTCGCAAACTCATGCAGCAGGCAAGGCGAAGGTGGTATTCATTTCAGGCAAGCCGAGTCATGGGCGGTTGGCGCATGAGCATCGGGCGGGGAATTTGATTTTGGCGAAGGCGTTGAATGATTCGGGGTTGCCGGTGGAGGCGGTGATGGTGCCGCATTACGGATACCCAGAGGATGCATCGATGCTGAAGGATGCGGACACGATCGTGATTTTTTGCACGGGCCACGGTGGGCATTTGCTGAACCCAAAACTGAAGGAGTTTGATGTGCTGATGAAAAAAGGCACGGGAGTGGTGATGATTCATTGGGCGACCGAGGCGGTGAAGGGTGATCCGGGCGAAAAATTTCTCGAGTGGATGGGCGGCTTTTGTGATTTGAATTGGAGCGTGAACCCGCACTGGTCGCCGAAGTTTAAAGCGGTGAAGCACGAGATTTGGAACGGCGTGAAGCCCTTCAGCGTGAATGACGAGTGGTATTATCATATGCGTTTCGTGAAGGGGCTGAAGGGAGTGACGCCCATTCTTACCGACGTGCCGCCGGCCGCGACGTTGCGGCGCGGAGACGGCGCGCGCAGTGGCAATCCCACCGTGCGCAAAGCCGTGGCCAACGGCGAAACACAGCACGTGGCTTGGGCGTATCAACGCGCGGATGGCGGGCGTGGCTTCGGCTTCACCGGCGGTCACGTGCATATGAATTGGAAAAACGATGACAACCGTAAGCTGATGCTCAATGCCATTCTCTGGACAGCCAAGGTGAAAATCCCCAAGAACGGTGTGCCTTCCAAGACGCCGACGAAGGAGGAGATGCTGTTGAATCTGGACTAAACATTGATGCATTGGTTTCGATTCATCGCGCTCACTTTCGTTTTCTCGCTGGGCCTTCGCGCGGCGCCGCCGAACATCGTTTTCTTTCTCGTCGACGATCTCGGCTGGCGCGATGTCTCCTGCTTCGGCAGCAGTTTTTACGAGACCCCGAATATCGACCGACTTGCACGTGAGGGCGTGAAATTCACCAACGCCTATGCCGCGTGCCACGTATGTTCGCCGACGCATGCGAGTATTCTCACCGGTAAATATCCGGCGCGGCTGCACCTCACCGATTGGTTGCCGGGCCGCCGCGAATTTGAGTTTCAGAAATTTCAAAACGCAAACATCCGCCCGCACCTACCCTTCGGCGAAACCACTCTGGCCGAGGCACTGAAAGCTCACGGCTACCGCACGGCCATCTTCGGCAAATGGCATTTGGGCGAGGATCCTTCGGGGCCGGCGGCGCACGGCTTCGACGTGCAGGTGCCGACCCACTGGCGCAAAGGCTGGCCGCGCCGAGGGTATCACGCGCCGTTTCAGCTGGAAGGAATCAAGGGTGAAAAAGGCGATTACCTCACCGACCGCCTCACTGACGGGGCGCTGAAATTCATCGAGCAAAACAAGGATCAGCCGTTTTTTTTGTACCTCTCGCATTTTGCGGTGCACGATCCCATCCACGGTCGGTCTGACTTGGTCGAAAAATATCGCCGCAAGCTTGCGAGCGTGAAGCGGCAACAGAGCCCGGCCTTCGTGCTGGAAGGCAATCCCGATTCACCTGAGCCGCTGTCGCGCGCGCGGTTAGGTCAATTGATCAGGCAACCATCGCACAAGGGCTTCCGCGTGCTGCCGCGGCAGACGGTGAAAATCAAACAGCATCAGGATAACATTCAGTTTGCCGCGATGGTGGAGGCGATGGATGAAAGCCTCGGCCGCGTGCTGGCTAAGTTGAAGGCGCTGAAGCTTGAGCAAAATACCATCGTGATTTTCTTTTCTGACAACGGCGGAATGTCCGCGGCGAATTTTGGAAACCCAAATCGGGTCGTGCCCACAATGAAACTGGACGCCGCTTTTTCGACTTCCAATCTCCCGTTGCGCGGCGCGAAAGGCTGGCTGTACGAAGGCGGCATTCGCGTGCCGATGATCGTCAAATGGCCGAAGCACGGGAAGCGGGGAACTGTTTGTAAAACGCCGGTGATCAGCACCGATTTTTTTCCGGCCATTCTGGAAATGGTAGCATTGCCCGCCCGCCCGCAACAGCACGTCGATGGAACAAGCTTCGTCTCGGCGCTGAAAGGAAACCCATTCGAGCGCAATGCCATCTACTGGCATTTCCCGCACTACAGCAATCACGGCATGCAAAGTCCCGGTGGCGCCATTCGAGCGGGGGATTTTAAATTGCTGGAATATTTTGAGAACAACACCGTGCAGTTGTTCAATCTGAAAAAAGATCCCGGCGAACAAAACGACCTTGCCCGATCGCATCCCAAAAAAGCCGCTGATTTGCTGGCCATGCTGCAAGCTTGGCGAAAGCATGTATCCGCCAAAATGATACGGTGCAAGCGGTGAGTTGATTTAATTTGGGAGGATCCTTCGCAACGCTCAAGCCAGAATATAGTTTCTCCTTTTTCCAATTCAATCAAAGTCACTTGTGGATTCGAAAGTCAAATCCGAAGCCAAACGTCCCTGCAACCACAAAACACCTTCGATTGAGTCTCCTGGTTTCGGGCGGTAACCTTCGAGCACGGCTTCCGATGCATACAGGTTAATGTCAAAATGATGATCGTCAGGAATCATCATTGTTGCACGTAATCGGAAAACACCGTGACCTTCGACTTCAAAATATCCAGCTTCATCGATGACCGTTCTGAATTCCGAGTCGTCAGCCAGTTCCCTGGGTAACAGACATCTCATTTCTGCCAATGAAAGCTCGACTGGGATAATTGAATTGGGGTCAGCGTTTGGATCCTCTTCCAACAAGCGCTCCCTTTCCATTTCGAGTATCGGACCTTCGTCGATCGTGAGCGATTGTTGTTTGGCTGGCTTGAGCACATATGCAATGCCGGCAACCGAAAAATCATAAGCTTTCCCAGATTCATAAATGTGGCGGTTCTTAAAAAATTCTGGGTCGAAGAAGGAAATCGAAGCCCCCCCTTTCACCTTTCCGTGAACAATGCCTTCGAAGCCATATTCACAGATTTTGATTTAATCAACCCGGATTCTGTGGACACGCCCATCGCTGGCTATTGGGTATGCGGTCCACATTTCCCTTTTTAGCGACTCGCCAGTGGAATTTGTAACAACCAAAGCCATTAACCTTAAAGGCGTCTCCAAGTAGGTGAGGCTGGCAGCCTCTTCCTTTTGGAGTTGACCCTGATTGTTTTCAAACTCAAATGGGAAAATATCACTCGGCCGACCTAGTCTGAGTATTTGTGGGATTACTTCATCCACAATCGTTTCGGTATCGCCAAATATTGCTTCCCAATGATCACCGTGTGCCATAACAAGTCCCTATTAATGAACGGCTGAAAATGATCGTTTTTCGAGTGATAATCCACTATTTTTATAATTGAAATAGGCTCTGTGTTCTGGGGTGTCCTGAAACATCACAGAATCCACATCACGCAAAGCTCAAGTGGTGCCATCCGATTAGCGGAATCAACACCGTGAATTTGTTCGATCTTTGAAATGGGATTCAGAGCAACAGATTCCTGAAAAACCGGCTTCCCTTTTTCGAATTGTGCGACGATATTTGCCGCATGCAGAATTTTTCCCGTCGCTCGTTTCTCCACCACACTGCCTTGGCCCTGCCGGCGTTGAGCTTTGTGCCCACGCTGTTGGCAAAGGAAAAGGATGACCCAAAGCGTTTTCAGATTGGGATTCAGGAATATACTTTTCATCGGTGGCTCGGCAGCGGGAAGTTGGCGCATTTGGATTATCCGGCGTTGGCGAAAAAGCAACTTGGCATCACGCATATCGAGTATTGGAACCGCCCCTTCGGCGGCAAGCACACGGATAAAAAATTTATGGCCGAACTGGTCAAGCGCACCACCGGCGAGGGGATGAAGAACGTGCTCATTCTTGTGGATGCCAAAAACCAGCTCGACTCGCGCGATGCCAAGGCGCGGGCGCGGGCGATTGATGAACACAAAAGCTGGGTCGATTGCGCCGCGCAACTGGGCTGCTCCGCCATTCGGGTGAACTGCCGGTCCGGTGGCGATCGCGATGAAAATTTGGCGAATGCCGCCAAGGGCTTGGGCGCGTTGTGCGACTACGCAAAAGGAACGAAAGTGAAAATCGTGATCGAGCCGCACGGCGGGCATTCGCAGGATCCGGATTGGCTGCTGGCCGCGATGAAAAAAATCAAACACCCTGGCGCCGGGCTGCTGCCGGACTTCAACAACTTTGGCCGGTACAACCGTTACGAAGGTGTGACCAAATGCCTGCCCTTCGCCCCGGCCGTCTGCGCCAAGGCGTTGAAGTTTGATGCCAAGGGCAATGAGACTCGCACGGATTACTACCGAATGATGAAGATCATTTACGAGTCCGACTACTCCGGCGTTATCTCCATTGAGTTCGAAGGCGGCGGTGTGGATCCCATCGAAGGCTCGCTAAAAACCAAGGCGCTCATCCAAAAAGCCCTCAAAGCTGCGGCGGCCTAATTCGAGTTAGACCCGAATTCCATCAATGGATTTCCCCCGACGCTTCGCCGGGCCGAGCCGTGTCTTCGCGCCCATTGCGCCGAGCATGGTGTTGTACACATCGATGCCTTCGGCTTTCACATCCATGATTTGGCCGGTCTTGAAACGGCCGTTTGCGCCGGTGATGGCGTGAAAAATTCCGGATAGCTCGCGCTTCACATCGTTGTGACGGCCATCGCCGGACTCAGTGGAAATCGTGATCATCGAGTTCTCCAAAATGCTGCGCCCGTTTGATTCCTTGGTGCTGTCGAGCCGTTTCAATAAATAAGCCAGCTCATTCATTTTCAAATGCGCGTGAGCGCGGAGTTGCTCGTTCTTTTTCTTTTCGCTGAACTTGTGCCACCACTCGTGGCTGCATCCGGCCGACCCACCGCGCCGATGCATTTTTGAATCATCAAATGTGTAGCGCGAACGACCATTGAATTTGTAATCGCCTGTGAGGCGAATGCGTTCGCCCGCGGCAAGAAACGTAATGGCCCCAAACCGCGCACGATCCATCTCAATTGCCAACGCATAAAGATCGGCGAGCAACCGCCACTCGGTGGTGAGTTCCTCCAGCGTAATGTCGATGCCCTCGCCGCCCGGATCGGCCGGGCCACCGTGGGGCACGCGCGAGCGCGGCGGCAATGCGGGGCTGCCTTTTTGATGTTTCATCGCAAACGCGCGTTGCTCGAATTCTCGAATGCGATCGAGGTGATCCTTCACGCGCGATTTGGAAGCCGCGCCCAGCGGCGAATTGGGGCCGGTGTAAAAACGATATTGATCCACCACCGAATCGAGCACACTGCGCTTGAGCCGTTGCGCGCGCGCATCGGCATCGTTTGCATTGGCGAAAGTGCCGAACACGCGGTCAAATAAATCGCGCGGCTTTTCCTGCATCCGCGCCGCTACCGTGCCGTCCAGATTATAACTGTGATGATAGCGCCCCACGCGGCTGCGCCGGAAAAACGTGCCGCCCACCAACGCGGGCACCATCCCCGCTGGCAACCCTTTGGGATGATGCGCGTGCCGCACCACTTGATCAATCGAAGGCCCGCCCGCCTTGGCCTCGCCGCCCGCGGGCTGCGCGGTGAACGATCCCGTCGCCCCATCAAAATGCGCATTGATCCCGCGCACATCGCAGCGCACGTGATCCACATTACGCATAATGAGCAATTTTTTGCTGAGCGATTGCAACGGCTCGAACACATCCGCAAACCCCTCTGCCTGCAACGGCGCCGGAATTCCCAGTCCAAAAAAAACATTAAACGCCCGCACCGGCACCGCCATCTTCGCCGCGCCCAACGCATTGCCGGCGATCATTTCTTCGATCAACGGCAAGCCAATGCCCACCGTGCCAAGACCCTTCAACATTTGTCGGCGATTGATTTTGGTTTTCATTTGCTGTGCTCAGTTTGCGTGGTTCGCGTCAAATCGCTCATTGCGATGGCGGTGATGAGGGCGTGATATGTGCCGCCTTGTTTTTGGGCGGCGAGGTGAATTTTGTCAATGGTGCGTGCATCGCGGGCGCCGAGGGGGCGGCCGACGGCGAATTGGGCGAGCTTCCAGGTGATGCTAAGCCGCACGCGATTGCTGGCGGCGAGTTGGTTCATGAGTTCGGCGGAGGTTTTGTAGGCGATGGATTGGGCGGCCCCGGGGAAAAGGATTTGGCCGTCTTCGCGAAGGGGATTGCCGTGCGGATCTTTCTCAAAAAACGCGCCGAGGCCATCGTATTTTTCTAAGCCAAAAGCGAGCGGTTCAAATTTGCTGTGGCAGCCGCCGCATTGTTTGTTGGCGATGCGTTGCGCGGCGATGGCGCGTTGGGTGAGGCCAAGTTTGGTGGGCACGGGGGTGGTGTCCACGCACGGCGGCGGATCGTTCACCACGCCGCGCAGTAAATCGTGCATCACGAAGAGGCCGCGCGTGACCATCGAGGCGCCATCGCCGCCCACGGTGAGCACGCTGCCGTGGGTGAGTAACCCCCCGCGCGCGGGAATGCCGGCGAGGTCGTAGCGGGTTGGACCGTTTCCGGATTTGATTTTTGGCATTTGATAATGCCGCGCTAATGCCGGCGTGAGGAAGGTGACTTGCGCGTTGAGCAAATCGCCGAGCGGCCGGTTTTGTTTCCAAACCACTTCCTTAAAAAACGCAATCGTCTCCGCGCGCATATCGACGGCCAATGCGGGAGTCCAGTTTGGGAAACGCGTTTTGTCGGGGCGAAGATTGGCGAGGTGATTGAGGTTAAGCCATTCGCTCACAAACTGCACGGAGCGATCCACCGCGCGCGAATCTTTCAACATCCGCTGCACGTGCTCCTCCAGTTTGGCGGCATTGGCCAACTCGCCCTTTTCCGCGGCGGCGTATAGCGCGGCATCGGGCGGCGCGCCCCAAACAAGATAACTCAAACGCGAGGCCAATTCATAACCGCCCACCGGCCCTTCGGTTTGTTGATTCTCGATGCGATAAATAAAGCGCGGCGATTGCAGCATCGCTTCGATAACCAACCGCACTGCTTCATCAAACCCGCCACCATTGGCCACCACGGTGGTGGTGATGCCGCGGTACACGACAATCTCGCGGTCGTTCAACGGCCCGCGTAGCAGCCATTTACCCATCGCCTCCACCAACGGACGCATCACTTTATCGGTCACATTGCGACTACGCGAAAAGCGCGCGGCAAATTTTTGCGCATCCATTTGTTTCGCGATGATCCCCGCCAATTGCGTGTAAGCATTGATGTGCTTGAGCCCCACGTTGAGATTGTAAGCGGTGTTGGAAAATCCATCGGCGCGCACATCGGGCGGCAGCAGTTGGCGCGCTTCGGCGGCGATGTTCACCCCCGTGCTTGCTCGCACGGTGGCGATGTACTCGGCCACGGTGAGGCGGCGAATCCAATTCGCGTGCGATGGCTCGCCGTGCACGTACACAGCGGGATCGATGCGCGCGAGCGACCATTGCGCGCCGCCGTCGATCCATTGCTTGAGCGCAGCCTTTTCGGCGGTTGAAAGTGACGTGCGTTTCTTCGGCATTTCATTTTCCGAAACCACTTCCCAAATCAGGCTCGCGCTGGATTTGCCCGGCACGATGGTTTCGCCATCGGCAAAGGCCGTGACTTTTTGCGTGAGATCGAGCTTGCCTTTGCGCGTGGCGGGGTCGTGACATTCGAGGCAATGTTTGGCGAGCAATGGCGCAATTTTTGTTTCGAATAATTCGATGTTTTCGGCTTTTGCGAGGGCGGCGCGATCCACTTTGCCTTGCGGGCCCGCCTTGAAATTTTGCGTCACCTCTGCCGCCGAAAGGCTGCGATCGTAAATCGCCACCAAATGAAACGTGCCCAGCCACGGCCGTTCATTGCTCAGCTCGTTGCCCAGCGCGAGGGTGTAGTCGTTGTTCCAGTTGGCAAAATTGCCGGCGATGGTTTGATTGGCGCGGCGCTTGCCATCGAGAAAAATGGTGGTGCGTCCCGCGCGGTCGCGCGTGAAGACAATGTGCGTGAGTCGCGCGGCAAGACTACGCGCGGGCGTGGCGGTGGAGGGGATGCCGTTGTTGCTCGAACGGCTCGTGCGCAATCGCGCGTCGAAGAGGTTTTTTTCCTGCCCGAGCGTGAAGTTGCGTTCCGAAGTATCTTTGGACAACGTGACAATCCGTGCCGGTCCGTCCTGCGAAACGTTGGCCGGTTGCAGCCACGCTTCGATGGTGATTTCGCCGGAGCGTTTCACGGCACCGATTAGCCGCGCGGGCGGCTGCGTCGAGCGAATCACGGTGCCCTTGTGAATTTTCAGCGAACCTTTCGTGCGCTGCACATTTTGGGGCGCAGCGATTTTCAAATCAATGGCCGGCTTCACGTCCGAACGATCCCGCACAACCGCGCCTTGCGCTGATCCAAAATCATAAAATACCACCAACCCCGAAGCCACCCGTTCCGCAGTTGCTGAGAACATCACCCCAACGCAACCCATAAAAAACGCCAATCGCATACCTAAATTTGGACTCATCATTCCGTGGGAACATTCGACCAGTAAACTGACCCGACGGGAAGCGTTTTCAGGCGACAAGCGTACTCCGGGGCGGTAAGTTTGGCCCGTGAAACGAATCCTCTTTTTTGCATTGGCCGCGATGGCCGTGGGATGGCCCGCTGCTGCCGCGCCGAAATATAATGTGCTGTTTATCATTTCTGATGATCTCACTTCCACCGCGCTATCATGCTACGGCAACACGGTTTGCAAAACGCCGAACATTGATGCCATTGCCGCGCGAGGGACGCGCTTCACGCGCGCGTATTGTCAGGGGACGTATTGCGGGCCGTCGCGGGCTTCGTTTTTGACGGGTTATTATCCGCACGCGATTGGGGTGCTCGGCTACAAAAGTCCGCGACCGGCGATTGGGGATCGCGTGACTTGGCCGCAGCATTTCAAAAACAACGGCTACTATTCCGCGCGCGTGAGTAAGATTTATCATATGGGTGTGCCCGGCGGCATCGAAGGCGGCGGGCATGGCGCGGATGACGCGGCGAGCTGGACGGAACGCTTCAACAGCCCCGGCCCCGAATGGAAAGCACCCGGCAAAGGCGAGACGCTCGAGGGCAATCCCAATGGCAAACGCCCCGTGGTGGGCGGCAACACCTTCGTGGTGGTGGAGGCGAATGGCGATGACCTCGTGCATTCGGATGGCAAAACCGCCGCCAAAGCGTGCGCGTTGATTGATCAACACAAAGGCAAGCCGTTCTTTTTGGCGGTTGGGTTTGTGCGACCGCACGTGCCTTTTGTCGCGCCCAAAAAATATTACGAGCCGTTTCTGCCTTATTCAAAAATGAAACTGCCGCCAAAAATTAAAGGTAACTGGGATGACATCCCGAAGGCGGGTATCAATTACAAAACCAGCGTGAATATGAAAATGGATATTCGCCGCCAGAAAAAAGCCGTTGGCGGTTACTACGCTTCGGTGGCGTTTATGGATGCCCAAGTGGGCAAGGTGATGGCCGCGCTGAAAAAATCCGGAGTGGCCGATCGCACTATCGTCATCTTCACCAGCGACCACGGCTACCATCTCGGCGAGCATGATTTTTGGGCCAAGGTCAGCCTGCGCGATGAGTCCGCCCAAGTGCCGCTGATCATCAGTGTGCCCGGCCAAAAACCCGCCGTCTGCAAATCCTTCGTGGAGTTGCTCGATCTTTATCCCACGGTCGCCAGCCTTTGCAGCCTCCCCGCGCAAGCCCGTCTGCAGGGCAAAGATATTTCTCCAATGCTGCAGGATCCCAAACACGAAGCCCGCACCACCGCCTTCAGCGTGGCCCCCTCGCGCCAAGGCTTTCTGTTGCGCGATGAACACTGGGCGTACATTCAATACGGCGAAAACGCAAAGCGCGGCATCGAACTGTTCGATATGAAAGCCGACCCCAACCAATACACCAACCTCGCCAACAAACCGACCCACCAAAAAACCGTTGCCCAATTCAAAGCGCGACTTGCCGCAAAACTAAAAGCCCTTCGCGACAACGATTTGAAACGACCCACACCGTGAGTTGACAAGCGGCGCGGTCGATTTCATTCTTTTGCTATGCAAAGCAAAGCCACTACCGTTGCTAACTATCTGAAGGAACTACCGCCGGATCGGCGCGAGGCCATTAGCGCATTACGCGCGGTGATTCTGAAAAATTTACCCAAAGGTTATGAGGAGGTCATGCAATGGGGGATGATCGGTTATGTCGTTCCGCATTCAGTGTATCCTTCCGGCTATCATTGCCAGCCCGATCAACCGCTGCCGTATGTTTCAGTAGCATCACAAAAAAATCACATGGCGTTTTACGGGATGGGAATTTACATGGACGAAGCACAGTGCAAATGGTTTGTGGAGGCGTGGAAAAAAACCGGCAAGAAACTCGACATGGGCAAGTCGTGCGTGCGCTTCAAAAAAATTGAGGACGTGCCACTGGAAGTCATCGGCCAAGCCGTGAAACGGTTTCCGATGAAAAAATACATCGCCGGTTACGAGGCCACCCTCGCACAAACTAAATCTGCCAAAAAAGTTTCCAAGAAACGTGCCAAGCGCGGAAAGGCAGCAGCAAAATGAAAACATTATTATTGATTAGCCTGAGCTTGATGGCGGGCAGCGAATTTCGCGCGGAAGAACAGGGGAAACCACCGGCCAAGCAGGCAACTTTGAAAACGAAAGCCCGGACGTTGGAGCTGGATTACAAAGAAAAAGGCCCACACGGCAAGCCGCGGCGCATGCGATTTCTCGCCCTTGGCGGGGGTGTTGTTGGCGTGGAGATTACGGACGGCACCGGTATCGGCGGTGGCACACTTCGGCTGGCGCGCGGCGATTGGCCACCCAAGATTGTGCTGCGCCTACAGCTCAAAGGGCTCGAAGGGATCAGTGTGACCATCGGCAAAAAAGTGATCAAACGCGATGCGCTCAATGTGCGTCTATGCAATCCTGCCGGCAAACCGCTCGAAGGCAAATACCGCCACAATCAACCGGGCTATTACGAGGTCACCCTCCCGCCTGCCGCCCTCAAAGGCGCAAACGAAGTGCGGATCAGTTGGGTGGATTTTTACCGGCGATAGCCGTCACTCGCCAAGCGCAGCGAGGGCTTCATTAAACACAGCACTCGGCCGCATCGCAGCGGTCGTTGTGGCCTCGTCGGGTTGGAAGTAGCCGCCGATGTTCATCGGTTGGCCTTGGACGGCGTTGAGCTCTTCGACAATGGCCGCTTCATTTTCTACAAGAGTGGCGGCGCAGGGGGCGAATTGACTGGCGAGTGCGGCATCTTCGGATTGTGCAGCGAGCGCTTCGGCCCAGTAGAGGGCGAGGTAGAAATGGCTGCCGCGGTTGTCGAGTTCGTTGACTTTGCGCGAGGGGGATTTGTTTTCGTCGAGGAATTTGCCGATGGCTTCGTTCAAGGTTTTGGCGAGGACGAGCGCTTTGGCATTTTCAGTTTTGGTGCCGAGGTCTTCGAGCGAAACTCCGATGGCAAGAAATTCGCCGAGCGAATCCCAGCGCAAATGGTTTTCGGCGTTGAACTGCTGCACGTGCTTCGGCGCGGAACCGCCCGCGCCGGTTTCAAACAACCCGCCACCGGCGAGCAACGGCACGATGGAAAGCATCTTGGCGCTCGTGCCGAGTTCGAGGATCGGGAAAAGGTCGGTGAGATAATCACGCAACACGTTGCCGGTGACGGACACCGAATCGAGGCCGTCCTTGCAGCGTTGGCAGGTGAGGCGCGTGGCGGCGATGGGCGACAGAATTTCGATGTCGAGGCCGTCGGTGTTGTGAGAAGGAAGGTATGCGTTCACCTTCGCGATGAGGTTGCGGTCGTGCGCGCGATTTTCATCGAGCCAAAAAATTGTTTTGCTGCCGGTGGCGCGGGCGCGTGTCACGGCCAGTTTCACCCAATCGCGAATCGCCACATCCTTCGTTTGGCACATGCGCCAAATATCACCGGCCTCCACTTCGTGACTAAGCAGCGCGTTGCCGTCGGCATCGAGCACACGCACGATTCCCGCGCGCGGGATTTCAAACGTCTTGTCGTGCGAACCGTATTCCTCCGCCTTCTTGGCCATTAACCCGACGTTGGAAACATTGCCCATCGTGGGCACATCGAACGCACCGTTGGCTTTGCAAAACTCAATCGTCTCCCGATACACGCCCGCGTAACTGCGATCAGGGATGACCGTTTTGGCGTCGGCAGGCTCACCATCCGGTCCCCACATTTGGCCGGAAGTGCGAATCATCGCGGGCATCGAGGCATCAATAATCACATCGCTCGGCACGTGCAAGTTGGTGATGCCGCGATCCGAATTAACCATCGCCAGCGCAGGCCGTTCGGCGTACAGCGCATCGATGTCGGCTTTTATGGTGGCCTGTTGTTCGTCGGACAATTCGCCGAGCTTCGCGTACAAATCACCAATGCCGTTGTTGGGCTTCACGCCAATTGAGTCCAACGCCTCGGCGTGTTTTTCAAAAATCTCCGCATAAAAAACACTGACGCAATGGCCGAAAATAATGGGATCGGAAACCTTCATCATCGTCGCCTTCAAGTGCAGCGAAAATAGCACGCCCTGTTCCTTGGCCTCGGCAATCTCGCGCGCCATAAACTCGCGCAACGCCGCCGCGCTCATCACCGCCGCATCAATCACTTCGCCCTCCAGCAAACCGAGGCCGTCCTTG
Source organism: Verrucomicrobiia bacterium (assembly GCA_014239365.1). Classification (GTDB taxonomy): domain Bacteria; phylum Verrucomicrobiota; class Verrucomicrobiia; order Limisphaerales; family UBA1100; genus JACNJL01. The sequence goes on along the minus strand of JAAZZB010000003.1, from coordinate 59,439 downwards.
AGCACCGTCGTTTCGCCACTGCTCTCCAACTCAATCCGCACCTCGCCGGCCGCGGCCATCACGTGCGATTGTTCGCTGCCATAAAAATCGCCGCCGTCCATATGCGCCACGTGCGTTTTGGAATCAGCCGACCACGCGCCCATCGAGTGCGGATGCGTTTGCGCGTACGCCTTCACCGGCGCCGCCACGCGCCGATCGGAATTCCCCTCGCGCAACACCGGATTCACCGCCGAGCCCAACACTTTTGCATAGCGCGCGCGAATGTTTTTCTCTTCGTCGCTCTGCGGCTCCGCCGGAAAATCCGGCACCGCAAATCCATTCCCTTGCAATTCCTCAATCGCCGCGACCAATTGCGGAATCGACGCGCTGATATTCGGCAGCTTAATGATGTTCGCCTCCGGCTGAGTCGCCAATTCCCCCAACTCCGCCAACGCATCCGGCACCCGCTGCGCCTCCGCGAGCCCCTCCGGAAAATTCGCAAGGATCCGCCCCGCCAGCGAAATATCCTTCAACTCAAATTCAATTCCCGAGCTCCGCGTAAACGCCCGCAGAATTGGCAACAGCGAACAAGTCGCCAACGCCGGGGCCTCGTCAGTCTTCGTATAAACAATTTTGGATGTGGTCGACATAAGATAAAAGCGCGGACACTTACCAGTTTCCCGCCCCCTCTGCAATCCTGTTCGCGTAATTACAATGCTACTTCTCCGTCAATATCCATTCATCGACAAATCCTCGGCCAATCGGTAAAATCACGCAGTCATATGCCTGACCTGCAAAACGGTAAATCACTCGAGACTTGGATTTGGAATGCCGCCTGCTCCATCCGCGGAGCCAAGGACGCACCGAAATACAAGGACTTCATCCTCCCCCTCCAGCCGGACGATCCCGAGCAGCCCGAAATCGCAACGTGCGACAAATCGCTAAATCGTAAAATCGTAGTGGCCGGACAAAAGCGGGACCAACTCCAAGGCCTCTTCCGAACACTCCGTAACGAACTGATGAACGCGAAGACTCGCGTTCACGAACTCAACTTCCAATTGAAATCTCATGAGTGAGCAATCTTTTATATCCAAGCTCTGGCGTATTCTCGACGAGCAGCGCGCCACGCACTCAGCCAATTATGCTCCGTCTGAACTCGCAGCAATTTTGACTGAACGACAGCTTCTCCCGCAACAACACGAGATCCCAGAAGTCACAAATCTACTCGCTGAGTTTTTCGGCGCCCGCAGCGGGCCAATGCCGGTTCCCCCTGTTCTGCCCGCCGTCATATCAAAGATTCTCTCATCTCATTCCGCAAACACGATATTGGACCCGTGGGCTGGCTTAGGGTCTCTTTTAGCCATTGCTCAGCAAGCAACATCGGCAGAGCGATGCATCGGATTCAACATAAACACCTCAGAGGGTGAACTGGCGAAGACGCTATTCCCCCAAGCGGAATGGTCACTCGGCCAACCTCTGCCCTTGTTGGAGACGTGCGAAGACTCGATAGACGTCGTTGTTAGTTCCCTGCCGTTTGGTGGCAGAACCAGCGAATCATTGACACTGCTTAATACGACAGGGAAATCGATCGAGCTAAAGGACGAACTCGGCAACTTGATACTTGCTGCGACTACGGCTCGGCTTTCTGAGAACGGTGTGGGACTGTTCGTTGTGCCGCCTTCGTTCTTTTTCTCCGGTCGTTCCATTCTAAAGCACTTTTCAGATCTCGGCTTCAGCGCGGAGGCTGCGCTCGCTCTTCCTCCCGGCTCGTTTGCGGCCTACTCATCAATCCGCGCTTACCTCTTGGTCGTTAGGAAAGGGGCAAACAAGAAAATGTTCGTCGCACAGTTATCCAGCGACCAGAAGACGAACGTGCAAATACTCGAGAACTTTGCAAAAGGTGAAGAGGGAGGCGCTGTTGAGCTCGGGCACTACGTCGATGCACTTGAGTTTCGGGGTATTGATTCGCTTCGCGCAGGAGACTACTTCGAATCGGCCCGTAAGCAGATCGGATTCCCGGCGGTAGTTCTCGAGGAACTAGCAACCGAGATTAACCTCGGACGGCATGGGGATGGATTCAAATTTCCGGTGGCGTCTAACGCTGTATTCGTCCCTATGATCGGACAAAGCGACGTCGTCGACTCGATTGACGAGTTGACATTGAAGGCGCAAAACTACGCCCAAGTCGTTGTCGATTCATCAAGATCTCACGCCACGTTTATTGCTCAATTCCTCAACTCGGAACTGGGTAAGAAGATGCGAGAATGGGGAAAGTCGGGAACCACCATACCCAAGCTGAACAAGCAAACCCTGAAGAAGCTCCAAGTCTTGATTCCCGACTTGGAAACGCAACAGAAGATGCTTGAAATTGAAGCTCGTCTGTCTGGCGAGGAAAACACCTTGCTCAGCCTTCAGAACGACTTGTCTGAATTGAGGCGCGACTTGTGGAGAAATCCAAAGTCTGCCGACCTTGTTGATGATCGGCTCAGCAATTTTTCCTCACGATTGGCGAGCAACCTTAAAGAACAAGCTAGCCTGGGATTGGATCAATGGTTTGAAACGATTCCGTTTCCTCTGGCGTCGATTCTTCGCGCATGGCAGGCGACGCCAAGTGATGATTACAAAACGAGGCACGAACATCTTCTCCACTACTTCGAAGCGTCAGCCGAATTCATCAGCGTGATTCTACTCAGTGCGTTCAGCGAAAACCGCTTACTCTATGAACCGCACAAACAAAAACTGAAAGAGGCGATGGCGAAGCAAAATCTAAGTTTTCAACGCGCAACTTTCGGCACTTGGAAGTTGGTGGTGGAATACCTAGGGAAACAGACTCGGATACTCCTTCAAGAGAACGCAAAGAAGATGGAAGATGCAAAGAACGACAGGGCGATCTGTGCAGCAATATATTTCGATTCAACGCTCGAGCTCCCCAGGCTTCTTTGCTGCAAAGATATTGCTGCGGTTCTACAAACGACAAACAAAATGCGCAACGATTGGAGCGGGCATGGTGGTGTCGTAAGCCAAGAAGAAGCGAAACTCCGCAATGAGCAACTCCTCGGGCAAGTGGAAAAACTGCGGCAGGCTATGGCTGATGTCTGGAATAATTCTGTGATTGTGAATGCGCTCCATTGCAGGCTGCGCAAAGGTGTTTATGAGACTGAAATCGCGATTCTGAGGGGCAGTAATAGTGAGTTTCTGAAAGAATCACGCGCGATGTCTCAGTGCCTTGCCGTCGATAGCCTCTATATCATTAACGGGGATCAGGGCAGTGCATTGAAACTCCTGCCTCTTGTCCAAGTTAGCGCGTCGCCGCAGACGGAAAAAAACGCATGCTATTTTTTCAACCGAACCGAAAACGTCGGCGCGCGGTTCGTTTCTTACCATTTCGCGGGTCAACCTGAGCTCTCAGGTTTGTTCGAAGAGGCGACTGACGCGATTAAATTACTGTCCGAAGACTGAGCCATGCCCACACCCGGAGAGATTTTGCTGGAGGAGTATCTCAGGCCGATGGGAATTTCGCAGAACGCAATGGCGCGCGCGGTTGGGGTGTCGCCGCGAGCCATCAATGAGATTGTTCTGGGACGTCGATCCATTACGCCCACAATGTCTATTCGGTTTGGGGCTTTCTTTGGGCAGTCGGAGGGGTTTTGGCATGGGGTGCAGGTGGAATGTGATTTTCGAGCCTTGGCCAAACAACGCAAAAAACTGGTTGCCCGCGTGCGTCCGGCGGAGACAATTGTGAGCGGCTAGACAACGCAGCCACTTGACCAACGCACCGCATTGCGCGAAAACTCCCGCGTGAAACGCATCTTCTTTTTTTGGGCGGCGCTGTGGGCGTTGGATGGTTTAGCGGCGAGTCAGTCGAATAGATCGGATCGGCCGAATGTGGTTTTGATTATGGCTGATGATTTGGGGTTTGCGGATATTGGGTGTTATGGCTCGGAGATTCGTACACCGCATTTGGATGCGTTGGCGGCGAAGGGGTTGCGGTTCTCGCAGTTTTATAATACGGCAAAGTGCCACTCGTCGCGGGTGAGTTTGCTGACGGGACTGTATTGTGATCAAGCCGGCGGCGCGGGCCTCAGCCGCGGGGCGACGATCGCGGAGGTGTTGGGCGAAGCGGGTTATTCTACTTCGATGGTGGGCAAATGGCATTTGAGCAAACAGCCGACGGATTTTGGGTTCGAGAGGTATTGGGGGCATCTTTCCGGCGCGTGTAATTTTTTCACGGGCGATGAGACCTTCCGCCACAATGGCGAAAAATATAATGTGCCCAAGCGGTTGAATGGTCGGCCGTTTTATACCACGCACGCGATGGGCGATTTTGCGCTGAAGTTTTTGGATGAAGCGACGGCGCAGAAGGATCCATTTCTTTTGTATGTTGCATTCAACGCGCCGCATTATCCGCTGCACGCGCCGGAGGTGGATGTAAAAAAATGCAAAGGCCGTTATGATGACGGTTGGGATCAATTGCGCGAGACGCGTTATGCGAAGCAACTCAAGAGCGGACTCATCCCGAAAAAGTTTACGCTCAGTAAACGCCCCGCGCACATCCCCGCGTGGGATAGCCTCAGCGCAAAGGATCGCGCGTGGGAGTCGAGCCGGATGGAAGTGTTCGCTGCGATGGTGGAGGTGATGGACGCCAACATCGGCCGCATCATCGCCAAGCTCAAGGCCAAGGGCGTTTGGGAAAACACGCTGTTTCTTTTCTGCGCGGACAACGGCGCGTGCCCGTTCGAACGCACGCGCGGTCGCAAGCTCAAACCGTGGGATCCGCAATCCTACTGGACCTACGACGCCAGCTGGGCCCACGCGGGCAACACGCCGTTCCGCCTCTACAAACAAAACCAACACGAAGGCGGCATCAGCTCGCCGATGATCGCTCACTGGCCGTCGGGATTGAAAGCCAAGCCCGGCAGCATCACGCGCCAACCCGCGCACCTCATTGATTTTATGGCGACATTTATTGACGTGGCCGCCGCAAAATATCCCAAGCAAATTGCCGACCGCAAAATAGACCCGCTAATGGGCAAATCCCTCCTGCCAATTTTGCAGGGCAAACAACGCGCGCCGCACGAGACATTGTATTTCCATTTCGGCACCGACCGCGCCCTGCGCCAAGGCCCGTGGAAACTCGTCTCCGCCAAACTCGGCCGCTGGGAATTGTACAACCTCAATGAAGACCGCACCGAAACAAACGACCTCGCCGCTAAACATCCCAAGCGCGTCGAGGCAATGGCCGCCAAGTGGTTCGACCTCGCAAAAAACACCGAACGCCTCAAAGGCCGCCATCTCAATCCGGTAAAGGGCACGATCAAGAAACTGAACTTTCGTCGTGACACTTCCGGGCAATTGAAATGATCGACGCCCATCAACATTTTTGGCAGCTGGACAAGCCGTTCGATTACGAGTGGCTCAAGGCGCCGCAGCATGCGCCGATCAACCGCACTTATTTGCCGACGGATTTGCGACCGCACCTGGACGCGGCCGGCATTGCCGAGAGCATTTTTGTGCAGACGCAACACAACGTGGCGGAGAATCGCTGGGCGCTTGGGTTGGCTGAGGAAAATGATTGGATTGCGGGGGTGGTCGGTTGGGTGGATTTGGCCAGCGAGGCGTGTGAGGAGCAGTTGCTGGAATTCAAGGATCACCCGAAGTTCGTCGGCATCCGCCACATCACACAGGACGAGCCGGATGAGGATTTTATTATTCGCCCGGAAATCCTACGCGGCCTGAAGGTGCTAGAAAAACATCGGGTGCCGTTTGATCTGCTCTTTTATGTGCAGCATCTGAAACACGCCGAGCGATTGGGACGCGAACTACCGGAGTTGCCAATGGTGATCGATCATTTGGCGAAGCCGAAAATCAAAGACCAATCTATCGATGACTGGCTGCCGCAGCTCAAGACGGCGGCGCAGCACGAAAATATTTTCTGTAAACTTTCCGGAATGATCACCGAGGCTGATTGGGGAAATTGGAAACCCACCGACCTCAAGCCGTATGTCGAAGCCGCGCTGGAAGCGTTTGGGCCGGACCGCTGCATGTACGGCAGCGACTGGCCAGTGTGCGAACTGGCGGGCAGCTACGAGCAGGTGCACGGCGCCTTGACCGAGGTGCTCGGGCCGCTCAGCGACGACGAGACGCATGCGATTTTCGAAGGCACGGCGCGGCGATTTTATGGAATCTAAAAAATGAAAAAGTTAATCTTCACCACCATCTTGTTTTGTGGGCTCGCTGCCTTCGCAGAAAAGCCCAACATCATTCTCGTGTATGTGGATGACATGGGTTACGGCGATGCGTCGTGCTTGAATCCGCACGCGAAATTCAAGACGCCGAATATTGATCGCTTGGCGCGCGAGGGGATGACGTTCACGGACGGGCATTGCTCGGACACAGTTTGCACGCCGTCGAGGTACGGCCTGCTCACGGGGCGGTACGCGTGGCGCACGACTTTGAAACGCGGCGTGATGGGTGCGGAGGCGAAGTGTTTGATTGCCGATGGACGAATGACGTTGGCTTCGTTGCTCGGTGCCAATGGGTACGCCACGGCGATGGTCGGCAAATGGCATTTGGGGATGGATTTCCCCGGCACTTGGGGCAAGCGCGACTGGTCGCAGCCGGTGCGGGATATGCCGCTGGACAAGGGCTTCGGATATTTTTGGGGCATTCCGGCTTCGATGAATTATGGGGTGTTGGCGTGGTTTGAGGGGCGTCACGCGAAGGTGCCGCCCACGCAATTCACGCGTAAAAAACCCAACGCGATTGCCATCAGCGATTACCGCATCAAACCGCCGTACGAGGCCAAGCCACTCAAGCCGAATGACTTGGAAGTGGCACCGGATTTTGTGGACGTCGAATGCCTCGATCGTTTTACCACGCAAGCGATTAAGTGGCTCGACGGTCGCGCGGCGGATGCTCGGGATGGGAAGCCGTTCTTTTTGTATTTGCCGTATACCTCGCCGCATAAGCCGGTGATTCCGCTGGAAAAATTTCGTGGCCAAGGCAAGGCGGGCGCGTACGGCGAGTTTATGATTGAGACCGACCACCATCTCGGCCGCATTCTGAAATGGCTTGATGACGAAAAGCTCGCCAAGAACACGATGGTGATTTTCACGAGCGACAACGGCCCGGAAACTACTTGGCGCAAACGCATCGAATTGCACGACCATCGCAGCAACGGCATTTATCGCGAAGGCAAACGTTCCGTTTACGAAGGCGGCCATCGCGTGCCTTTCCTGATTCGCTGGCCCGCGCAAGTGAAGGCTGGCTCTCAATGGAATCGTCCCGTTTGCCAAACCGATTTGCTGGCGACCTTTGCTAAAATGCTCGGCAAACGCTTGCCGGAAAATGCGGGCGAGGACAGCATCAGTTTTTATCGCGTGCTGCGCGGCGCGAAGGAAAATAGCATGGCCAAGCGCGTGGCGATGGTGCACCACGGAATGCAAGGGCGATTCGCTATCCGTGAGAGCAATTGGAAACTCGTGATGGAAGACGGTCGCCGCGCCAAGCGCGAGCTTTATGATTTATCAAAAGACCCCGGAGAAACCAAAAACCTCATCGCCGCCAACCCCGCCATCTCAAAACGCCTCACCGCCAAACTCACCTCATTGATCCGCAACGGCCGCAGCTCACCCGGGCCGGTTCAAAAAAATGACACCCCGTTGTGGCGGGATTTGGTTTGGATGATAAAATGAAAAACACATTTATCACGTTCTTGGTTTTGTGCGGCGCAGACATTTCAGAAGTTGAAATTGAAATCTAACCAAAAAAATAAGTGAGAAATTCAGAGCGTTGCGTGGTTAAGTTTCATTGAATTTATTTGACCCAATGGTCATCGAAACTTGCAATATTGACTGACATGAACGGCAACAATCTTACACGCAGAGAAGTGCTCAAAGGAATCGCCGCCGCGGCGTTTGCCGGGCCGACGATGTTGCCCGGCTTGGCGCAGGCGGCCGTGACGGGCGACAAGAAACAGCCTAAGCGCGTTATTTTCTTCATGCAGAACCAAGGGTTCGATCCGGCGACGGCGATTCCCGAAGGCATGAAAAACAGCGGTTCGCTGGCCAAGGTGAAACTGCCCGAACCGATCAAAGCTCTGGAGCCTTACAAGGAGCGGTTGCATATCATTAACGGCTTGCACGGCATGCACACCAGCCCGTCGCACAGTGCGTTCTTCGGTGCGCTAGGGGGTTATCGCGGAAGCGATGGCGTGCCGCCCAGCGGGCCGACGATTGATTACACGTTGAGCAAGGCGTTGCCGGAAACCTTGCTGCCGCATTTGTGCATCGGCATGGATTCCATTGAGAACATGAAGGCCAAACCGACGGTGGCGAATCTTTCGGCCAGCGGCGCGGGGCAGCCGATCTTCATGCACTCCAACCCGAACCATCTTTACCAGATGCTGTACGGCGGTATTTCGCAGGGCGACATCCGCAAGAGCCATGAGGCGCGTTCCAGCATGTTCGATCGCATTGAGCAACTGGCCGCAGCCAAGGGCAGCTCGCTGCGCGGATCGGACAAACAACGCTACGGCCAGTTTGTCCAGAGCTTCAACGACATCAACGGCCTGCGTGAACGCCTCGGCAAGGTGTCCAGTCATCTACGGCGGTTTGCACCCGAGGTGGACGAGGCCTACTCGAATCCGGAATTTGAAACCGACTGGCACGATCGCATTTTGGATCTCGGCATCTCGGCGCTCAAGTCGGGCATCACCAGCGTGCTCACGATTGGCTCCGGTCGCGGTGAGATTTTTGGCGCGTGGAAAGGATTGGGCGTGGAGCAGCAGGGCCACAACCTCGGCCACATGAAGCAGCCGAACAACCCGATTTGGATTAAGATTCGCCAATACAACAGTCGCATGTTGGTGAAGCTCATGCAGGAACTGGAGAGCGTGCCCGAGGGCAGCGGCACAATGATGGACAACACGCTCATCGTCTACACCAGCAACAACGCGGATTATCAGCACACCTCCGGCAAGAACTGGCCGGTGATGTTGCTGGGCAATTACGACGGCGCGTTCAAGACCGGTTGCTTCACGCAGCTGGACGGCAAGCGCCCGCTCAACGCGCTGTACACATCAATCCTTCGCGCGTCCGGTGTCGAGGTCGACCGCTTCAACATGTCCGAGAAGATGGCCGCTAAATTTGATTCCAGCACCGGACCGCTCAAAGAGATTCTCGCATGAACGGGCTGACCTTCACCCTCGGGGTGGCAGTCTTGGCCATACACGGAACGGCGGCTCAGGCTGCGGAAATCTACACACCCGGCGAACCCGCACGCGGGAATTTTAAGAAATTTGCCCGGAGTTTTCTTGAGAACAATTGTTTCGATTGCCACGACAACGAAACCAAGAAGGGCGATCTTTCGCTGGAAGATTTGGGGCCGGTGGATGAAACCAACGCCGCAGTTTGGAAATCCGTCTGGGCGCAGGTCACGCTCCAGGAAATGCCGCCCAAGAAAAAATCGCAGCCGGACATTGTCGATCGGCTGCGGTTTTCCGACTGGATCGTCAGCGAGTTGCAGCGCGAGATGAAGGGCAAGGGCGGGTTCCACGCCCACCTCGATCCCAACAAAGGCAACTATCTTGCCCACGATCTCCTCTTCGGCCCGTTGCCCAAAGGCATCCGGCTTGCGCCCACATTCTCGCCCGCGCGCATTTGGCGGGTGACCCCGCAGGAACACATCACGCGACTCAACGAGTTGATCAACAACGAGCCAAAATACGATCCGGCCAAGCCCGGCCAGCGCACGCGCGGCGATGGGGTGCCCACCAATCACGGCGGCGAGTTGAAACTTTACTTTGGCACCGACCGCATCATCCGCTGGGAAGGCGGCACGGTGGCCTACGCCACGGCGGTCAAGAGCGTGCCGGTGGTTCTTTCGTCGGCCCGCAAGCACGGCCTCGAAAACTATCCGGACTTTTACACCGTCAACAGTTCCGAAGCCACACAGATTCTGAGCAAGGCCGAAGACATTCTGCGCTACATGGCCTACGGCCCGCTGAGCTTGGTGGGTTTCCCCGAACAGATTACCAACGACCCGAAATCCTACGACAAAGTCAAACCCAAGGGTGATCTCCGTGGCCTGCCCACCGCGATCGTTTACAGCACAAAAATCGCGCGCCCGCTGTCGCCCATTCACGACTTGATGAAGGCGCCGGGCGTCACTGATGCGCGCCTGCGTGCGGCGGTGGATTATCTCTTTGAGGCTGTGACCTTCCGGCCGCCCACCACGGAGGAATCCGCTGACTATCTGCAAGTCGTCAAGAATTCCGTGAGCAGAGTTGGCAAAGAAAAAGGCGTGTTCATGGGGTTGTCCGCCATCTTCCTTGATCGTGACGCGCTGTTTCGTCCAGAGCTGGCGACAACCGGCAAGCCCGACAAACACGGCCGCGTGATGCTTCAGGATTGGGAACTCGGCCTCGCAGTGAACCACGCCCTTGGCTACATCAGACCCGACGCGACTCTCCGCAATGCCATCGTCGAGGGCCGCATGCGCACACGCAAAGATGTGGAACGCGAAATCACCCGCATGCTCGCCAACGACAGCATCCGCAAGCCGCGCGTCCTTCGTTTCTTCCGCGACTTCTTCGACTACGACTTGGGCGGCTACATTTGCAAAGACACAAGTGCCTTGGCACAAACCGGCGTCAGCACCCGCGGCACCTCCCACTACCGCGCGATGTTCGACGCCACCGCGAGCACCGATCGCCTGATCGAGTTCATTCTGGCGAAGGACAAAGATGTGTTGAAAGAATTGCTCACCACGCAGCAAGTGGTGGCGGCGAATAATGACAGGACGTATTTCGGCCAGAAAAACAATCCGGAAGAACGGAAAGCTGCTGCGGAAGCCAAGAAAAAAGCAGATGTGGAGTCGGCTAAAATAGAAACGGCAGAACTTGCTGCCATTGAAAAAGAAGTTGCCCAGTTGGCAGCTCTGCTAAAAGAAAACCCCGATGACGGACAGATCAAGAAAACATTGGTTCGCCAAAATAAATCACTGGCGGCGATCAAGAAACGAATCGCGAACGCGAAAAAGCGGCGTCGCGGCACCGGCAATATCAATGTGACGACAGCCATATTAACCGGCGAAAAAATCTACGCGCGCGTTGGTCGGCGTTCTTTTGGTAACGGCTCCATGAAACCCGACCGGACCTTGGCCACGGCGCCCGAGGGCCAACGCCTCGGCATTCTCACGCATCCCTCCTGGCTCGTCTCCCATTCCGACGCCATGGACAACCACGCCATCCTCCGGGGCCGCTGGATTCGCGAGCGACTGCTCGGCGGCGGTATCCCTGACGTTCCCATCACCGTGGACGCGATGTTGCCCGATGAACCCAAGACCACCCTGCGCAAACGCATGCGCGTCACTCGCGAGGCGTACTGCTGGACCTGTCACGAAAAAATGGATCCGCTCGGTCTCCCCTTTGAAATGTACAACCACGCCGGCCTATTCCGAACCACCGAACTGGACCAGCCCGTCGACAGCACCGGCCAAATCATCAACAGCGGCGACCCCGCCCTCGACGGCCCCGTGGCCAACGCGCTGGAAATGATCGACAAGCTCGCCAAGAGCGATCACGTCGAGCAAGTCTTCGTCCGCCACGCCTTCCGCTACTGGATGGGCCGCAACGAAACTCTCAACGACGCCCCCATCCTTCAGGATGCCTACCGCGCCTACCGCGAAAACGGCAGCATGAACGCAATGTTGATCTCGCTCCTCACCTCCGACGCCTTCCTCTACCGAAAAAAGAACGAACCGCTGCAAAATAAATAATCCGGCTTCAATTCAATAACTCGCGCCACTGATCAGACTCGGCCATGGATTTGAGCGCCGCGTTACGCTGAAGCAAAAATTTTTCCATATAAGCCGTGAGAAACATTTTCTCGGCCAACCAACCGAGCGGCCCCAAGGGCGCAGTGAATTCAAAAACATCCCGCATCAATGTACCCTCGCCAGCTTCGCCAAACTCGTGCCGATGATGCATCGTGGCAAACGCGCCCTGCACCATTTCATCCACAAAAAAATCCGGCCGTTCCATCGCCGTTATTTTCGAGGTCAACCGCTGGCGCACGCCGAGGTGCCTTGCCTCCCACGTCACCGTTTCGCCGGCTTCGACGAGCCCGGAAGTCCGCCCCTCCACCGCACGCTCGCCCGTGCCCTCGGTCGTGCTCGTATGTGCATCAATACTCCGCGCCAAATCAAACACGCGCTCCACGGGCGCGGCGATGTTTGTTTCGAGTTGAATGGTGGGCATAACGGTTGGATTTGAATTAGTGATACTTAGCTTGGGTTGCAATCGGCATTTTGCGCGAAGAATTGTTGTTTGAATTTTTGGGATTGTTGCTCAGTCTTTTCTGTAGACCTTTTTTTGATATCACAATGAAAACACAACCTCGACTTCCGTTTATCAAATCATTGACCCTCACGATTGCTCTGGCCTTCGTTGCTGTATCCGCAGCGGCCAAGGATTTACCAAAACAACTGTCCGACCCCGATGGTAAACCGGCGGATATGACCAAGCCGGTGCAGGTTTATCTTTTGCTGGGGCAATCCAATATGCTCGGTTTCGGCCAGGTGGCGGGGGAGAAGGATGGCACGCTGGAGCACGCGGTGAAATCGAAGAAGCTATATCCGTATTTGGTGGACGCCGCTGGCAAGTGGACCGAGCGGAAGGATGTGCGCAACGTGCGCGTGATGGGCAGCGGCCTCGGCGGCATGCGGGGTTTCAATAATGAGTGGATGACCATCAAGGGCGGAAGGATCGGCCCGGAAATTGGCATCGGCCATCATGTGGGCGAGGCGACCGATGCGCCTGTGATGATTCTTAAGAGCTGCATCGGCAACCGCGCCTTGGGCTGGGACTTGCTGCCGCCGGGCGGCGAAGGTTTTGAGTTTACCGATGCCAAGGGCGTCACATGGATTCATCCCGGCTACAAAGGCACACCGGAGCGTTGGAAGAAAGGCGAAGAGCCGAAGAAAATTAAATGGTACGCGGGGATGCAGTACGACGGCGATATTGCTCGGGCTCGGAAAGTGCTGGCGGAACTCGACAAGTATTATCCCGGCGCGAAGAAATATGAGATCGCCGGTTTCTTCTGGTGGCAAGGCGATCGGGATAGCCGCAGCGCCGCGCTCTCCAGTCGGTACGAAAAAAATCTGGTTCATCTGATCAAGACGCTTCGCAAGGACTTCAACGCGCCCAAGGCCAAATTTGTTTGCGCCTCGCTTGGCCAAACCAAAAAGGGCGCCACCGACGGCGGTGGCAAAATTTTGAATGCCATGCTTGCCGTCGACGGCAAGTCCGGCAAATACCCGGAGTTCAAAGGCAACGTCGCTGCCATTTATAGCCATCCGCTATCTAAAGGCGGCAGCTCCGGCGGTCATTACAGCGGCAACGCCGAAACGTATATGAACGTGGGCGATGCCATGGGCCGCGCGATGGCGGAGTTGTTGAAGGGCAGGAACTAACGTTAGCCGGTTGAATCACCAATGAGTTCGCGGATAACCAAGATGTTTCAAGTGTTGTTGCTGATGGCAATGCCACTTCAGGCGGCGGATCTGGAAAGTCCGTCAATGACCCAAGGCAAGCCGGCGCCCGGCAAACGTGTGCGTCAGATGGCCCCCGAATACAGAGGCACAGATGTTTATCATGCGTTGTATTTGCCCACGGACTGGAAGCCCGGCGGCAAGTATCCGGTGATTGTCGAGTATACCGGCAATCGTTTCCCGCCCGGCAAGGGCAGCGGTCAGGTGAAGGACGCCAACCTCGGCTACGGCCTAAGCGGCGGCAAGGGGTTCATTTGGGTGACCATGCCGTACGTGGACAAAGTCCGCCGAAAAAACGCCGTTCAATGGTGGGGCGATCGGCAGGCCACCATTGACTATTGCAAGGTCAACCTGCCGCGCATCTGCAAGCAATTCGGCGGAGACAACGACAACCTGTTCATCTGCGGCTTCTCCCGAGGCGCCATCGGGGCGAGCTACGTGGGGTTGGCCGATGATGAGATTGCCGCCTTTTGGAAAGGCATATTCACCCACGATCACTTCGACGGACAAAGGACTTGGGGGTATGCCAATGACGACCGGGCCTCGGCCCTGAAGCGGCTGGCGAAGCTAAAGGGGCGCCCGGTGTTGGTGTGCGGCAACGGCAATGATTACCTAAAGAACCACCTTGAGCTTGCGCGGTTTACTTTCCTGAAAGTGCCGGTTGCTAGAATTTTCAATATCCCCGAAGGGAAGGTCATCCATTCCCATACCGATCTGTGGATGCACCGCGAAAGCCCCTACCGACAGCAGGCGCGTGCCTGGCTGCAGCGCGTCGTTCGTGAGCCATCACAACGACGCCCACGCCCCGCCAAGCCACTCAAGGTTTATCTGCTTGTCGGGCAATCCAACATGCAAGGCCACGCGGCCGAGCGGACCTTGCCGCACTTGGGCATGGATCCCAAAACAGCGCCCTTGCTGAAGGCAATTCAGAATGCGGACGGCACGGCGAAGCTGCAAAAAAATATTTGGATTTCCTCCATCGAACCCTCGGTGGAATCCGGCGAGAAACACGGCCGGTTGACCGTTGGCTACGGCGCCGGCGGACGCGAGCCAAAGATTGGGCCGGAGCTGACCTTCGGCATCACCATGCAAAAACACGTCGGCGAACCCATCCTGTTAATCAAAACATCGTGGGGCGGCAAATCGTTAAACACAGATTTCCGTTCACCCAGCGCGGGGCCGTATGAATTTAACGAACAACAACTGGAGAATATTAAACAGCGCGGCAAAACCGTGGCTGCGGCACGCAAGGAAAAGATCGAGCGCACGGGCGTTTACTATCGCCTGATGCTCGAGCACATCAACAAAGTGCTCGCCGATATCCCGCGCGTGTATCCGGATTACGACGCCAAGGCGGGCTACGAACTGGCCGGCTTCGTGTGGTTTCAGGGATGGAACGATATGGTGGACGGCGGCACCTATCCCACGCGCGGCCAGCCGGGGAGCTACGATGCCTACAGCAAAAACCTCGCGCACTTCATCCGCGATGTGCGCCGGGATTTGAAAGCGCCCAAGCTGCCGTTCGTCATCGGCGTGATGGGCGCGGGCGGCCCGATTGCCAAGTACGGCCCGGCCCAAAAACGCTACGCCGGCATCCACGGAGAGTATCGCAAAGCTATGGCCGCGCCCGCCAAGCTGCCGGAATTCAAAGGCAACGTCACCGCCGTGTTCACCGAAAACTACTGGGACGGCCAACTCTCCGAACTGGTCGCACGCCGCGGCCAAATCAACGCCAAGCGCCGTGAGCTTTCGAAAGACAAAAACCTCACCCGCGAACAGCGCGACCAAGCCATCGCTAAATTCACAGCTAAACTCTTTACGAAAGAGGAACAAAAAATCCTAGAGATCGGCGTCTCCAACGCCGCCTACCACTACCTCGGCTCCGCCAAAATCCTAACCCAAATCGGCCAAGCCTTCGCCAATGCACTGGCTGAGATGGAATAGGCACAAAAAAAGCCCCCGGCGAACCGGGGGCTTTGGGAGTGATTTTTGTTTTCTAGCGCTCGCGGCGTTCGCCGTGGTGACGGCGGATGGCTTCGAGGGTGCGTTTCAGTTCATGGATCTCCCGGCGCAGGGCGTCGACTTCAGCGGCGAGGTTGCGGCTGCTGTCACGCTTGTCGCTGGTGGCCGGCTTGCGGTGATGATCCGGGCGGGCTTGCGGGGCGCGGTCTGATTGGGCGGCGCCTATCATTTTGCGGATGGCCTGGAATTTCTGGTGGGCTTCCTCACGGGAGAGTTTGCCGGCCTTGACGGCTGCCACAATCTCGCGGCCCATCTTTTCGGCCTGCTCGCGGCTGATGCGCTTGGGTTGGCCGGGCTTGGCGTGAGCGGCCTTGGGGGCCGGGCGACGGTTGCTTGGATTGGCTTGCCCGAACAGCTCGCGCTTGATGTGGGCGAGCTTGTTCGCGGCGTCTTCCTTGGACAGCTTGCCGGCTTTCACGGCACCGTAGATTTCGCGCTCGATGGCCTTGTACTTGGCCATGCGTTCGTTGCCATGTTCCTTTTTGCCGTGCTTGGCTTTGCCATGGTTTTCGCCGCTGAGGCCTTTCTTGATGATGGCCAGTTTCTTTTTCGCTTCCGCCTCAGAGATTTTGCCGGCTTTTACGGCGAACATGATTTCGCGTTCGGCGTGCCGATACTTGGCGATGCGTTCAGCGTTGGCTTTGTCGCCGCCGCCTTGAGTCTTTTCCTTGGCCCAGAGCGATTTGCCGAATCCGGCCAACCGGCGCTTGGCATCGGCCTCGGAGATTTTGCCGGCCTTCACTGCGGCGCTCAATTCGCGCTGGGCGGAAAGATAGCGGGCCTTGCGGGGATCATCGGTTTTTTGTCGGTCATCCGCCTGGGCGGTGAACAGGGAGCCGGCCAGCACGAGGGCCGCGGCCATTAGGGTGAGGGATTGGATTTTCATTTTATGAATTGGTTTGTTGACGTGAGTTGGAAGGAAAAGGTTTCCGATTCATTCATTTTTTTCACTGATGCAATAGAGGAATTGGCGGCCACGGAGGAAGAGTTGGTTTCCGGCCAGGGCGGGGGAGGCGTCTAGGCGGTCTTTGAGTTTGTTGGTGGAGAGGACTTCTAGTTTTTTGCTTCGCTTGAGGACTAGGGTGACTCCGTTGCGGCCGGTGATATAAACTTTTCCGGCGGCGGCGACGGGGGAGCTGTAGACGTTGGAGACGGCGCGGAGGCGTTCGCGGTCGAGATGGGTTTCGCCGGTCTTGGCGTCGGTGATGGTGAGGAGGGCTTGGTTGGATTGGCTGTAAAACAGGAGGCCATCGTAGAGCACGGGCGAGGGGATGTAGGGCGTGCCGCGGGTTTTGCGCCAGAGGATTTTGTCGGTGCCGGTGATGTCGCCCCGGGCGGTGAGCGGCAGGGCGAGGAGCGAGTAGCCTTTGTAACCGCTCATACAAAAGACCACGCCGTTTTCCACCACGGGACAGGGGATGGCGTTGCCGGTGAGGCCGGCGCATTGCCAGATGAGGTCGCCATTGGCGAGATCGTAGCTGCGCACTTTGCCGGAGGCGGTGGTGATGACTTGCGTTTTGCCACTGTGCTGCACGATGGCCGGCGTGGCCCACGTGTTTCCTTCGGCGCGGTTCTTTTTCCAAATGGGTTCGCCGGTCTTGGCGTTGAGGACTTCGATGGTCGATTGCTTTTGATGGTCGCGCACGATGACGAGTTTGCCGTCGTGGATCACGGGCGAGCAGCCTTCGCCGAGGTACGCGCCCATTCGCACTTGGCCGAGTTTGCGGTCCCAAAGTTTTTTGCCGTTGAGGTCGTAGCAAAACAAACCGGCGGAACCGAACCAGCAATAGAGCCGCTCGCCATCGGTAGTGGGCGAGGCGGAGGCAAAATTATTGTCGCCGTGCGTGCCCTCGTGCGGGATCAATTTGGTGGCCGTCTTGCGCCAAAGTTCCTCGCCGGATTTGCGGTCGAGACACAGCACGACAAATTCATAAACTGTATTCGGATGTTTGATGCCGAACACGCGCCGCGGTTGATCCTCCGGGCGCGGCAGCGAGGGATCGACCTTGCCGGTGTTGATGGCGGTGAGGATGAACACTTTGTTGCCCCAAATAATCGGCGCGGCGCTTCCGTAACCTTCGATGGCGATTTTCCACTGGATATTTTTCTCCTCGCTCCATTGGGTGGGCGGCTGGGCGGTGGCCGAAACGCCCGTGGCGCTGGGCCCGCGCCAGTGATGCCAGTTGTCGGCCTTGGTTTTTTCAAACGAGTCAATATCGGCGGCGACCGCAGTGAGCGTGAGGCCGAGCATTAGAGCGAAGTGGATGTGATGCGTTTTCATTTCAGTTAATTTATTTGTTCGATTTCGCGGCGTGCTCGCGCAGTTGCTTGGCGAGTTGCGGGCGGAGTTTTTGGATTTCCTTGAGGTCCACTTTGTTGGCGGTGGCGTTGTTGAGGTTACGATAAAAATCGGCCAAACCTTTGTCCCATTTGCCGGAGACCGAATCGATGGGCGTCTCGCGGCGTTGGTTGCGTTGTGTGGTGCTCGCGCCTTTGGCGAGAAAGAGTTTTACCAATTCGGTGCGGCCCATGAAGGCGGCGACGTGCAGGGGAGTGTTGCCATCTCGGTTGGGGAAGGAAAGGCGTGCGCCTTTTTCGATGAGGTGACGGGCGATCTCCAGTTGGCCGTGGAAGGCGGCGGTGCTGAGCGGCGAGCCGCCGTCTTCGGGCAACGCGTTGAGCTTCGCGCCTTGGGCGATTAATTTTTTAACCGTGCTGAGGTTGCCGGCGGCGATGGCGTCCTGCAGTTGTTTGGCTTGCGCGACATTTCCTTTGACGTGAAAAATGAAGTCGTTGCTGAACAGGCCGCTTGGGTTTTGTATTTGTAGAAAGTGGATGCCGATTTCGGGCAACGTCTTGAGTGTGATTACAAGCCGATCCTTTTTCTCAATCTTAATTGTTCCGGCGACCTTCCTGCCGTTGACGATGAGGCTTGCGCCTTCGCGGATGTGGCGGCCGCTGAGGGTCATGGTTTTGTTGTTGCCGCCGAGCGTGGGGAATTTTTGGCGACCGCTTTGGCTGTGAATGGGGCCGAGCGTCCAGAGCGCGGGTTGCGGGTGATCGTAATCGGCATTCGCGCCGTGGCGTCCGGTGAAGGTGCCGATGAATTTCCCTTCGGCCGCGAGTGAGGCGAGTTGTTTGCGGGTGAAGGATTTGCGGGGCCCATCGGTTTGAACGTACGCGCCATCGAATTGGAATTTCACGGGCGTGGCCTTCGCGTTTGTGATGAACGCGCCTTCCACTTGCAGGACGATGCCGCCTTCGCGAGCGGAAGCTTCCAAGGCATCGAGCAAATCACCGGTCAATTTTTTATTGGCGGTGGATTTGTTCAGTGTCACTTGACGCGCAAAGGATCCGGAAAAGCCGGTGCTGCCTTCGAGCACCATATCCCAAACGGGATCGAAATGGCGGCGGCCGCCCCACGAGAATTGCCAGATGCGTTGTTCGGTATTACCGGCCTCGGCCACGCGCCGATAGAAATCGAAATCGATGATGTTTAAACGGCCTTGCGGTAGAATGAGAAAGCGATCGTACGCGCCGCGCCACGTGGGGGCGTCCATGCCCGTGCCGGGCGTGTTGCTGCTCACAAGGAAGGGCATGCGATGGCAATCGCCGCAGACATTGGGCCGGCGCTTGGAGGGGTCGTTATCGCCACTGACGTGAAACAGCTCGAACCCATCCCGCGCGCGTTCGGACAATTCATTATCAAACGCGCGGCGTTGCGCGGGGGGATAGGTGACGTTGAGCAAAAACTTCGCCATGTCATCCCGCTGCGCTTTGGAGAGCAATCCCGCTTTGCCTTCGTCATTTTTCGTGGTGTCGCCATCCAACGCCATTGTGCTGGCAAGGCCGCCATCGATGAGATGTCGCGTGGTGCTTTCGGGCACGTCGACGTGGCTGTTTGGTTTTACGCGTTTGAAAATGTTGGCGCTGTTGTTGCCGCCGTAGGGATCGCCGGGAATGCCGTCCCAATGGAAAGGCGCGGTGTCGCGCAGGCCACGCACGGGCATGGTGGAGCGCGGCATAATTTGCGTGCCGCGCGTGACGATCGGCGTTTTCAAAACCCACAGCAACTGGTCGGTGTGGCCATCGGGATGACAACTGGCACAGGAAAAAGTGGATGTGGTGGAGGCGGCCGCGGTGTTGAACGCAATGCGGCCGCGTTTGAAAGCGGCGTGGGTGGGGTCGTGTAATGTGAGGGTCGACTGCACCTCGAGCTTATTGGGATTGGAAACATCGACCAGCGAAATGGTGTTGGCGACAGCGTTGAGCACCCATGCTGTTCCCTCGCCCAATGCGATGCCGCGCGGGACTGCACCGACGTTTGTGCGGCCGAGGATTTTTCCGGTGTTGGCATCGACAGTGAAGAGCTTGTCCGATCCGGCGGCGGTGACCAATAGCGTGGAGTCGTCCGCGCTCACTTGAATGGCAAAGGGCGTGGCGAGCGCTTGGCCTTGTTTGGGATGGCTGGGCGGTAGCGGTTCGAGCTCGATGAATTTAGGTTTCCGCGCTTCGTTGCCATCAAAATTCACGCGGGTGATTTGGTTTAGGAACGCGCGGTTTTGCAGTTCCTTTAAGCCGTGTTTTTTGGTGCCGGCGCGGCCGTTGATGTCGTTGCGGGCATCGGTTTGGGCGATGAAGACGCGGCCCTTGGAATCCACCGCGAGGCCGTAGAGCAGTGTGCCGAGGGTGTCGACAGTGTTGATGAGGCGATCGGTTTTGGTGTCAAAAATATACAAGTCGCGATCGGGCACGCGCGGATGCTTTACGATGTCTGTTTTGTGGCCGAGCGACAGGACGTTGTTGTTGGCGATGGAATGTTCGTGGGCGTTGAACGTGACCAAGTCGCCGTCAATTTTATAACCGCCGGAAAGCTGGGTCTTGTTGTTGGACTCGAATGGAATCACGTACAGCTTGCCGCCCCGAACCACGATAGCGCGCGGATCTTGCGCGGTGATGTTCAAGTGCCGCGTGACGTTGCGGGTGGTCACGTTGACGATGGCAATTTTATTTTCCGACGACAACGCGACGTACGCCTTCTCGTTGCTGGCGAAGGCAATGCCCACCGGTTCGTCAAAACGGGTCGCCTTCGTTTGTGGATTCAAATCCTGCACCGTGGCGATGACGCGCAAATGCGTTGGGCTCGCGGGGTCGGCATCGATAACACTCACCGAATCGGAAACATGATTCGCCACCCAAACCTCCCTGCCATCCGGCCGCACCGCGAGGCTCACCGGATCAATGCCCACATCAATGCGCGCAATAATTTTTCGCGATTGGGCGTCGATGACGTCCACCGTATCCGAAGGTGTGTTCACGACAAACACGCGACCGCCGTGCAGCGCAATCGGTTTCACGTGCGGGCTCATCAGTGAGGGATGCCCAATCGCAGTCGGCGGCTTGGGCGTCTGCGCCGCGGCGTTTCGAACGGGTTGCTTCACGGGCTTGGGTTCGACGGGCGATTGATTGAAGCTGAAAACCAAATAAGCCGTGTAGCCCAACAGGAATACAATCAGATGGCGCTTGTTAAAAGTGTCGACGATTCGAGTGATCATTTTTGTTGTGGGTTTGCGATTTCGGGTCGGTAAATGAAGCGATGTCTTTCAGCCCCTCGATACCAACGGTGATTTCTGTTTCTGCTCGCTGAAAGCCTCGTGCCAATTGGCCCGCGCTTGATTTTGTCGTTTCAAATCCTCTCATCACCGGTACTCTCATAATATATGTTCGTTCCGTTGAAAAGGTTACATTGCCTTTAATTGGGCGCGCGGGCAATCGAGAAAACCGGCCGATTGCTCGGTGGAAAAGATCGAAAATACAGTGCCCCGGAAAAAAGTGCGTAACTATTCTGGTTTTTGGACATATCATTTGCAGAGGAAAACCGCATGTGACGATGAATCTATCCGATGAATTTATTCTGGAACTGACGCAGGGTCAGCAGCGGCTTTACGGATACATTTTCCGCCGCATGGCCAATCGCGATCAGGCGATGGAGGTGCTGCAGCAGGTCAACCTCCTGCTGTGCCGCAAGGCGGATGACTACACGCTGGGCACCAATTTTAACGCGTGGGCCGCGACGGTGGCGCGCTACCAGATTTTGTCGTATCGCAGCTCGCAGAACAGGGAGCGACTGGTCTTCACCGACAAGGTGATGGCCATCATCGATGAGCGGGAAGATGACAGCGACGAGCGGGACGGGCGACTGGCGCACTTGCACCAATGTTTCCAGGCACTGTCAGATGACAATCAGGCGTTCTTGAATTTACGATACCAAGGCGGGCTTTCCATGGAACAAATAGCCACGGAAGTCGGCCAAAAAGTCGTGACGGTTCGGGTGAAACTTCACCGACTGCGGCGTAGTCTCCGGGACTGCGTCCAAAACCGTTTACAGGAGAAACAAGCATGAGTGAAAAAAAACAAACTTGGCAGGACGAATTAGACTTGCTGCTCGGTCGATTGGTAGATGAAGAGTTGTCGTCAGAAGACAAAGCGCGTCTGAATGAAATTCTGCACGAACAGCCGGAGGCGCGGGAGCAGTATCATCAATATCTGGATGTGCACGAGGGCCTGCAGGCTAATCTTGCGATGCCGGATTTCTCCTCGCTGGATGCGGTGCTGACACCGGAACCCGCGACGAATGTAATTGAGCCGACCCCAACGGGCACCTTCTCCCGCGCGTTGCCGGCGATGGCGGCGTTGATTGTCATCGGCCTCTTCATCAACATTTTTTCGCAGGGACCGGAAGCGAAAGCGAAGCCGCCTATCGCAAAAATCACCGGCCTAAGCGGCCCGCTGCTCTGGACCGGGGACGGGGGACGCGTGCAGCATAAACTCAATGCCGGCGCGAAGCTATTCGGAGGCACCATCGAGGGAATGACGCCGGATGCGTGGTTTGAATTGGAGTTTAACGATGGCTCGAAGGTTATGATTTCGGGCAATTCCATGCTCACATTTTCTGATTCCGGCCAAAAAGAACTGCGGCTCAAGGAAGGCAGTTTCTCAGCCAACATCGTGCCGCAGCCCAAAGGCAAACCGATGCTGGTTCACACGCGGTCTGCTCTGTTTGAAGTGGTGGGCACCCGGTTCAGTGTCGATGCCGAGCTTTCCTCCACGACCCTCACCGTCAATGAAGGCATGGTGCGGGCCACGCGCCTTAGCGATGGCAGGGCCGTCGAGGTGCTCGCCAATCACCGGGTAATTACGGCGGTGGATCGCGAACTGATTCCCGAACGTGTGCCCGATTCAGTGACGATTTGGGAAAGCCATTTGGAAGAGGGGAAGAAACAGGATCATGGTGAATGGGTGCCGGCCAAGAATGGTAAGGCACCTCACCTTAAAGCCTTACCCTATACTATGCCCGCCGAGTTGGATGCACAACGCCGGACTCTTTACTCCATCGGGATGGGCATTTCGCAGGAGAACAGTCCGTCGGTGATTTTGAAGCCAGACTCAAGGATTCGCGTGCAGGGTAAGCTGGACGCGAGCCACGCCATGTGGTTTGGCGTGACCCTACGCCGGCCCAATGGTGATTTTGCAGGACACTTTCAGATTGTCGTGCCGGCTGAGCGATTTCAGCCCGGGCAACCTTTTGACCTCACGTTGAATCCTGAGGAGTATCACCTAGATCCTTCATTAAAGAAATGGGCCGAGCATCTGCCAAAAAATCCGTTTGGTCTCAAGGTTGGCACCATCTGGTGCCACTCCCTTTGGGACTCAGTTGGTCTGCAGGTCAGCAAAATGGAAATCATCGCGCCGAAAGAATCGGGCAACTGACCGCTATTTCAGTGGCGAAAAATCCAGTGGCTTCAGGAACATCGCCTTCGGCTTGGCACCCCATTTCAATTTGCCCTCCACCGCACGCCAGTTTTCATCGGCCTGCGTCCGGCTTTTGTGATGATACAGCTGGATGAGGGTGGTCGTGGACTCCGGCTGGTCGTACGGCTGCCAATGTACGAGCGGGGTGATGCCGCGGGAGACGAGCAGATTGGCGGCGTCTTTCGCGACTTGTTTCCGCATGGCGGCGAGCCGGGCTGGTTGGGTGGTGAAAGTGCGCAGCTCGTAAATGCCGCCGGGCTGAGGAGCGGGCAGCAAGGGCGAAGTGTTCAGGAAAATGCTCGTGGGGCGTTCGCTGAGCAGGCGTTGGAATTCCGGCCGCTCAAGCACGCGCTTCCATTCAGGATCGTGCGTGAAGGCATTCCAGTTTTGGTAGGCGGCGTAGCGGGAAGGGTGCTTGAGAATGTAAACGAACCGCCGCCGTTCCTTAGCCGTGCCGTCGGTGGGCAGCCAGTAGGCGATGGGCTCCATGCGGTGTTTCTTGAACAGGCGGTCTGTGTGTTCCTGAAAACGTTTGATGAGATGGCCCATCCGGTCCTCGGCCGCGGCGTAGATGCGTAGTTCGTACACGGGGCCGGCGTCCACACGCGGCATGCGCGGGGAACGATCGGGCAAAGTGGGCGCGGGTTCACCTTTTTCCACGCCCAAAGCTACGGAAAGTGGTGCGCGGAAAATCCACGCAAGGTTGTCCGAAATCTTGTTGCTCGAGTCATGGCCGCCGATGAAGATTTCCCTGGGATCAAACGGCGACCGACAAAAGGCGCGCGGAGAAACGAGCAACGTCTTGCCCGGCGCATAAGGGCCGTTGACCTCGTGCACGGTGTATTTTCCGGCGGCAGTGCGCAGGGCGAAGAGGGCACCGCCGTAAAAGCGGCTGCCTTTCCACATCCGCTTCGGCTTGCCGGCCATGCTGCCGTAAAAACCGATGATATGCACGGGCGCACCGGTGGCGGGATGGGGGACGGGGTACATCATGTTATGCCCGCCGAGGGTGTAAGGGATTTTCACGCCGAGGTGGCGGCTCATGAGCTGGCCGAGGTTGGCCTCGTCGTGCAGCGTGTAGCCGCCTTTGCCGTCGGGATCGAGCCGCTTTACCTGACTTTGCGCTCGCTCGCCGGGTGCCCACACAAAGAGGAGCGATTGGCCTTTGCCGTTGGGGTTGGCAATGGCGGTCAATCCGCGGATGCCGCCGACGTCGGTGTCGGTGTCCTCGGCGAGGTTGAGAATTTCCTTCCAACGCGGGCGTTTGCCGTCGATGCGGCGGAAGATGGACGGCCCCTCGGAAAAGTGCAGGGCGTTATTGGCCTCGGCAATTCCAAGCGGGCGCGTGAAGAAGCTGCCCTTTTCCAGGAACGGAAACTCCACGTGCCTATCCCAGCGGATGCGTGATGGCTCGCGCGGATCGTACACACCGCTGATGATGCCGGGATTGCCGAGCAGCAGGAAGATGCGGTCGATGCCGGTCACACGATCGCGGTACACCTGCAAATCGCGCGGCACCCAGCGCACGCCGCCGGCATTGGAGCCGTGCCGCACGAGGGTGTGATGCCATTTGCCCGCGGCATCATCGCGCACCCAGGCCGACACCGCGCCGCCCCGCTCGAAATTCGCGCCGGCGGCCATCACCAGCAGTTTCACCGGCGCATTGAGCACGCGGCCTTCGCCCGTGGTGGAGAAGGAAACGGACTTGAGAATGTTGCCCTTCATGAATTCCAGCCCGAGGTCATTGGCCCGGCCGAGATCGAGGTCCACCTGCCAACGCCCGTCGGCCTTGTCCAGCCGTAGCACCTGTGCTGATTGTTTCTGACCCTTGGGCGGGATCACCCAGCGCGCGTCGAGCCAATACCCGTTGGCGGCGAAGAGTTTTCCGCCATGCGCTGCAAGGTGCATGATCTCCGAGCCCCCGACCCATTGGCCTTGGGCATCGAAGTAGCCCGCATCAAAGCTCTGCCGCCATTGGGCCGGCGCGCCCGTGGCAGTCAGTGCAAGGCAGCCAAGGATGAGGGAGCGAATGATCACCCGGAGAGCGTGGCGTTGGCGTGCCATCGCGGCAAGTGGATTTCATGGACAGGAAGTGACGAGGGGGAACTCGTCTAACCTGAAAAAATCCGCTATCCTTCGGGCATGCGATTCATTTTTCTGCTGTTCACCTCGGCGACTTGGGTGGTGGGGGCGGTGCCGAATGTGGTTTTGGTGATGGCCGATGACCAAGGCTGGGGCCAAACGGGTTACTACAATCATCCTGTTCTCAAGACGCCGCACCTCGATGCGATGGCGCGGGCGGGGTTGCGGTTTGATCGGTTTTATGCGGGCGGACCGGTTTGTTCGCCGACGCGGGCGACGGTGCTCACGGGTCGCACGCACGATCGGACGGGGGTGTTCGATCACGGCTACGCGTTGCGCAAACAGGAGAAGACGCTTTCGGTGGCGATGAAGAAGGCGGGGTACGCGACGGGGCATTTTGGCAAGTGGCATCTCAATGGATTACGCGGGCCGGGGGTTCCGATTTTCAAAAACGACACACATGGGCCGGGCGGGTTTGGGTTTGATGAATGGGTGTCGGTGACAAATTTTTTTGAACGCGATCCGTTGATGAGTCGCAAAGGGAAGTTCGAAGATTTCAAAGGCGACTCTTCCGAAATTGTAGTTGAGGAAGCGTTGAAATTTATTGGCGCGAAGGTGAAGGCGAACAAACCGTTTTTCGCGGTGTTGTGGTACGGCACGCCGCATAGCCCTTGGGTGGCGTCGGATGCGGACAAAAAGAATTTTGCGAAGCTCAGCGACAAGGCACAAAATCATTACGGCGAATTGGTGGCGATGGATCGCAGCATCGGTACGTTGCGAAAGGGTCTGCGCGATTTGAAGGTGGCGCGGAATACGCTCGTGTGGTTTACGAGCGACAATGGTGGTTTGCCGGGTTTACAGCCGAGCACCACCGGCGGCTTGCGCGATTTCAAAGGCAGTATGTACGAAGGCGGCCTGCGCGTGCCGGCGATCATCGAATGGCCCGCGGGCATCACGAAGCCACGCATCACCCAACATCCGGCGGGCGCGGTGGATATTTTTCCGACGCTGGCGGAAGTGTGCGGTTTGCCAAAGGCGTCGATGTTGCAGCCGCAAGATGGGATGAGTTTGCTGCCGTTGTTTGCGAAAGAGATTGGGCCGCGCACGAAGCCGTTGCCCTTTCGCAGTCGCAATCGCTTGGCGATAATTGATAACGATTACAAGCTGCTATTGTTCCCCGGCAAAAACGATCGGCGGCTGGAGTTGTACAATCTGGCGGCGGACATTGCGGAAAGAAACAATCTCATCAAAAGTAAGCCGGAAATTGCGCGACGAATGCGCAAGCAATTGGAAGCGTCCAACGCCTCCATCGAGGCGAGCAAATCGGGCAAGGATTATCCCGAAGGCAAAGTCGGCCCGCAACCGCCACGGATTTTTTGGTCGGATATGAAAGCCTACCAACCGTATTTCGAGGAATGGAAACAACGGCCGGAGTACGGCTATTGGTTGAAGCGCCGGAAAAAGTAGCATCCTCAATGTTCGCGCAAGCATTGCGTTTGCCTTGGGCACGGCTTTTTGCGAAGTTTCCCCGACTTATGCGAACCCTCATTTTTATTTTTGCCGCGATGTGCCCGCTGGTGTTGGCAGCGGAATCCGTGGAGCGGCCGAATGTGCTGCTGATCTGCATCGATGATTTGCGGCCGGAGTTGAAGTGCTTTGGTGTTGATTATATTCACTCACCGAATATCGATGGGCTTGCCGCTCGCGGACGGGTGTTTCATCGGCATTATGTGCAGGCGCCCACGTGCGGAGCGTCGCGGTTTACGTTGCTCACGGGCACTTATGGGCCGGCCAGCAACGGTGCGCTTTTTCAACGGCGCGAGGCGATCAAGGGCCGGAGCTTTCCCGCTTGGTTTCGGGCGCACGGGTACACGACGGTTTCGGTTGGCAAAGTGTCGCATCATCCCGGCGGACGCGGTGGGGCGGATTGGGACGACGCCGCACAGCCGGAAATGCCCGGCGCGTGGACGCGGCATCTGTTGCCCGCCGGGCCTTGGAAACATCCGCGCGGCGCGATGCACGGCTTGGCCAATGGCGAGATTCGCGGGAACGCAAAGGGGATGGATTTGTTTCAAGCCTTTGACGGGCCGGACACCGCCTATCCCGATGGCCTCATCACCGACGAGGCGTTGAAGCAAATCGATTCATTGGCGAAAGATAGTAAACCATTTTTTCTCGCGGTGGGAATCATTCGTCCGCATTTGCCTTTTGGCGCGCCGGCGAAATATATGAAGCACTATCGCGATGCCAAACTGCCCGCCACGGCGCATCCGCAAAAGCCATCGGGCAAAACCACTTGGCACGGTTCGGGTGAGTTTATGAAATACAATCGGTGGAAGCGCAACCCGAACACCGATGCCGCCTTCGCGCTGGAAGTGCGCAAGCATTACGCCGCGTGCGTGACGTATGCCGACGCAATGGTGGGCCGTTTGCTCGTGCGGTTGGACGAATTGAAGCTACGCGAAAATACCGTCATCGTGTTGTGGGGCGATCACGGTTGGCATCTTGGCGAGCACGCCATCTGGGGCAAGCACGCGCTCTTTGAGGAATCCCTGCGCTCGCCGCTCATCATCAGCCATCCCGGCCTCACCGCGCGCGGCAAGTCCACGCAAGCGATGGTCGAGACGCTTGATATTTTCCCAACCGTTTGCGATCTCACCGGCCTCAAGCCGCCCGCCAATCTCAACGGACAATCGCTTATGCCTATTCTTAAAAATCCAAACGCCAAAGGTCATCCCGCCTTCGCGTACAAAGGCAACGCGCAAACCATCCGCACCGCCACCCATCGCCTCATCGCCCATCGCAGCGGCGAGCTGGAATTATACGACCACACCACGCCCGCCGCCGAAACCCAAAACCTCGCCAAAATCCAACCCCAAAAAGCCGCCGCATTGCTCAAGCAATTGCGCGCGCGTTTGGAAAAATAATTATGAAACGAATCGCACTATTACTCGTTCTGACGCTGTGTTGGTCATTAACCGCAAGCGCCGCCCAGAAACGCCCCAATATTTTATATATCATCGTCGATGATCAATCGCCGTTTGATTTGAAGTGTTATCATCCGAGTAGCGCGCTGGATGCGCCGGTGATTGGGAAACTTGCCGCCGAGGGGATGGTGATCGATGGCGCGTATCAAATGGGGTCGTGGGTGGGCGGTGTTTGCACGGCGTCGCGGCATATGATTATGAGCGGGCGCACGGTTTGGCATATTCCGGATAAGCGCGGGCGGGCGATGAATCCTCACGTTCGCAATCCCAAACTCGTGCCGCCGGATTTGGCGCAACACACGTTGGCGGCGGTGTTCAATCGTGCGGGGTACGACACGATGCGCACGTGCAAACGCGGCAACAGTTATGATGCGGCCAACGCGCAGTTTACCGTGAGCCGTGTGGCCACCAAACGCGGTGGCTCGGCGGAAACCGGCAGCGCGTGGCACGCGGAGCAGGTGCTGGATTATTTGGGCGCGCGCGAAGCGGCGAAGGATGCCGATCCGTTTTTGATTTATTTTGGCTTCTCCCATCCGCATGACAAACGCGATGGCACGCCGGAGTTGTTAAAAAAATATGGCGCGGTGAATCACACCAATCGCAAAGCCCCCCCGCCCGCGAATGCGAAGCAGCCGAAGCTGCCAATCAACTGGCTGCCGAAACATCCATTCCACCACGGCCATCCCGGGCTGCGCGATGAGGTGAATGTTTCCGGCGTGTGGCAGCGGCGCGATGAACGCACGATCCGCAACGAGATTGGTCGGCAATTTGCCTGTAACGAAAACATCGACATCCAAATTGGGCGTGTGTTGAAAAAACTCAAGGCGATGGGCGAGCTCGACAACACGTATATTATATATACCGCCGACCACGGAATGGCCATTGGCCGGCACGGCTTGCAGGGGAAACAGAATTTGTACGAGCACACGTGGCGCGTGCCGTTCATCGTGAAAGGCCCCGGCATCAAACCCGGCAGCCGCGCGCAGGGGAATATTTATTTGCTCGATACCCTCGCCACCGTGTGCGGCCTCGCGGGCATCGCGCCGCCCGCCACCAACGAAGGTCGCAGCGCCGTGCCGGTGTTGATGGGCAAAACCCAGACCGTGCGCGACACGCTCTTTGGCGTCTACTGCGGCGGCACCAAACCCGGAATGCGCAGCGTGCGCCGAGGCGATTGGAAGCTCATCAAGTACGATGT
Source organism: Verrucomicrobiia bacterium (assembly GCA_014239365.1). Classification (GTDB taxonomy): domain Bacteria; phylum Verrucomicrobiota; class Verrucomicrobiia; order Limisphaerales; family UBA1100; genus JACNJL01. Next base: position 29,808 of record JAAZZB010000003.1, on the reverse strand, counting down.
GATGAACGGCACGGTCCGCAAGACCCAACTCTTCAATCTAAAAATCAACCCGCACGAATACCTCGCCGAACATCACGCGATGCGGAAATTCGCCGAGCCGCATCCCGAACAATTCAACCTCGCCCACAATCCGAAGTACGCCGCCAAACGCAAAGAAATGGAAGCGTTACTACTCAAAGAAATGCAGCGACTCGACGATCCTTTTCCCCTGTGGGATCAGCCGGTGAAATAAATTTGGAGCGCGGTGGCAGAGCGCACTCCAAAAGCTGCAATGGTGCGCTTGTATCGGTATTGAGCACGCGGTAAGCTTGCGCCGATGAAAACTCTATTTGCTGCGCTCTTTTTGATTTCGCAATGTGTCACGCCTTCTGCTCACGCGGCGGGGAAGCCTAATGTCATTTACATTCTTGCCGACGATTTGGGCTACGGCGATTTGTCGTGTTACGGACAGAAAAAATTTAAGACGCCGCACATCGATCGATTGGCGAAAGAGGGCTTGAAGTTCACGGCGCATTATTCGGGCAATACCGTTTGCACGCCGAGCCGCGCGGTGTTGATGACCGGCCAGCACTCGGGGCATTGTTACGTGCGCGGCAATTTGGGAAATGAAAACGGAGCGGCGTTGGATGTGAAGATGACGGTGCTGCCGGAGGTGTTCAAGGCGGCGGGTTATCGCACGGGGGCGTTTGGCAAGTGGGGGCTCGGGCACACGCATATTCCGGGCGCGAGCAATCCATTGAGCCACGGGTTTGATGAATATTATGGCTGGAAAAGTCAGGTGATCGCCCACACGTATTATCCACGCACAGCCGTGCACAACGGAAAGGAAGTTCCGCTAAAAAAAGGCACATACATTCACACGCCACTGATGGAGCACGCGCGCGATTTTATTCGGCGCAGTGCGGCGGCGAAGGAACCGTTTTTTTGTTACATCCCCACCGCCATCCCGCACGCGGCGATGCACGCGCCCAAGGAACTGCACGATAAATGGCGCAAAGTGTTTCCGCAGTTCGACAAGAAAATTGGCCGATATGGCGCGGGCGGTGAGCCGTGCCCGAACGTCGTCAATCCCATCGCCGGGTTCGCCGCAATGATGGAGCATCTCGATAACGAAGTGGGCGCGGTGCTCGCGTTGCTTGCGGAACTGGGCATCGATGACAACACGCTCGTGATGTTCGCCAGCGACAATGGCGCGCACAAGGAAGGCGGGCACGACCCGGCGTTTTGGAATTCCACCGGCGGCTTGCGCGGCTACAAACGCGATATGCACGAAGGCGGCATCCGCACCCCGATGCTCGCCCGCTGGCCCGGCGTTATTGCCCCCGGCAACACCACCGCCCACCTCAGCGCCTTTCAGGATATGCTGCCCACGATGTGCGAACTCACCGGCCAACCCGTCCCCAAACAAAGCGACGGCATTTCATTCCTACCCACCCTGCGCGGTGCATCGAAGAAACAAGCCCAGCACGATTATCTGTATTTTGAATTCTGCACTGGCGCGAGCAAGATCCGCTCCCAAGCCCTCCGCACCGGCAACTGGAAAGCCTACCGTCCCGTAGGCAAACCGCTCGAGCTCTTCAACCTCGCCACCGATCCCTACGAAAAAAACGACCTCGCAAAATCCCAGCCCGACCGCGCCGCCCAAATGGCCGTCCTAATGAAAGAGGCCCACGTGCCTCTTCCCACGCAGTAATGTTTCCTTTCTTAAGAGTTTTTCTTGTTGGTCTGTTGCTAGTTGCTTTCCTTGAAGCAGCAGATTCTAAAAAAACGGACGGTGGGCTTGTGGTTATTCGACCGGCTTCGGCTCCCGGTCCCTTGGATAATCCGCTCAAGGGTTACTGCCTTTATACGACTGCAGGCAAGATTCGTCGACCCTACTCAATGGTCTTCCAGTATGTTTCATGGAAAGAACTTGAACCGGTTGAGGGCAGGTACGCCTTTGAGGCTTGGGAGAAGAAGCAATGGTCACATCCACGGGCGACTGGCAAGCATATTGTACTCCGTGTTTATGTGGATTATCCAAGAAAAATTTCAGGACTCCCTGATTGGTTGCGGGCCAAGGGAGTGACTGAAAAGGTTTACAATGCACATGGAGGAGGCAAGAGCCCGGACTATAACCATCCGCAAATGGTGATGGCACTGGAGCGGTTAATTGCCGCCATGGGTAAACGTTATAACACTCATCCCCGCGTGGCCTTTATACAACTGGGTCTCTTGGGGTTCTGGGGCGAGTGGCACACTTACCCCCGTGAGGAATTGTTTGCCTCAGAGGCCACACAGCATCGTGTCCTGCGGGCTTACTTAAAGGCATTTCCCAACAAGCAGCTCATGGCCCGTTACGCCGACGGTACGCTTGCCAAATATCACTCCATTGGGTTCCATGATGACATGTTTCCTGAGGATACCGATAACGGGAAGGATTGGTCCTTTCTTGCCCGAATGCGGAAATCCGGTCGCATCGATTCCTGGAAACAGACGGTGGTTGGCGGAGAGATGGTGCCTAATGCGGCCAGAAAATGGTTGGGCAAACGGTGGGATCTCACCCGGGAAATGGTGGACCGGTCACATTTTTCATGGGTTGGGCCTTACGGGCCGGCCTTGGAGGCCGAGACCTCAGATACTTTTATCGCTCGTAGTGACCAACTGGTTCGGCAAATGGGATACCAGTTTCGACTGACTGAAATTCGCCGCTTACGAAGCGTTGTGCCCGGTGCTCGATGCACGGTCATATTAAAGGGAGTGAATGAAGGGGTGGCACCATTTTATTATCCGTGGCCCATCAAGTTGGCGTGGCTGGATGCCCAGAGAACGGTGTTATCCTCAGTTCAACTGAAAGATGATGTCCGTAAATGGTTACCCGGTAAGTTTGAACTCAAGGCATCTTTAGTTACTCCAGTGAAATCAGGAACCTACCAGCTGGGTTTTGGAATTGAAGATCCTTGGCTGAGGAAGCCCTCAATTCGTTTGGCTAATAAGCTGCCCACAATGGAAGGCTGGACGATTCTCGGACAGATCGAGATGAAACCAAAACGAAAGTAACCCTTTTACGGCGTGACCTAAGGAGAGACTTTCTGGTATGTTCCCCGTCTCAAATGAGGTGTGTTGTTTTCATTTTTTTACTGCTGCCGGCACTTGTGGCCCGTGTCGATGAAACCTTTAAAAAGAATATGCTGCCCACGATGTGCGAACTCACCGGCCAACCGGTGCCCAAACAAAGCGACGGCATTTCATTCCTACCCACCCTGCGCGGTGCATCGAAGAAACAAGCCAAGCACGATTATCTGTATTTTGAATTCTGCACCGGCGCGACAACTTGTTTCCCTCAAGTTTACCTTGCCGTGAAGGCTATCTTTGCGCATCTTGCGCGGCTTTATGTTGACGTTGGCGGGAGTGGAAAAATCATTTGGCGGGCGCACGCTGTTTAGCGAGGCTTCGTTGCAGCTGAATCGTGGCGATCGCCTCGGGCTCGTGGGGCCCAATGGCGCGGGGAAATCCACGCTCTTCAATCTCATTCTCGGCGAGGAATCAGTGGACAAAGGCAAGGTGGAACGCCTGCGCAATTTGGATCTCGGTTTTTTGCCGCAGGAAAGTTTGCCGGTGGGGGATGGTACGGTGCTGGAATTGGCGCTGTCCTTCTCGCCGGAGTTTCTGACTGCTCGCGGTAAAATTTTGCGCGGCGAACACGTGGAGCCGGAGGAGTACGAGCTGTACAACGAAAAGGGCGGCGCGCAGCTTGAGGCCAAGGCGAAGCGCATTCTTGCGGGCTTGAGCTTTCGCGATAGCGATCACGACCGCCTCGCGCGCGAGATGAGTGGCGGCTGGGTGATGCGCGCGCATCTCGGCCGGTTGCTGGTGCAGGAGCCGGATTTGCTGATGCTCGATGAGCCGACAAATCACCTCGATCTCGAGGCGTTGATTTGGGTGCAGGAGTATTTGAAAAATTATCCGGGCGCGATTTTGATGATTTCTCACGACCGCGAATTTATCAACCAACTCGTGCACGGCATCCTTGAGATTCGCCGCGAGCGGTTGTTTCGGTGGACGGGAAATTACGATTCATTTTTGCAACAACGCGACGCGCACGAAAACCAACAACTCGCCGCGCACAAAAATCAGCAGCGGCAGATTGATCATCTGCAAACATTTGTTGATCGCTTCGGCGCGAAGAACACCAAGGCCACCCAAGCCAAGAGTAAGCAAAAGCAAATCGACCGAATGAAGGCCGCGATGGTGGACGCGCCACAAGGCGAGGAGCGTCGGATGAAGGGCTTCCGCTTTCCGCAACCCGAACGCAGCGGCCAACGCGTGCTCACGCTCAAGGGCATCGACTTCGCGTATGGCGACAACGAGGTGTACCGCGGAATGGAAATCGAAATCGAACGCGGCCAACGCACCGTCCTCGTGGGCCCCAACGGCGCGGGCAAATCGACGCTGTTAAAACTCCTCGCCGGCGTGCTCACGCCCCAAGCCGGTCAGCATCTCCCCGGGCATAATGGCAAGAGCGGTTACTTTTCGCAAAACCGCGTGGACGTGCTCAACGCCAGCGCCACCGTCCTCGAGGAAGCACTCGACACCCCCGAACGCCTCACCGAAGAACACGCCCGCACCGTGCTCGGCTCATTCCTCTTTCGCGGCGACGACGTGTTCAAACGCGTCGGCGTCCTCAGTGGTGGTGAAAAAAGCCGGCTCGCGTTGGTGAAACTTCTGCTTGATCCGCCGAACCTTTTGTTGATGGACGAACCCACCACCCACCTCGACATCGCCAGCATCGATGCCCTCATCGCCGCGCTCAAGCAATACGAAGGCACGCTCGTGTTCATCAGCCACGACGTCCATTTCATCCGATTGATTTCCGAGCAAACCGTCCACGTCAACGCCGGTCGCCTGCGCAACTTCCCCGGCGGGTACGATTATTATTTGCAAAAGACCCACGCCGAAACCGCCCGCGCCGGCCTCACCGGCGGCGCCAACGCCGTGACGAAGAATCCCGCCAACGCCTCCGTTGCCGCAGTCAGCAAAGGCGACCAACGCGCCCGCAAACGCGCCGAAGCCGAAGCTCGCAACGCCAAGAGCCGAGGCCGCCGCACTGTCGAAAAAGAAGTCCAACGCCTCGAAAAAGAAATCCAAACCGCCGAAGCCAAAATCACCCAACTCACCGCCGATTTGGAAGACCCCGAAACCTACGAAAACCCCGGCCGCGCCATGACCATCAACCGCGCCCTCACCCAAGCCCAAACCACCCTAGACAGCCTAACGCCCGAGTGGGAACAAGCATCAGAAAAACTAGAATCAATGTAGCCCGGACCGTCGGCCCGCGGGTTGATTTTCGGTAGGGACGCGCTATGCGCGTCCACGGACACGGGGAAGAACCGCCCGCCCGCCGAGGCCCGCGCGGAGTTTGACCGGTTGGTAGCGGATTTGGTTGCGAAGTTTCGGGCGTTGCTGGACAAAAAGCAAATCGAGGCTGGCTGGGATTATGGTGTCTTCACCAAGCGCCCGAAGTAGCGCGGTTTGTGATTTTAACCGAGAACTGAGCACCCAGAACCGCGCATCGGAAATCTCTTTCTTGCCCGTTTGATTTCTTCATTTACAATTTCTCCACGCATGAAACATCGACTTCTCATTCCAGTGATTCTTCTGTTCAATTTTCTGCTCGCGGAAGCGGGGCCTATTCGCGTGCTGTTCCTTGGGCATCCGGCGAAGCATCATAACTCCAATGAATACTATCCCATGCTCGCCAAGGCGCTGGGGCGTGATGCGATTTATTTTGATTACACGGTGAGCGTGGAGGAGGCACTGGGCGATACGAACTATCTCGGGCGGTTTGACGTGCTGCTCCTGTACGCCAACCACGGCACCATCAAGGCGCACCAGTGGAAGAACCTGAAAAATTTTGTGGAGCGCGGCGGCGGCTTTGTGCCGGTGCATTGCGCGAGCTGGTGTTTTGGCAATGAGCCGGGGTTTGACCAGTTGGTGGGCGGGCGATTCAAGAGCCATCAAACGGGAATTTTCAAGGCGCGCATTGTCGACGGCAAACACGCGGCAATGAACAACGTGAAGGCGTTTGAAGCGTGGGATGAAACGTATTTTCACAACAAACATAATACCAAAAACCGCACGGTGCTGATGGTGCGCGACGCGGCGAAGGGCGACCCGCACACCAAGCCGGAGCCGTGGACGTGGGTGCGCACGCAGGGCAAGGGCCGCGTGTTTTACACGGCATCGGGGCACGACGCGCGGGTGTGGGGTCACTCGGGTTTTCATCAACTGCTAAAGAGCGGCATCCTCTGGGCGGCGGGCGATGTGGCGCGCGCGCGGTATGAGAAATTTTTGGCCGGGCGCGCGCCGTTGAAATATGTGAAGCGCGACCACATTCCGAATTACGAAAAGCGGCCGGAACCGTTGCCGTATCAACTGCCGTTGTCGGCAACGGAGAGCATGAAACACACGCAAGTACCGGCGGGGTTTGAGCTGAAACTCTTCGCCGCCGAGCCGCAGATTGTGAATCCGATTTACATGCAATGGGACGCGCGCGGGCGATTGTGGGTGGCGGAGAGTGTGGATTACCCAAATGAAATCAAGGCCGGCCGCAAGGGCAATGACCGCATCAAGATTCTGGAGGACACCGACGGCGACGGCCGCTGCGACCGCGTGAAAATTTTTGCCGACGGCCTGAACATCCCCACCTCATTCACTTTCGCGCGCGGCGGCATCATCGTGGCGCACGCGCCGGAGTTTTTATTTTTCAAGGACACCAATGGCGACGACAAAGCCGACGTGCGCGAGGTGCTTTTCACCGGCTTCGGCGTGGGCGACACGCACGCGGGCCCGAGCAATTTGCGTTACGGTTTCGACAATTGGATTTACGGCACGGTTGGCTACGCGCGCTTCAATGGCACGCTCGGCGGACGGAAACACAACTTCGGCATGGGCGTCTTTCGCTTTAAGTCCGACGGCTCGGACATCGAGTTTCTGCATCAGTTCAACAACAACACTTGGGGCGTGGGCTTCAATGAAGCGGGCGATGTCTTCGGCTCCACGGCCAACAACAACCCCACGTTTTTTGGCGGCATCCCCGCCACCGTGTACGGCGCCGACCGCGGCAAGAGCGCGAAGATGATTGCCAGTTCCCCGCGCTTTTTTCCCATCACGCCGAACATCCGGCAAGTCGACGCCTTCAACGCCTACACCGCCGGCTGTGGGCACGCCTTTGCGACCTCGAGCGGTTTCCCAAAAAGTTGGCGCGACCGCCGCGCATTTATCTGCGGCCCCACCGGCAACCTCGTGGGGATGTACGACATCCGCGCCAAGGATGCCGGCTACGAGGCCATCAACGCCTTTAGCTTCCTCGCCAGCGCTGATGAATGGTTCAGCCCTATTGTCGCCGAGGTCGGCCCGGATGGAAACCTGTGGGTGGCCGACTGGTATAATTTCATCATCCAGCACAACCCCACGCCCAACAAGGGCCGCGCCGGTTACGACGCCAAGAACGGCCGCGGCAATGCCCACATCAACCCCAATCGCGACCGCCAACACGGCCGCATCTACCGAGTGGTGTATCAAGGAAACAATTCCAAAACGCCCAAGCTCGGCAGCACCAAACAACTCGTCGCCACGCTCGGCCACGATAATCTTTTCTGGCGCCAAACCGCTCAACGATTGTTGGTCGAAGGCAAGCGCACCGACGCCGTGCCCGCGCTCAAGGCACTCACCGCGACCAGCGGCCACGCAGCCATCCACGCGCTCTGGACCTTGAAGGGCCTGAATGCGCTGGACCAAAAAACCCACGCTGCAGCCTTGATCAACCCCGCCCCCGAACTGCGCCGCAATGCCCTGCGTGCTCTGGGCATTGGCAAAACCGATGCCACAATGCTTTATGATAGCGCCACGCTGGCTGACAAAAATCTTCAGGTGCGACGGGTTGCCTTTACCCAACTGGCATCGCTACCCGAGAGTGATGATCACAAAAAAACCGCTTCACTCCTGATGCAACAACCTGAAAACGCCAAGGACGAATGGCTGCGCGCAACCCTTCAGGCCACCGGAGCTGCCGAGCTCAACATCGTCGGATACAAACGCGGGCCCAACCTGCTGCCCAACCCCTCCTTTGAAAAAATCGGCGACAACCAGCTGCCGGTTCATTGGACGCCACGCACCTATAGCCGTCGTAATCCCGACCTCAAGCATGCGGTGGAAACCCGCAAAGAATTTGTCAAGAGCGGCAAGAGCTCCCTACGCATCAGTGCCGACACGCGGCACGACTCCAGCCTCTTTGCCCGCGTCCGCCTCAAGGCCGGTCGCAACTATGTGATGAGCGGCTGGGTGCGCACCGAAAATCTGGAAGGCAACGGCAACGGGGCACTTCTGGGAGTGCATGAATTGCAACACGCAGCCAAAACCAAAAGCGTCAAGAAAACCTCCGGCTGGGTGAAAGTGGAAACCAAATTCAAAAATGAACAGGATCGTGAAGTGACCGTAAACTGTCTCTACGGCGGCTGGGGCCAATCCAGTGGCACCGCCTGGTGGGATGATGTTTCACTAGTGGAGATCGAGCCCATCTATAAGGAAAAGAATAAAGACGCCATTAAAGGCACAGCGCTAGTCGGCAAAAAAATCTTCGACACCCACCTCGTCGCCGGCTGCATCCGCTGCCACAAGGTCGGCGGCAAAGGCGGCATCGTCGGTCCCGCGCTCGACGGCATCGCCAGCCGCAAGGACGCCGACTACATCCACCGCGCTCTTGTGAACCCACAGGCTGAACTGGCTGAAGGCTTTGATAAACTGGGCGCAAGCCCCATGCCCCCTATGAATATTTTACTCAACGACCAGGAACTGGCCGATGTGATGGCTTACCTGCTGACCTTGAAGGAGAAGAAAAAGTAAGGCGGCTTTGGCTTTACTTCCGAGCATCCGCCTGCTGTGATTCTTTGCCGATGGTTTCACAGACCAACAACGCGATGCCGCGCCGTACGTTCCTGAAAGGAGCGGGAGTAGCCTTGCTGCTGCCGCGGCTGGAGAGCCTCGGGCAAGTGACCGCTGCGGAATCGCCGCGCCGATTGCTCACGATCGTTAACCACCTCAGCTTTTATCAACCTGAACTCATCCCGAAAAAGGACGGCCTGATTGAAAAGCCCCCGCCATTGCTGGCGAATTTGTCGGATCACTTCAAGCATCTAAAAATTTACAGCGGACTCAATAATCCGGCCGTGCAAAACGGGTTCGGGCACACGCCGTGTGTCGGCATTCTGTCCGGCTACTTTAACAAACTGCATCGCAAGAACCGCATTTCCATTGATCAGGCGGTGGCTGATCTGGTGGGTGATCAGACACGCTTTCGGTCGCTGGTGTTTCAAGCGGGCGAGAATCTAAACTTCTCCCAGATCGCATGGGATCAACACGGGCTGCCGGTGCATCAGATTGATTCGCCCCGTAAAATTTTCAACCTGCTTTTTCAGGTGAACGAAAACGAGAAGGCGCAGCAACAAATCCTCGCCGAGGATCGCAGTATTCTCGACGCCGTGTTTCGCCAGGCCAAGTCCATGGAGAAACGGCTCAACGCAACTGATCGAGCAAAGATGGATGAGTACCTCTCCTCCGTGCGGGAGGTAGAAAAGACGGTGCGCCGGCAAGCCCATTGGTCGGATCGCACCAAGCCTCAGGTGGATTATAATCTCGAAGGTTTCGACCGCAAGTCGGTGGATGATTACGTGGGCACGTTTCTGGATTTGGCCGTGCTGGCACTGGAGACGGATTCCACGCGCGCGGTCACCTTGCAGATTCCGTTTTGGGAAGGCTTCAAGGAGCCGGACATCAGCGGCAATTACCACGACTTCTCCCACCACGGCCAGAAGCCTGAGAAGATCAAGAAATTGCTAACGCTGGAGCACGCGATCCTCAAACGCATCAGTGGTGCGCTCACCACGATGAAGAAACGCAAGGTGGGGAACACCTCCTTGTTTGACCAAACCACCACGCTCCTCACCGCCTCCATGGGCAGCGCCAATGCCCACAACTTCGATGATCTTCCCGCGCTGGTGTTTGATGCTCGCATGAAAACCCCCGGTCACTGGCGGCGCAAGGACGTGCCGATGAGCAACCTCTACCTCGGCCTATTGCAACAATTCGGCGCCCAACGCGATCGCTTCGGCGAAAGCGCCGGCGCCTTCGATCTGTTGGCGTGATGCGTTGGCGTTGGACAACGGCGATGCTCTTTCTCGTTCTGCCGGGGGATCTTCTCGCGGAACCACAACTCGAAAAATTCTTCACGCAACACTGCGTGAAATGCCACGGCCCCGAAAAGCAAAAGGGTAAGGTGCGGCTGGATCGACCGGCGGACGTATTGTTTGCTGATGGCGAATTGTTGGAGTCGATCGCCTCCATGCTTGAGTCGGGCGACATGCCTCCGGAGAAGGCACCTCAACCCAAGGCCGAGGCGAGGGCGAAGGCCTTACAGTTGCTCCAGAAACACATCCTCACCCAACGCCCGGCCAATCCCCTGAAGCGGCTCACGCGCGCGGAGTACACGAACACGATTCGTGATCTCTTTGGTGTGGATTTTGATTTTAACGATCTATTGCCGCCCGATCACGTGGAGCACGGGTTCGACAAATTCGGCGAGGCGCATTTGATGTCGCCGCATCAGGTGATGGCCTACCTCAAGACCGCGCGTTTCGTGGCCGAGCGGTTGTTACCCGATGCCAAGCCCGAGACGGGTGACTGGGGATTTAACGCCAGCCACTTCCACGGCAGCGAAAACTTTGCCGTCGGCGGTGGAGGTGATTACCGCGATGGTGACGGCTTTATTCTAACAGGCTTTCGTCCGTACCGCAGCAACATCCATTTTTCCACGAAGTCCGATGCCTACGAGCGCTTCAAGATTCCCGCATTTGGCAGGTATCGTTTGGATGTCCAAGTTGAATCAGTGGATTCCAACGAAGCTGAAATCATTGGTATCAATCTGGGGGATGGTCGTTATCCGACAAGCATTCGGAGTGTCCACCGTATTCCTCTACCGCATCGTTCAAAAAGTTTTACAACTGAACTCACACTCAAGGCAGGTGATCAATTGGCCTTCACTTTTGACAGTGCCCGAATACCGGGTAATAAATTCCCACGAAAACATAAAGGTCCAAAGCTACGATTCACAAAAATGAAGGTCACGGGCCCGCTGGTTGAGGAATGGCCCACCTCCGCGATGCAAGCCATACTTCCTGACCCGGACATGAAACCCGGCGAGCTGGTCGATCATCTCGCCTTGTTACTCACCCAACGCCCCTTGTCTGCGGAGGACCGTCCGGCTTTCGTGGAAATTGTGGAAACCCAGCGCGCTTCCGGAGCATCACCTGCCGCCACCGCCCGCAATGCCTTGATCGCGCTGTTGACCTCGCCGCATTTTGTCTACAAAGCCGAGTCGCCTGAATTGACCCGTGTAGAGCTGGCGCATCGGCTGTCCTATTTCCTTTGGAACTCCGTGCCGGACGCCAAACTTTTGGCTTTTGCCAAATCTGACGGACTGGGCAAAGACCCATCGGCTCAGGTGGAGCGCATGCTCAAGGACGCCAAGGCCGGCCGTTTTATCGACGACTTTACGCGTCAATGGTTGCAGCGTGATAAGGTGGACAACTTCGGGCCGGACGTGCGCGTATTCAAGAACGTGCGCCGCATGACGGTCGATTCCATGGGGCGCGAAGGCCGGGAATTATTTCGCCATTTGCTCGAGAATAGCCTGAGCATGGAACACTTCATCGATTCGGATTTCGTCATGGTTAATGACCGCCTTGCACGCTTCTACGGTTTGCCCGCCGTAAAAGGTGATACGTTTGTGCCGGTGAAGCTGCCCACAAAAAGCGAACGCGGAGGGCTCGTTGCCCAAGCTGGTTTTCTTAAACTCACCTCCACCGACTTTGCCACTTCCCCCATCCACAGGGGCTCCTGGATTCTCAAGAATCTCTACAATGAACGCATCGAGCCGCCCGCCGACATACTGATCAACGAACCGGATATCCGCGGAACCACGACCATCCGCGAGGCCATCCTCAAGCATCAGGAACTCGAGAGCTGCGCTCGCTGCCATTCAAAGATCGATCCATTGGGTTTCGCTCTTGAATACTATGACCCGGTTGGCCGCAAGCGGGGCGAGTATCGCCACGTGGAAGAACTCCCTGTCGAGCGGAACGGAACCACGTTCACAAAGAAACTCAAATTCACCAAGGTCCCGATTGAGGCAGCCATGAAACTCCCCAACGGCCGTGAGGTGCGGGATCTGCCCACGCTCAAGGCGGCCCTGATGGCCGATAAGGAACTCATTCTCAAAGGCATCATTGGCAAACTCATCAGCTACGCCCACGGCCGCGAAGTGACCCGCGCGGATCGCCCGTATATCGACGCTGTTTTTCAGGCCACTCAAAAACAGAACCACTCCCTTAGGGCCGCCATCCACGCCATCGTGGCCCATCCAAAATTTGGCCGGAAATAAGATTAGTGACGTGCTAATGGCGTCTTCTGTACGTATGTCGCTAACGTGACCGCACGCACAAAAAATTTAAGAAATAATAAACCCATGAGAATTTTTACTGCACTCCTTCTATGGGCTCTAATGCTTTCAGCTGTTGCCCAGACTAATGATGACCATCAAACCCTGCGCGTCTTCATCTTTGCCGGTCAATCAAACATGGTGGGCTCAGATTCCAAGGTGACCGATATCAAACGCTTCCCGCCTTACGCCGGACTGGAGGAAGCACAGAATAAAACCCTCTTCACCTACTGCATTGGCCGCGAGAATAAAACCCGATCCAAAGGATGGGAAGTGCTGGTGCCAATCAATAATATCGTGGGCCCCGAACTCAGCTTCGCCCGCAAGGTGACCAAACACATCAAGGCGCCCATTGCCATTATCAAGGTGGCGGCGGGCGGCACGCACTTGGGCGGGGACTGGAATCCGGATGAACCCATTGGATTCAAAATGTATCCTTTGGCACTGGAAACCATCCGCGCCGCACTGGCGGATTTGGATAAACGCAAAATCAAATACCGCCTTGAGGGTTTCATGTGGCATCAGGGTGAGAACGACATGTTCAACAAGGATTACATGCCTAACTACGGCAAGAACCTGAAAAACTTTCTGGCCAAATGGCGGCGGGATCTCAAAACGCCCGAGCTGAAATTTTATATCGGCGAACTCTGCACCAAGACCATCTGGGGCATGGACCTCCGCCCGCGGATGTATGCCATCAGCCTCGGCCAACGCGCGGTAACTAACGCCGATCCGCGCGCCGAGTATGTGCCCACCTCACACGTGGGCGCGGAAATCGGCCGACCGGTAGGACTTCATTATCACTACGGCACCCTTGGTCAACTACAGCACGGCGAAAATTATGCCACCGCTTACCTGCGCACCATCGGATTGAAACTCGACCGGCCTCGCCCATTAAAAAAATGGCCTTACAAAAAAGGCAGCACGGTGAAGCTCTTTATTCTGGCCGGTCATCGGAACATGGAAGGGGAACGCGCCTTTGTGCAGGAATTAAAACCGCTCAAGGGAAAATCGGCGTTGCTGAAGGATGTTCCCGGGATTGCCTTCAAGTACAGCCTCGGTGGTGGGTACAAAGTTTCCAAGGGCTGGGAACCGCTGGGCCTCACCGGTTACTACGATACCTTCGGCCCGGAACTGAGCTTCGCACACAGCATCGCCACCAAGGTGAAGGGCAACATTGCCATTGCCAAGTTTACCCATAGCGGCTCGCAAATCATCGACTGGACTCCCGAAGGCAGCATGGCCAAGAGCCGGCATCTCTATCCGAAGTTTATCCAATTCGTGAAAGACTCCATCGGTGAACTATCGGCCAAGGGGCATCCAGTGGAAATTGAAGGAATCTTTTATCACGTGGGCGAAAACGACATGTCCTTTCACCCCTACCGCAAGGAAGCCGCCGCACGGGTGCAGGCGATCGCTAATCAAAGCCGCAAAGATTTGGCGTTGCCCAAGTTGAAATGGTTCGTCAGCCAGCAACCGCCAACCCACGTGGAACGACTGAACAAACTGGACGTGGTGGGCGACATTGCCAAGGTCGCCGAGACCGATCCCCATTTCATTCACCTCAAAGCCTTCAACCTGCCGCCGCAAGAAAAGATGCTGGTCATCACCACCGAAGGCATCGTGCGACTGGGCGAGGTGATCGCCGAAGGCTACCTTAAAAACCAAAAATAAACCCCGCACCGTTCGGCGCGGATGAATGATTCAGCCGACCTACTTTTTTGGAATCTCGTTGAGGGTGTAGTAGGCGTTGGGGTGTAGGAGGGGGAGATTGGCTTTGGAGCGGACGCCGCCAGACACCAAGTGATGCACGTGGCCTTTCACGAGGCCTTCCACCTTGAGGCGGACACTCTTGTTGTCCTTGGCCACCGTGGCGCTGACGATCTTGGGGGTGGCGTGATCAACTTCGGGGCTGCCGTATTGGGCGCGGAGAATGTAGGTCCACGCTTTCATTGAATAGCTGGCGATGTTGCCGGCGGTTTTCGGATCGACGGCGTGGGTGAAGGTGAGATCGAAGCCGTCGGGCTTGGCGCGCATTTCATGGATTTCAAACGGGACTTTGCCGGTCCAGTTTACGCGGTCGAGCGCGAAGCGTTTGCCACCGCGCGCGCCCCAGCCGCGGTCCGAGCCGCCCACAAACATCGCGCCGCTTTCGTGATAAAAGGACGGGATGTTGCCGGAGCCAAAACCGGTCATAAACAAAATCGCCGCGCCTTGATAGACGCCGTTTACTTTTTCCAAAATCACGCGGCTGACGTTGGAATGGCTTTGGTCGCTGACGAGCAGTTGGTTTTTGAAGGGGCCGAATTTTTCATTGCTGGCAAAGGCGAAGCCGCTGGTTGAGCGACCGAGTTTGTCGTGGGGCAACACGCACGCGGGCGGCACGTATTCTTTCACGCGGGCGCGTTCCTTCACGGTGCGGCTATCGCTCTTGGGCGTGACGGGCGGATTCGGGCCCATGTGTTTTTTGACGAGCGGGAGGTTCCACCATTTGTAACTGGCGGGATGACTTTGAAATGAACCGGCGGTGAGATGCTTGATACAGCTCGAACCATTCCATGGGCCTTGGTTGTCGGAATAAAAAACATCGCCAAGATGATTGAGCCCGATGCCGCCGGGGCTGCGAATGCCGCTGGCGGTGGGAATCATCTCGCCCTTTTTATTTACGCGCACGCACCAGCCGCGATACGGCGTGTTGCTGTTAAACGAACCGGTGAGGCACAGCACCACCCACATGTTGCCCTGTTTATCAAACTGCGACCCAAAGGCGTACTCATGATAATCTCCGTTAATGCCCCAGCCATCACTGACGGTTTCAAAAATGTCACCACGGCCGTCGCCATCTTCATCCTTAATGCGCGTGACTTCGCAACGTTGCGTGGCATAGAGCCAGCCGTCGTTCCAATGGAGGCCGATCGGCTCGTGCAAGCCGCGCGCGTAGAGTTTCAGCTTCATGTCATCCGCTTTGCCGAGCGGATTGCTGACGGTAAAAATATCGCCGCGCCGCGTACTCACCGCGAGCTTGCCGTTGGGCAACATCGCGAGACCGCTCGCCTCCAGCGAAACGTTCGCCGGAATGGGAACGCGGGTGAACGTATAATAATCACTTTGCTTCGGAGCAGGCGCGCCGTGGGCGAAGCCGACAATCAATGCGCCGGTGAGTAGAATTAGTTTTTTCATTTTCAAAATTCCTTTCTTAAAAGTTTAGTTCAAATCCCATTCGTACTTGGCGCGGATGATGGCTTTGCCGCGCACGGTGATGGGGACGAGAAGTTCTTTGCCGTTCGCGCCGTCGCGCAGAATGGGGGCGTCCGGCGAATCGATCGTCACTTTTAGCGCCTTGCCGATCTTCCAACTGTTGCCCCGTTTTTCAATGAGGCCATCGGCCGCCGCGAGGTAATAATATTTACCGCTACCGGTGAGGGTGAGCTGACGCGTGAAGGAAGGCAGCGCGCCGCCCTGCGGAATGACGTAATCTTCAATCACCGTTTTGCCCGCGGTGTATTTGAAAATGGGTCGCCGGCCTTCCACCAAACGATAACCGCGAAAACGCAAGCCCTTCGCGCGGTCATCGTCGTTGTTGCCGAGCTTCAGCGTGGGCCACGGCGCTTTGGCGTCTGGCAAAACGGCGATGGCTTGGGCGCGTTTAAGGTTGATGAGGTAATGACCGAGTGGCGGTTGGAAGCCTTGACCGCGGCCGTTCCAATGTTTTGCACCGTCCATGAACGCGCCGTGCCACACCATCACAATGTTCATCGCGTTGGCGTCGAAACACACATTGAGTTTTTCCGGATAGCCCACACCGATGCCGCGCGGGCTCGCGCCTTGAATGAAGTTGCGGTACATCACCGCTTCGTTATTTTCAGGGTTGATGGGATTGCCCGTGGCGATTGCGGGCTTCGGATTGTTGTTGCCGCCGGTGTTGCGGGCGAGCTGCAGCTTTTTAATTCCCGGGCCGGACATGTCCACCGAGAGATGTTCGCCGCCGCCCTTTTCAAAAAACTCGATGCGGATGGGCACCAAACCCGCTTCAAGCGCGACAGAGCCCTTGGCGTTTTTTACGCCGTGAATGCCATCGTTATCGACCACGACCTTGCCGTTGAGAATCAACCGCGAGCCGTCATCGGAGCCGAGGTTGAAAGTGTAATTGCCCTTCTTTTTGATTTCCAAATTGCCCTCGATGACGATGCCGAAATTGTCGCGCTTCTTGGAAAGATTGGTGTCGGCAATGCCAGTCTTGGCCTCGCCGGTCTTCACCGGCTTGAGCTTTTCGAAATCCGGCAACTTGTCCCACGAGCCATTGTAAACGCGGTATTTGAAATCGCGAATCGCGCCCTTGGCCACGATACCGCCGGCGGGCGGCGCTGTTCCGTCACTCAGCGATTTCACATAAGCGATGAGCGCTTTCATTTCGGCGTCATTCACCGCGGGCGGCGGCGGCATCGGAGCGGCGGCGCTTTTGACGATTTTCGCGAATGGATCGCGAATGGATTCGATGAAGTACGCCTCGTCAAATTTCGCCTTCGCGTCCTTGCCGCCGAAGCCGAGCGTGACTGTGCGTTCTTTGCCCCAGAATTCGCCCTCGAATTTTGGCGCCTTCATCGCCACGCCCGCGAGTGCGGGTGGCCCGCCTTCAACTTGATGACAGGTGAAACAAATCTTGGTCTGGAAAAGCGCTTTGCCTTGAGCGATTAAATCTGCATTCGCAGCCGATCCATTTCCGGCCATTGCGATGACCGCCAGCACGGGCAGTCCCCAACAAGAAACACGTTGTGATTTCATTATACTAAGATTGGTCGGCGCACAGTAGCGTCGCGGAGCAATTAGGACTCCTCAATTTGAGTCCGCATTCAAAAGCGGTGGCTCCTTTTCCCCTCGCAAACAAAGCCAGCGAATGAGCCAAAAAATTCCTAACGGCCCAAGTAGCACCGCCAGCACGACGAACAGAATGGTGACGAGCGTGGGGTACACGATGGAATTCACCGTTTCATCCAGCGCAAGATAAACGCCGCTCATCAGTTTCTTTTTGGCCAAGGAAATTGCTTCCGGGCTGGAAACCCCATCGGCCTGCAACGAACCCAGAAACTTGGCGGATTCGGTGTCGGTGAGTTTGCCCTTGAGTTGTTCGTCCCAGAGAAACTCGATCACTTGTCGGCCAACCCATTTCTGGATCGAACTGCCACCGGATTTTTTATCCACCGCCTCCAACGCTCGTTTGCGCGTGGCACTTTCGGCGGCTTGCGTTTTGCCAGTGGTTTGGCGGAGTTTAGAAATTGCCTGAGCCAGATCGCGTTCTAACAGTGAAGTGCCATTGGCATCCGCGTCCGCACCCCCGAGCCGCCAAACCATAATCGCGGCATAAGTGTTCACCACCGCCGTCTCGAACACTTCTCCTTCGCGCGCGCCTTGTTTGAAGGCGCGGCCGCTGCCCCACACCCCCAAGCCGGAACCCAACCCGAGCGACAACGTGCCCACTATCAACACCGGCCAAAGCCAGCGCACGTATTTGTAGCCGCGCCACGGAATATCCATCCAACCGCGGTCGCGCAGCCAACGCCACAGGAAAACCCCCGCTGTCGCGCCCAACACCAAACCCAACACGCCCCACAAGGAAAAATGCCAAACCGCTTTGAGGGCCAATTCCCCAAAGCCTTTCACGGCGTCCCAACCGGAAGTGAGTGCTTGGCTTGAAGCTGAAGGTTCCGCAGCGGCAACTGCTCCGACCACTCCCGCCACCAACAGGAAAAGAATTTGAAAGCGGCAACGTTTCACCGGAGTTTTTATTGGACGCGGTGTTTCACTTTCACGCCTTGTTCGTAAACCGATTCGCGGCGCGGGCCGCCGGTTGAATAAAACAAAACGAGCGTGCCCGTGCCCTTTGGCAATTCCGAGGCCACCTTGCCTCCCAGTTTCCAGGAGGTGGCGCGCAGCAATCGACCGCGCCGGAAAATGGCGTCCACCATTCGTTCGCCGTTGGGGTACCACTCCACAAAGCGCCCGTTGATTTTGCCATTGGAATAATCCGCCTCCATCAGTGGCGCGCCGCCGGTGTACCACGAGCGAATGAGGCCATCACGATTGCCGTTGGTCATTCGGCCTTTGTGACGGATTCCATCAACGAAAAAATCGTAGGCGCCGTGAAAGGGTTTGCCGGTGGAGGGATTATGATAAAGGCCGGAGGCTTGCTTCACCGGCTGAGGGGTGGGCGTGGGTGGCGCACTGCCGCCGGATGGCCCGGGCACTTGCACGCCGTTGCGATAGGATTTTTCACTTTCGCGGGTGCCGTTGGTGCGAAAGAGAATCAGTGTGCCGGTGCCATTCACCACGCGGCTGCCTTCGG
The DNA here is from genome assembly GCA_014239365.1 of Verrucomicrobiia bacterium. Taxonomy (GTDB): domain Bacteria; phylum Verrucomicrobiota; class Verrucomicrobiia; order Limisphaerales; family UBA1100; genus JACNJL01. The sequence goes on along the minus strand of JAAZZB010000003.1, from coordinate 10,936 downwards.
TGCCGTCAATTTTCCAGGTAGTGCCGGAGATGATTTTCCCGTCCTGCCATTGCGCCACGGCGCGGCGTTGGGTGAGGTTGAACCATTCCTCAAACTGCCCGTGCTTGCGGCCGTTTTTGAAACTTAAAACCATTTTCCGGCCCGTGTCCGGATCGGTCATTGTGTTCACGCCGGTGTACGGCGCGGTGTCGCCTTTTAAATAGACCAAGCCACCGCGCATCACCAATTCGCTCAGTGACCCGCCGGGGTTGGATGAGGTGGACTCGCATCCCGCGCATAGGGCGGCGGCGAGCACCATCATTTGGATGGTTCGATTCATTTTATTCCTCCTTTAGTTTACTTCAATTCCCCGTGTTGTACGAACAACTGCGGCACCCAGTTCGCTACTTCTTTGCGGCCACGGCTCTGCTGGGTGAGTGTTAATTTCCCAAACAACTTATCCAGTTTATCCGCCGAACGCTCGTGCCCGGACTGGGCGGCGAGGACCCACCACACAAATGCCTCCACCAGATCTGCATCCACTCCCGTTCCGGATTGGCACAGCCCACCGTAATTATACTGGGCCACCGCGTGCCCCTGCCAGGCGGCGATTCGAAAAAGCCGGGCGGCTTGGGCGGCATCCTTTTTCACGCCTTGCCCGGCGAGGTGGCGCGCGCCCAATTCGTTGAGGGCATCGGGCTGGCCGAGGGTGGCGGCGCGTTGCAGCCATTTCACCGCCGCGGCGTCATCGGCGGGGCCGCCCGTGCCGACGGCCAGTTGCATGGCGAGGTTAAACATCCCGTCAGCATGGCCGCCCTCAGCAGCACGGGTAAAATACTTCCGGGCCGAGGCGGCATTACTTGCCGCGCTTGCGACACTTTCGCCCTTGGCCAGCTTGGCCCCAAACTGATTGGCCGCAGCGGCGTGGCCTTGATCGGCGGCGAGTTTGTATAATTGAAATGCCTTTTTATCATCAAGCGACCTGCCGCGCCCTTGCTCATAGCGGACAGCGAGCACGAACTGCGCGGCGGGCAATCCTCCATCAGCCGCGCGTTGGGCCCACTGCAGCGCGGCTGTATCGTCCACCTCCTGACCCAAACCCACCGCGAGGCGAGCGGCCTGGAGAAATTGCTCAGCCGGCGGCGCATCCTCCGGGGGCACCTCCGCCTCGCCGAGGCGCGCGGGCCAGCCGTCATTCAACAGAGCGGTCAATTCACCGTGCTTCCCCACGACAGCCTTCACGACACTTCGTTCACGTGAGACAAACTGGTTTTCTTCGTCGCGATTAAATTCCGTCATACGCGCCAGCCAATGGCGGGCGAGTTTGAGATCCTGCGGCACGCCCCGACCGGTCCGGCACATTTCCGACAGGATCGCCTGCGCCTCCAAACTGTCATTAGCCGCCGCGCGTCGGTACCATTTCGCCGCTTGTGCGAGGTCGGGTTCCACCCCTTCCCCGGCATCGTACATCTGGGCGAGGTTGAATTGGCCACGGTGATAATCATTCTCCGCCGAGCGCCGATGCCAATCAAACCGCTCCTTGAGAAGGGCCGCTTTTTCCTCATCCGTTTCGCCTTCGTCCTTCAAGCGCAGTGCCACGTTGTTTTGGGAAACCGCATTGCCCCGCTCGGCGGCGCGCCGATAAAACGCCAGCGCTTTGGCGTAATCCTGCCGGCCATCACCGGACCGCCCTGTGCTGTGCATATACCCAATATTGTTGATGGCACCAGAATGGCCTTGGGCTTCCGCTTTGCGATACCAATTCATTGCGAGGGCATCATCTTTGGGCACCCCTTCCCAACCTTTGCTGTAGCGCGCGCCTATCAGAAATTGAGCACCGGCAAAGCCCTGCTCGGCACCCGGCCGAAACCACCGGATAGACTCCGAATAATCGCGCTGACCAGTGCGGGGGCTACCCCAGAGATTGCCGGCGGCGTACATCGCCTGCACGCTGCCCGCTTCGCCCAGAGTCATCAGCCGGGGCAAAATCTCCCGATATATACTGCGGGCACGATCCCGATCGCGCCGCACGCCGCGCCCGTCCCAATACTGATCGGCCACCTCGTTGAGCGACAGCACATCGCCCGCATCTGCGCCCCGCTGAAATTCGCGCAGCGCAGCGGCCTTATCCATTTTCATTCCGCCCCAACCCCGGTAGTGCAAATGAGCCAACGCGCGGCGGGCGGCGGCTTGGTCGGCGGCCACCAAAGCGGGCAGTCCGGCGGCAGCGCGTTTAAAATATTCATTACTCTTCTCTTCATCCGGATCCACTCCGGTGCCGAATCGATACATTATTCCCAAACGGTATTGCCCCAGAGCGTGGTTTGCAGTGGCGGATTTTTTGGCCCACTCGAAAGCCTTGAGCAAATCAACCGGCGCGCCCTCGCCCCACTGCAACAAACGGCTTAAATGTTGTTGCGCCGCGGCATCGCCCGCCTCGGCTTTGGCCAGCGTTTCGGCATAGCGCGCGGCCAGCGTAGGGGCCGCAGCTTTTAGTTTGTCGGGCAGTAACTCGCCCCGGGTGAGTTTAACAGGAGCGTCTTGAGAAAATAGACGAAGGGAAATAATTCCCATCAACCCAAAAATGATCGCGCACCGCATTGCAAAAGTGTAGTCCGTTGCCCGCGATTTGTCCTTAAAAAAATTGCGTATTTATTCCCCGCACCGACGCAGAAATGTGGCGCGGTAATTATGGTACTCGCGGGTCACCGGTTCGTGACGCTCCACCCACTTGCCCGGGCGCTCGATGGTGGTGCCATTGACGGTAAACCGCTCGCCCGGTTCGTACTCGCGACGATGCACCCATTCCTGTTCGCGCCGGTCGAATTCCCGCGAATGCACCACCAACTCCGCCCCCACCGCGCGCGCCTGCTTGAGCAACTGCCGGTTGCTTGGAGAATTGGAAGTGTTGAATTCAGATTCCCCCAAAATTTCCCAGCCCCCATCGGTGTGCAATTTCACCCGTTCCGTGTGCCGCCGCATGAGCGATTGCTGCACCTCCGGCTGATCGACCATTATGGCCGGCTCGGACGGCGCGGGCACAATGGCAACTGATTTTAACGGAAAATAATTAGCCTCATAAGGATTAGTGCCCAAATCCTCAAGCACGTTGCAGCCCGCGCCCACCGCGCCCAAGCCGACGCTCATCAACAAGATCAACAATGTTTTCACAACCACAATTCAAGTTCGTACGTGAACGTACTATCGTCAGATTTTGGTTTTCGGCGATAGTACGTTCACGTACTACCTTGCGCTCGTCGCCAGATAGTACGCAAACGTACCATATCCGGCCCTCTTGTCAACCGCGAGATCGCCACCTTATTCACAAGTTATTCACATCACGAAAAAAGAAGGCCGCCAACGAGAAGGAGTAGGGGGTATCCCGCTGGCGGCCGGAAGCGGATAGGGGACATCCGCCGGGGAGGTTATTAACAGTAAGGCGGGTGATTGTCAATAAGTAGTCGAGCCATCACGGGAGGGCGAAGCGGCCGCTGGACCGAGCGTGCCCAAGGCGCGCCTAAAAACCGCCCGTAAAACTCAAGCTCTCGCCGCAAGTTTTTGCAGGGGTTCGCCACATATCCGGAATGATTGCCAATCGTTGATGTGTTCCGCGCCGAGCGTTTCGTAGAAGTCCGCCGCTGTTTGGTTCCAATCCAAGGCCACCCATTCAAAGCGCGGACAGCCCCGATCCACGGCGATGCTCGCAAGATGTGCAAGAAATTGACGACCAATGCCGTGGCGGCGAAATTCGGGTTTCACAAACAAATCTTCCAAATACAATCCTGCCTTACCGGTGAAGGTGGAGTAGTTGTGAAAATAAATCGCGAACGCCACCGGCTCGCCTTGCCATTCGCCGATGAGCCCTTCCACAGCGGCAAGACGGTGTTCGCCGAAAAGTGATTCACGCACATCCTCTTCAGTGGCCACCACTCGATCCGATTTTTTTTCAAACTCAGCAAGAGCGCGGATAAAATCCAGCAACAGCGAAGCATCCTCGACAGTGGCCGGGCGTATTTTCAAATCAGTTTCAGGCACGCGGCACTTTCCCCAAGCGGAGCGCGAATGTCAATGGTTGCACTTTGCACTTGGCCGCAGCGCACGAAAGCGTTTCAATCGGTGATGTCCAATTCTCAAACCAATTCACGCCGCGCTTTTACGTTGGTTGAATTGTTGGTGGTGATTGCCATCATTGGCGTGCTGATGGCGTTGCTCTTGCCGATGCTCTCCCGCGCCAAAGCCAAGGCCCGCCGCGCAACGTGCGTAAACCAACTTGGGCAAGTGGGCACGGCGCTCATTTCATTTGCTCAGGATATCGATAACAACAACCGCCTGCCGTGGCAGCTTACGCCTTCAAGGCAGCTTGAATTGTTTGGCCCGCAGCGGAACGATTTTGCCAGCCATCCGGCCGCCATCTTTTCCCTGCCCGATTTGCGGCTTGGGCTTGGTTCGGCGGATTTGGTGTGGTCGCCCTGCGATGCCGGCCGCAAATCGGCAAACGAAACCGCCCGCAAAGATTGGAATCAATACAACCCCATCACCGGAAAAATTCTCCCGCATGAAGCGGTAAGCTACGTGCTCATCCACGGCGCGGACATCGGCCGGCCCACCACCGTGCTGGCCGCCACGCGCAATCTTTCCACGTGCGATCTCGGCACCGCGCGTTGGAGCGGTGCAGATGAAACACCTTCGCGCCCCGAAGCGATGAGCGGTCTCAACAAAAATCAAGGCCAACTCGTGGCGGCCGATGGATCCGCCCGGCAATCGGATGACGCCGACATTGGGGCCACCGGCAAGTGGGTGCTCGCCCATCGCGAATCCGCTGGAGGCGTCACCCTTGGCCGCGCCAAAACCGGCGTGCTCGGCTGCTGCGCGATCCCTGAAACCGTTGACGGAATGCCCATCCCCAACCTGTTTCCCAACATCGCCCAGAACGGCAAAGGCACGCGATACGTATTCATCCTCGATTGCTCCGGCAGTATGCGCATCGATGCGCGCCTGCGGCTTGCCAAAACCGCCCTCTTTCGCACCCTCAAAAAACTGGGCCCCAAGAAAGAGTTTTTCATTTATTTTTATTACAGCGCCAAACTCCCGATGGAAGGCGATCCCCTGCCGGCCACCCAAGAAAACATCACCCGCATCAAACCTTGGGTGGATGCGATTCCCGCAGCCGGCGGCACCGACCCGCGCGGCGCATTGCGCGAAGCCTTTGACAAACATAAACCCGACACCATTTGGCTGATGACCGATGGCATTTTCAAAGTGGGCAACGATGTTCCCGTCCGGCGCTTGATTGCCGATCTTAACAAAGACAAAACCGTGCGCGTCAACACCGTCGGCTTCGGGCGCAAACAAACCGACGTCGACAAATCACTCGCCCCCATCGCCACGGAAAACGATGGCAAATTTGAATTCATCAACTCCAATCCAGACGAGTAACCGCCCAACCTTTTAACAATGTACAAACTACTCCCCGCCGCGCTGTTGGCGCTCACTATGATTACTGAATCTGCCCCCCCTGCAAGCCCGCCTCACCCCATCGCCATTGTCATCCACGGCGGGGCTGGCCGTATGGACAAAGCCAAGCTCACGCCCGCGCGCCAAAAGGAATACCACGCCACGCTCGAAGCTTCTCTGCAAGCCGGCCACGCCATCCTCAAAAAAGGGGGCACCTCGCTCGATGCCGTGCAGGCGGCAATCATGGTGATGGAAGATTCGGCGCTCTATAACGCCGGCAAAGGATCGGTGTTCACCAGCGCCGGCCGCAACGAACTCGATGCCTCGCTGATGGACGGCCGCACCCTCGCCGCCGGCGCGGTGGGCGGCGTGACCATTCTGAAAAACCCCATCCTCGCCGCACGCGCTGTGATGGATCACACCCCGCACGTACTGCTCACCAACGAAGGCGCCGAGGCCTTTGCCAAAAACAGAGGACTGGAATTGGTGAAACCCGAATATTTCCACACCGATCAGCGCTGGCGACAATTGCAGGAATGGAAAAAGAAAAAGGCAACGAGCAAACAAACTTTTCTCGATGAGAAACACGCCGACTACTTCGGCACCGTCGGCTGCGTGGCACTCGATGCCAAAGGCAACCTCGCCGCCGGCACTTCCACCGGCGGCCTCACCGGCAAACAATTCGGACGCATCGGCGACTCGCCCATCATCGGCGCCGGCACCTACGCGAACAACAAAACCTGCGGCATCTCCTGCACCGGCCACGGTGAATTTTTCATTCGCTACGCCGTCGCGCACGACATTTCTGCCCACATGGAATACAAACAATCCACCCTCGCCCAAGCCGCCCACGACATCGTCCAGATAAAACTCAAAAAAGCCAAAGGCAGCGGCGGCATCATCGGCATTGATGCCAAAGGCAACATCGTCATGGAATTCAACACCCCCGCCATGAACCGCGGCAGCATCGACAAACACGGCAAATTGACGACGGGAATTTTCAAATGAACCTTCGCATTCTGATTTTCATTTGCCTCCCGTTTGCCTTGTCGGCTGCTGAGATTCCGAAACATTATCAAGCCACCGCCACGCGCTTGATGCATTCAGCGACGAATAGCGAGTTCGCGTTTCAACGACTGGCGACGATGTGCGATTCGTTTGGGCCGCGCTTTAGTGGGTCGGCTAATTTGGAAAAGGCGATTGATTGGTGTTTGGTGGAGATGAAAAAGGACGGGTTTGTGAATGTGCACGGGGAGGAAGTCACGGTGCCGCATTGGGTTCGAGGCAAAGAATCGGCGGCGTTGGTTTCGCCGCGGCGACGCGTGCTGCCGATGTTGGGGTTGGGCGGCAGCGTGGGCACGCCGAAGGAGGGCATCACGGCGGAGATTTTGGTGGTGGATAGTTTTGCAGATCTCAAAACAAAAGCAGCGCGGGCAAAAGGGAAAATAGTGCTGTTTAATTTGCCGTTCACCAATTATCGCGAGACGGTGATTGTGCGAAGCATCGGCGCAATTGAAGCGGCAAAGGTGGGCGCAGTGGCGAGCCTCATTCGATCGGTCGGCCCGTTCTCGATGCAAACGCCGCACACCGGCAACATGCGTTACGATGACAAAGTGAAACGCATTCCGCACGCGGCGCTTTCGGTGGAGGATGCGATGATGCTGGCGCGGATGCAGTCACGCGGGGAGACGATTCGCATTCAATTGAAAATGGAAGCACGCACGCTGCCACCCGCCAAGTCGCGCAATGTGATTGCCGAAATTCGCGGAAGCGAAAAGCCGAATGAAATCGTCATCGTCAGCGGCCACATCGATTCGTGGGATGTCGGCCAAGGCGCAATGGATGACGGCGGCGGCTGCCTCGCCGCGTGGGAAGCGGCGCGGTTGATTTTGAAGAGCGGTCTCAAACCGCGTCGCACCATTCGCATCGTGCTATGGACGAACGAAGAAAACGGCATCGGCGGTGCCAAGGAATACGCGCGGCGACACGCGAAGGATTTGAAAAACCACGTGCTCGCCATCGAATCAGACAGCGGCGTGTTCAAGCCAACCGGCTACGGCTTCCTTGGCAGTGGCGAGGGGATGAAAGTGATCCAACAAATCGGCGGCTTGCTGTCACCGCTCGGCGCGGGGGAAATAAAGAAAGGCTGCCGCGGCGCGGACGTCATGCGCCTCATCAGCGGCGGCGTGCCGGTGATGCATCTTGAGGTGGAACGCGAGCGTTACTTTTGGTTCCACCACACCCACGCAGACACCATCGACAAACTGGACATCAACGAATTCAATCAATGCGTCGCCTCACTGGCGGTGATGACTTTTCTGGCAGCCGACCTGCCCGGCGGCATCCCGCGTTAACTTCCCAAAAAATTATGCAAACAACATTTTACGGACTGCAGTTTTTTTATGAGGAAGAGGTGGAATTCCCAGAGGGTCACACGCTCCTGCTCGAAGGACGGAAGCAGAATCACCTTTATGTGCTGCGCAAGGGCGCCGTGGAAATCAGCAAGAGTGGCCAGCGCGTGGCAGTGGTGAAGCACCGCGGCGAATTGTTCGGCGAAATCAGCGCGCTACTCGGCACGGAAAATGGCGCTTCGGTGAAAACGCTGGAGCCTTCAAAATTTTTCGTCATCGAAGATGCCAACGCTTTCCTTGCCGACAATCCCCGCACCACCCTCTACGTGGCCAAACTCCTCGCCGCGCGCCTAGCCCACACCACCGAAGACCTCCAAGCCGCCAAGAAAAACGCGCTGAAGACGATGCGGGAGTTGTAGCACCAAAATAGCCGTGCCGTGCTATTGGATTTTCACGCCGCCTTCGTGAACCCACAGCCCCAATTCCTTGCGAACTTTGCGTTCAATTTCCTGGCGCTCTTCCAAGCCCAAGCCGAACGCAGGATCGTTAGTTATTGTGTGCTTTACCTGCATCGCTTCAATCCCGCCGCCGTGCTGTATGGCTTTAGAAATGTCACCGTAAATTTTCTCTTTAATCTGCTTGCTCATCCGGGTGAAGCTCCCCGCTTTTTTTGCATCCAACATCACCTGATAATATTGAGCGGGACCGAAACCTGATTTGGCAGATCGGGTTAGGTAACTCTTTCCTTGCTCTCGAATTTCCGGGGCCAATCCTTGTGAAACCATTGCACGACCCACCTGATACTCCATTTCGGAATCCCCGCCCTTAGCTGCAATCTTGCCCCAATGCTGGGATTTTTTAATATCGCGTTCGACTCCCCAGCCATTGCCGTATATTTTGTAAAGGAACCGAGCTGACAGGGCATCTCCCATATCGGCTTCTATTTCCAGTGCTGGTTTTGCATCGGCAAATAATCGGTGCGCCCCGGTCTCGTCCGGATCCCCCATTATTCCTTCAAGCACCCCTTTGGCCTGAAAATATTGAGCCTTTGCGTCCCCTTTCGCGGATGCAGAAACCAACATCGGCCAGGCTTGTTTGTATTCCCGGTTTTCATACAAGTACCTTCCCACTACGCTTTGCGCCGATGCCTCACCGCGATTGGCCCTTGGCAGTGCCTTGTCATGCAGTTCTTTCAAACGTACCCTCAAGGGGTTGGGGGGAAATTTAATGTGCCGCCGTTCCTCCGCTTCCAACACCTGTGCCACCTCCGGCCAGTGCAAATGAGGAGTGTTTAGGTTCTTAAAAGCAATCTCTTTTCGCCGCATCAACGCCATCAATTCCAGAACCCCGATTGCATCCCGATTAGCCTGTCCACGCCGAACCCAATGAATCAATCGTTCGCGGTTTACAGGAAAGTTTTTTGCGAAATGTGTGTGCAGCAGAACCATATCCTTGGAGGGCACATAATTGCTGAGGGCGAATTCTTCGATTTCCGCCTGAATTTTTCTGATCTCACCCCACTGAGCTGCGCTGCCAGCGATATCCACGCGGGAAAAAAGGTCTTCAGGCGAATTCGGGTATAATTTATTTATCTTGTTCGCAATTTCCTGAGATCGATCTGAATTCTCCATTCCCAATAACGAAACCGCCAGAAACATAAGCGTCAGGTTTTCGGGATAAATAGCCTGCAACTTCAGCAGACGTTCACGGGCGGATTTTGCCTGTTCCGGTAGATGGGTTGAAAGGCCATAGAATTCCTTGGCAATAAAAATATCCAACGGCGCCAATCCCATTGCAATATCCATATGCTGACGACTTAGGGCCATCCAACTCTGGTTATTGAGACAAGCGGCATATTTTAAGTGGGCCCGGGCATTACTGGGATCCAAATCTAAAGCCTGCTCTAAGTGCTTCATCGCTTCGGGCAAATTCCGATCGATAAAATAATTGAGGTAACCCAATGCAACGTGTGCCTCGGCCAGACCGGGATTTATTTCCAAAGCCCGCCGTGCCGATGCCTTGGCTTTGGGTGCCAATTCGGATGGAATGATGTACCCCTGACCGATCATAATCGCCCAAGTTTCCGCCAGGCCCGCATAGGCGTGAGCAAAATTGTTGTCCAGTTCAATGGCCCTTTGAAAAAATGTCACGGCTCGGCTCAGTGAATTTCTTGTGCTCTGCGCCACTTGCGTGCGGCCCTGCATATAAATGTCAAATGCCTCCTGATTTTCAGTAGGCTTGGCGGAGATAAACGACTCTATCTCCGGCGTGAGGGTGGCTTGGAAAGACTGGGCAATCTTCTCGGCGACTTCGCCTTGAATGGCAAATGAATCGGTCTCGGGACGGTCGAATTTGTCAGCCCATACGTGTTTGTCGGTGCGGGTATCGATGAGTTGGGCGACCACGCGCACTTGACCATCATTGCGCTGCACGCTGCCTTCAAGCACCCACGCCACATTGAGCGCGCGGCCGATATCCAACACAGAGTTGGTGGTACCACGATATTGCATAGCGGTGGTGCGGGAAATGATGCGTACTTCTTTCATCCGACCGAGGTACATAGTGATCATCTCGGTCATCCCATCGGTGAAGTGCTGATCTTCATTTGGGTTTCCGTAATTATCAAACGGCAACACCACGATGGAATTGGAGGGGGGATTAAAATCAGACTTGGGCTTGGCCTTGGCAACGGGTGCGCGGGGCGACGCGGGTTTATCGGCAAAGAAAAGGGTTGCCCCCACAGCGGTGGCCAGCGCGAGGGTGGCTAGGCCGCCGGCGAGGGCGAGGCGTTTGCGGCGTTTTTTGGTGGGGTCGCCTTTGGCGCGAATCCAGTCGCGCACTTCGTGGGCAGTTTGGGGGCGTAGGGCGAGATCTTTGGAAAGGCATTTAAGGATGAGCTCGCTGAGGTGCGGCGGGATGGTGGCTTGGCTGCCGCGGGCGGTGAGTTTTTCCTGCGGGGGCACGGGGGCATCGTGGATGTGTTGGCGGGTGATTTCCGGCTCGGTGGCGCCGAGGAAGGGGGCTTCGCCGACGAGCAAATGGTAGAGGGTAACGCCGAGGGAGTAGATGTCGTCGGTGGGTTCGGGCGGGATGCCTTGGGCTTGTTGGGGACTCCAGTAGATGGGGGTGCCGGCGCGGGGCACGGATTGGGC
>JAAZZB010000016.1 GCA_014239365.1 Verrucomicrobiia bacterium | reverse complement strand
CGATACTGGCCCGTCACCGATCGCGCCAGCCACACTTCCCCGTGACTGCCCGCCCCCACGCACCGCAGCAGCTCGTGCTCCGGCACCTTGGGCGGGTCAGGCGGATTCAACTTGTCCGATTCAGAATCGCTCATCATTTTTCCAACAACGCCGAGCGATGCCGCTCCCGCAACTTACGCCGCAAGCGATTCCCCAACAACCGCTCCTCACGCACCGAACCGATGCCCCTCACCTGCCGTCCACGCATTTCAAGCGGTGGCGACTGTTCCGGCAACCACCGATCCACCCAATGCAAAATCCAACGCCGCAACCGTTGCCGCCATCGCCCACGCCAGGAAATTTGATGCCTCCGTAAACTCATACCTCCCCCTCCCCTTCCTCCTCCAACTCCCGCAATGCCGCCTCATACACCACCCCCACCCGCGACTTCGCCGCATACACCTGCGTCCGCGAAACCCCCAACGTTTCCATCACCTCATCCACCGCCCACTCCTGCACCACATAACAATAATACATTTGATACTGCTTCATCCCCACCCGACGCCGCACCTTCTCCAGCGCCATCTTCTCCAGCCGCTCGCTCCATTCATTTTCCCATAAACCCTCCAAATCAGATTCCGGCGCCGCCTCCCCCGCCAGCATCGATTCCCCATCAAGCACCTCTTGCGGACGCCTCGATTGTTTGCGCAACAAATCCGCCACCCGCCGCCGCACAATCGTCTTCAGCCACCCCTTAAACCCCCCGCCCCGGCCCCGTTCATACACGAAGCCCTCCATCTGTTTAGAAACACAAATCACCGTCTCCATCACCACATCCTCCGCATCCGCCTCCGAAAGCCCCGCCCGACGCGCATAAGCAAACAGCAATTTCCAGTAAGTGTCATAAAAATCCTCCCAAGCCTCCCGATTTTCCAAGTCCCGCAACCGATGCAGCAAACTACTCCGAGTTAAAGCCCAAGAATCCATAACGTCCAAACCCTCATACTAACAGTTCGCCCCAAAGGCAACTTTTCTGACCGTGATCTCTGGAAATCAGATTGAAATCTCAAAACAAATGCCCGCACAAATTACATTGCATTGATTTTGTAAACGCCCCCAGTAAGTTGCCTTTTCCAAACGCCTGACCTCGGTTAATTGGAGATGCAATCGAGCCACAAGCAGGGCAAGTTGCCATACGAAAGACTTCTTCATGAATTGCTCGCCTCAACTGTTCTTCAGGGCTCAATAGGTCAGTATTACCACAATGCGGACAAGCATTGGCATTTTCACTCACCTTTCCCCCACATTCTTTACAGTTAATAATCGCCATAACTAATCTGCTGTTACGAATAAAGCTGCAGCTTCAGCTAGGGTTGTAGGATCAGTTGCTGGAGATCCATAAAATGAGTCAAATGCATCGTGAAACCAACCTGCGGATCTCGTTGAAAGCCCTTTTGCCTGAAACCGCGAAGCCAAGTTCTTGCAGAAATCCATTTGGGTTGAGTAGGACGCGCTCTGCCAATCGTCACCATTCGAGTAACCGGACAAGTTGGCAGAAAATGAAGATCCCGAGCTGGATCCCGAGCTAGATCCCGAATTTGATTCCCAACTTGAGTCTGTATCAGTATCAGAATTTAAGTCCGGCTGAATCTCAGATGATGTCCAAACGCACATACCAACTACAACTAATGCAAAAATCACCATGCATCCCCATTCGTTTGCGCTGGTCGTTGTAGTCTCAGATTCGGAGTTGTTTGTATCCATAAGTATCCTTCTATCCAATAGTTCGCCCACAAGGCAACCAATCTGACAGAATTGAGAAAGTTTTTTTGAAAACGCCAAATTCCCCCTGTTTTTCGCAAAAAAAATTTCACGTCAAAAAACTTTTTTCAAAAAACTGTAAGATCGGAGGGTCGCTGAGCGAACTGTTAAAAAGAAGAGTTTGCTTTCCGCTTAACAAATCACATCAGCCACCAAAGCAAACCATTAGAAGACCAACAAATGAGCGTTGATTATTACAAGTGCGAATCGTGCGAGCAAATCCAAAACGATTGGGAAGATCGCTTTGGTAACAGTTGTGGAAATTGCGGCAATTACATCTGCAAGCGTTGCCAAATTGATGAGGATACAGACGAAGATGAATACTGGGATCTTCCAGAGGAAAACTGCCCGTTTTGTACAGGAAACCGGACTCATCCACTTCAAAAACAATTTATCAATGGCTATTTGGCAGCGTTGCGTATCGCTGATGTAAAACGCATATACCGGTCAACTATCCATCCCTTGTTAGATTTTAAGCATGCAGACCTTGATTTAAGCTTTGCAAAGTATATCGATAAAGAGACTGCGGAATCCTTAGCCGATGAACAAAAAGGAACCTTAAACATAGGGGCAGTCACGGATGAGGATATTATCGCCATCCTCAAAAGGCGTGAGGGCGAACTAATACGCAATATTCTAACCCATGAATACGCCCTTCGATTTCTGAATGATCCTGATTTATCAGTTAACGAATTCGAGCTAATTGAAGACAAAGCCGCTGCCGCGCTCGCTAAATATGATGGGGACGTTCTTGAGTTACATGGGTTAACCGAGTTTAGCGATTCTGCGGCTGAATCCCTATCAAAATTTGAAAGCGGCCTCGGTTTGGATGGCATGACCGAGTTGAGCGATTCTGCTGTTGAATCCTTATCAACAGTTGGAGGCTATTTGAGCTTGGCTGGTCTAACCGAGTTGAGCGATCCTGCGGCTAAGTCATTATCAAGAGTTGAAGGCGACCTTTGTTTGGAGAGCTTAACCGAGTTGACTGATTTTGCCGCTGAATCCTTATCAAAAGTTGGAGGCAACCTCTTTTTGGGTGGCCTAACCAAGTTGAGTGATCCTGCGGCTGAATCCTTATCAAAAATTAGAGGCATCCTCAGTTTGAGGAGCCTAACCGAGCTGAGCGATCCTGCGGCTGAATTCTTATCAAAAGTTGGAGGCGGCCTCGGTTTGACGAGCCTAGCCGAGCTGAGCGATCAAGCGGCTGAGTCATTATCGAGAATTGAAGGCGACCTCTATTTGGGGAGCTTAACCGAGTTGACCGATTCTGCCGCTGAATCCTTATCAAACGTTGGAGGCTCCCTCTATTTGGACGGCTTAACCGAGTTGAGCGATTCTGCGGCTGAGTCATTATCAAGAGTTGAAGGCGACCTCAGCTTGGATTGCATCACCGAGTTGACCGATTCTGCAGCTAATTCACTCTCAAAACACAAAGGGCCGGAATTGTGTTTCAGAGATTTGAGCACTCTTTCCCAATCTGCCGCTGCTTCACTCGGTGAATACAAGGGTGAAATTAATGGCCAATCCCCAAAAAATTTTATTTCTGGCTGGACGATATAGATGATGAATAAAACTTGCAGAGCTTCCAGTTCTTTTGGTCTCAATTAATACATCGATTATGCCACGTTCTAATCTGATTATGAACACAACCTCAAAGCCAGGCAAAGCGGATCAGAAACCAACCGTAGTAAATTTTTAGCCATGGATAATCAACGGAAAATCAAGGAACTTGAAGAAAGAGTTGAGCAACTTGAAAATTTAGTTAACGAAATAATTGAATGGTCACAGAATGTTACTGTGGCAAGTCAAGTTAAAACCGACAATGAAGTCAATGACAGCGTTTCTGATGATTTGTTTCAAGTGATCAGCTTTGACGTGAAGAAAAAGCCAACGGAAAAGTTCAATTCAGGCGGTTTTTTAGCACAGGAATATGCATGGAAACTCAAAGTCAAGAATCTTTGCTCAAATAAAATATCCCTTTTCGGCGAAGTTGTATTTCAGGATTGCGATGGATTCGATTTAGACTCTTCAAGCATGAATACCATTGAATTAGCATCTGGCGCCACGTCTTCCGAGACTGGAATAGCAAGAATAATGGATCAAGGTAAGGCTGCTGATGTTGCTGAAGTAAGTTGCCGGTTTAACGTTTACTAACTAACCAAGGTCATGGGGAAGAAATTCAAGCCAACAAGTTTCTCGGATCAATCAATAAAATCTAAAAAGGCACTGGCATCCAATGCGCAAAAGCGCGCCACTCCTCGTCAACTTAAAAGGGAGCAATCTGTGAATTCCACTAATGAAAATACTGAAAAACCAAATTGGTGGGCGATTGGATTCGCGTGCTGCACTATTTCTTGTTGTTTTATGAGTCAATGTGATGCTGGAGGCGGCCAAAGGCTTCCGACCGATGCCGAATGGGAAGAAATGACTCCTGAAGAAAAAGGTAAATCTATTGCAGAAGAAATGCAGCGGAGGGGCCTGATCGATTGATATTTGAAATTATAGTTGGAGCCGGATCAGTTTTTAGTATTGCCAACTGATTCAACGCCCTCGGTTATGTGCTTGAAACCAATTGTGCCCTGAAGGGGCGCGATAATTGTTCGCCCATTGTTGTGCCCCTTCAGGGCACTGTGTTTTTTGGACGTGGCATTCCCGGGGCGTTGCCCCGGGCTATCGTATTATTGCCTTACAGGCAAATGCGGCCTTGGGCCGCAGTTGTGATGGTTGGGAGCGGCTTTGGGCCGCAGTTGATGGTTGAGGGTTGATGGGATTGGATTTTGATCACGATTGCGGGTTGGATGGAATTGGTTCTTCCCTCAACCCTCAACCCCCCGGGCCACCGGCCCGGGCTACATTTCTCCTGCCTCCAAACACACATAGTACGTACAAGGGTAACAACCTTCGTTGCGCCGTCCATTGCGTGATTGGGATTCTTGTGGGAGGTTGAATTAGCTTCCCGGCTGGATGGGCCTTTTGAAATAGAAAGGTAACAGCCATGAATAATAAAACTACCCAACCGGCCGCATTGGCGGCGGTTTTCAGCCTCACCGCTCTTCTGATTTGGTGGGAAATTTCCACAACTCAAAACAACTCGGCTTCTTCTCGACCGACCTCGGCGCATGAGCGCATTGGGGCGGCGGAGCGGTTGGCGGGGATGCGGGAACGAGCGCGATCGACGGCTCGTGAGGTTCGCAAACAACAATTCCAAACTCAGGTTCGTAGTGAAACCGAACCCGTGCGCGGTGCGTTTGTGTTGAAACATCGCACCGCAACCGCGCCCGATGAAAGCGGACGCGATTGGCGGGCACATGCGGTTCGCCAAGACGCGCCGTTGGCGGCGAAGTTGCCGGAAGGCACGGTGATGTTTCGCGGGCAACCGGCGCATCCTTCGCGGGTGATGGCTCGGGTGAAATCTGAAATGTCCCCTGCGGATTTACGATCGGCGTTGGATGGCATCGGCGCGCAAATTGTAAATCCACCCAATGCGCTTGGCTGGGTGGGAATCGACTTGCCCGCGGCGGAGGGCGAGCGCGCGGCGTTGGACGGCGAGATGCAGTTGATGACGGGGCTGAAGTTGCTGCAAGGCACGGATGCGTTTGAATCGGCTGAGCCGGATTATGTACTCACGCGGGCGGGCGAGCCCACGGATGAAGGCTACGCCAACGGTTGGTTGTGGGGCCTGCGCAACACGGGCCAAAACGGCGGGCGCGCGGGCATCGATATCGGCGCGGCCAAAGCGTGGGAGGTGACGACCGGTTCCACAGATGTGTTAGTGGCGGTCATCGACACGGGCATTCGCCACACGCATCAGGAGTTGCGATACCAAATGTGGGTGAATCCCGACGAGATTGCCGGTAACGGCATTGATGACGACGGCGATGGTTACATCGATAATGTGCACGGCATCGACGTGATCAACAACGACGGCGATCCGATGGATGACCACGGCCACGGCACGCATTGCGCGGGCACGATCGGCGCGTCGGCCAATGACGGCTACGCGCACGTGGGCGTCGCGTGGCAAGTGCGCCTGATGGCGTGCAAATTCCTCAGCGCACAAGGCAGCGGTTACACCAGCGGCGCGGTAACGTGCATCGACTTCGCGGTGAGCAAAGGTGCCAAAGTGCTCAGCAACAGCTGGGGCGGCGGCGGCTTCAGCCAAAGCCTGTACGACGCCATCCAACGCGCGCAGGATTCCGGCGTCCTCTTCATCGCCGCGGCGGGCAACAGCGGTTTGGATACGGACAACTCGCCCAGCTATCCCAGCGCGTATGACCTCGATAACATCATCGCGGTGGCCGCGATCGACCGCGCGGGTAGTTTGGCCAGTTGGTCCAACTACGGCAAAACCACCGTCGACCTCGGCGCACCGGGCGTGGATATTTTTTCCACGGTGGCCGACTCCGACGACAGCTACGCCTACTACAGCGGCACCAGCATGGCCACCCCGCACGTGGCGGGCGTGATGGCGCTGCTGCTGGCGCACGATAGTTCGCTGAGCACCACACAAGCGAAGGCGCGTTTGCTGAACACCAGTGTGTTTCTGGATTCACTGCGCGGGCGCACCGTCAGCGGTGGTCTCGCCAACGCGGGCAACGCGCTGGATGGCAGCGATGATGGTTCACTGGAGTTGACCCTCAGTGTTTCGGAAGACCCATTGCGCGGCGGGCGCACGGCGGCGGTGTTTGCAAACGTAACGGATGTGACGCCGGTGACGGGCGCCACGGTGACCGGCAATGCGGGCGGCATTTCGTTAAGCTTCGCTGATGATGGCGTGGCACCGGATGCCACGGTGAATGACGGCGTGTACACGGCCGC
This sequence comes from Verrucomicrobiia bacterium, assembly GCA_014239365.1. Classification (GTDB taxonomy): domain Bacteria; phylum Verrucomicrobiota; class Verrucomicrobiia; order Limisphaerales; family UBA1100; genus JACNJL01. The sequence goes on along the minus strand of JAAZZB010000016.1, from coordinate 25,936 downwards.
ACTCGTGGTGACCGATGACGACAGCATAACCGAACTCACCCTCACCGCCGAAGCCAGCGCGGCGGGCAAGGATTCCGCCAGCGCGAGTCTCACGGTGGCGGTGGTGCATCCGCCAGCCAATGATGACTTCGATGAATCAGCCGGCTTAAGCGGACGCCGCGCAAGCCTGAACGGCTTCACGAATGTGGCGGCCACGGCGGAAGATGGCGAACCGCGCCATTATTGGCGTAAGGCGCAGAAATCGGTGTGGTTCACTTGGACCGCCCCGCGCTCGGGCCGGGGCGACATCACCTTGCGCGGCAGCGACTTCGATACCGTGATGGCCGTGTACCGCGGCAACACGCTCGATGGCTTGCGGCGCGTGGCGCGCGATGATGACAGCGGCGGGCGGCTCACCAGCCGCGTGCGGTTCAACGTGCGGCGCGGTCGGACGTACCACATCGCAGTGGATGGCTGGCGCGGCGCGGAAGGCCAGATCGAAGGGCGATTGATCGTCAAGAAACGCAAACCCTTCCGGCGCGGACGCAAAAGCCGCTGGTGGCAATGGCGCTAGCGCAAGACTCAAAGGGGGCATTGGGGAAGTTCTGGCTTCGGCTGGGAATTCCCTTTTTTGTAGCCCGGCCCGGTGGGCCGGGACCCGGGCCAGCGGCCCGGGCTACATTGGGCGGCCATCCTTTTTTGTAGCCCGCCCCGGTGGGCCGGGACCCGGGCCAACGGCACGGGCTACATTGGGCGGCCATCTTTTTTGTAGCCCGGCCCGGTGGGCCGGGACCCGGGCCAACGGCCCGGGCTACATTGGGCGGCCATCCTTTTTGTAGCCCGCCCCGGTGGCCCGGGCTACATTGGGCGGCCATCCTTTTTTGTAGCCCGGCCCGGTGGGCCGGGACCCGGGCCAGCGGCCCGGGCTACATTGGGCGGCCATCTTTTTTGTAGCCCGGCCCGGTGGGCCGGGGCCCGGGCCAACGGCCCGGGCTACATTGGGCGGCCATCTTTTTTGTAGCCCGGCCCGGTGGGCCGGGGGCCGGGCCAGCGGCACGGGCTACATTGATATTCTTTTCCGTTGGCAAGGGTCACTGTTTTAGCTAGGCTTTGCTCAGTTGTGCAAGTTTGCGCCCCAAACTTTACCCGTCGTGGGTTTACCTTGATTGAACTGCTGGTGGTCGTTGCCATCATCGGCATTTTGGCTGCCCTCCTTTTGCCGGTGTTGGCGCGGGCGCAGAAAAAAGCGAATCGACTTCGGTGCGCCAGCAATTTGCGGCAAGTCAATCTGAGCCTTCTGGGGTTTGCCAATGATTACAACAGCAAATTTCCCTGGATGCTCACGCTGGAGGAACAGGCGCAAGTCACGGCCGGGCTGGCGGGCTCAAACCCTTTCCCGGGTCAGGCACCGGCCAATCGCCGCGTGCGCGATGTGTCCACGGTGTTTTGCATCCCCACCATTCGCAACGCGTTGAGCACGCCTAAGACAGTGCTCTCGCCGTGCGATCCGATGGCGGATGCGGCCAATGAAAAAATGGAAATTAATTTCCGGGCACTGCGCGAATTGGATACGGCGGGCATCAGCTATTCAGTTTGCCACGGAGGCGATCAGTTGCTGCCGGCCACTATCGTGGGCCTCACGCGCAATACGGAACACCCCTGCATCAAGCCCTTTGGCAGCCGTTGGATTATTGCCCGGTATCAGGCCATCTGCAAAGTGGTGAAGAATCCGGCCGGCAATTCCACGCGGTTTGTGGGTGCAGATGAATTACTGGAAACCACGCCACCCGCAGAGGTCAAGCGCCTCTCGCCACTCATTATGGCGCAGCTCGACAAGGACGAAGGGCAACAGGCATTAGCCGATGGCAGCGTGCTGCAGGTCAACTCCGCGACGTTCAACACCGCGATTGATGCGCATCTCAATTCCCGCGGAGGCGGAACTGAAGGAGCACCGCAAACCAGCCTAAGCCGACCGATCCAACCCGCAGCCGCCTTGGGCGCGGGGAACGCGATCAATGGAAAATAGAAGGGGCGGGGAATTTTCAACTCTCAATTATCAAAGATTAAGTATTCCAAAGCCCTCGAAACTTGATCATTGAAAATTGAAAATTTTTATCTGGTGATTTTATCTGGTGAGCGAGGCAGGCGTGGTAGGCGATGAGGGATTCGAACCCCCGACCCACGGCGTGTAAAGCCGGCGCGCTAGCCACTGCGCCAATCGCCCGCAAGGGCGGGACTGTACGTCAGGCAAATGCGAAATGCAACGTATTGCAACGAAATGCAATGCGGCTATTTCTTTTCCTGCTTAGGGCGTTTGAAGATGAAGTTTCCTTTGGGGGTGGAGGCGGAGAGTTCCCAGCCTTCATTACCTAGATTGTTGAGGCGGCTTTCGAGGCTGATTTCGGCGTCTTTCGGACTGATGATTTTGTATTCCCAGTGGATGCGCTCCGGGACGATTTGTAGGCCCTTGATGTTTTTTACATTTTGGGTGAGGGCTTGGACGTTACGAATGGTGTTGGAAATATCCTGCAAGGAATCAGCCACCTTTTCCCCGGTGGACTGATTCGCATCTGCGGGAGTTGACGCAGGCGGGGTTGTGGGTGCGCCGGGTTTGCCAGCGGGTTTACCGCAGCCAAGGATGCAAGCGAGGGCAAGGAGGGGGAATAGTTTTTTCATAGTTGATTGTGTAAAACGGTTTTCAGGCAGCCGGAGCATTCGGCACTACACTTGTTTTCCGCACATGGCTGAAGCTATTGTTAACTTCAAACGGCGATTAGTCCAAGTGCCTTTTTCAGCGATTGATCTTCATTACTGAAAGCTGACGCTGGCCACTTTGCCGTTTTGCATCTGAAATATAGCGGTGGTATAGGTGCCGCCTTGCCGAAGATTGCGAATTTTGAGGCCGCTATAAGTCCAAAATTGGCCATTCTTATTTTTGCACTCACCAAATGCTTTTTCCACATTGCCCTCAGGCTGGCCGGGGTAGATTTGGTCGATTCGATTTTTGTTCCCCAAGCCCACGGTCCACGTGATGTTATAGCCAGCTGGCCCACGTGGAGCGATTCCGGGCAGACCAGTGCCGGGTTGAACTCCGGGTTGAACTCCGGGTTGTGTGCCGGGGATGTTCGGGAAACCAGTATTCGGATTGATGCCGGGGTTGATGCCGATCCCCGGGTTGGTGCCGGGAAAGCCGCCACCCATTCCGCCTCCGCCTAAAGCCTGTTGCACGCCCGCAATCTGCCCCATAATGTTTCCTGCGGCCATCATTGCGGCTGTCTGAAATTCCTGAGCGGTGTTGGCATCGTTTAATTGATCCAAGCCCATATCCAGAGCAATGAGAAAGGTGAGCAGGATCGTTTTTTGATGCGGAGTCATTGGAGCGCTGCCGAGTTGCTGCCCCATCGGAACGGTTTGTTTGAGCATCGCAATCATTTGCTCCAAGCCATCGGCCATTTCCTTGGGCAGCCAGCGGTCGTCTACCTTGACCATGTCCAATGTCGATTCATCATCTGGAATCGTGAAATCGGTTGAGCCAATTTTCACCTTGGCTGTGGTTTCTGTGGAGGAAACGAGGGTGACAGTAATCCCTTTGAGCCAGGAACGTAACTCTGCCAAATCCTTGGGCGAATCTGCATCGTTGGATTCGGCCAGCAATTTGTTGACGAAAATTTCCAGCACGGGCGAGCTCATCAGCTTGCCGCCATCTTCCTTGAGCACAGCGCCCACGTCGGGGTTCTTGAGCCATTCGGGGGTCATCGCCTTGCTGTTCACGACGATCTCAAGCAGTTCGACAATGCCATCCCAATTCTCGATGATCTCAGCTGGGAGGACACCTCCCTGTCCCCCACTTTGACCGCCACCCTGACCCCCCATCATCTGCGCGGTCTCGAGGATAATCGTTTTTTTATTTTTCAAAACGCCAACCAATTTTTTCAACACATCACCAATTTTTGTTTGGATCTCCGCATCGACATTGGCGCTGGATTTTTTAATCTCGTCGGTGATCAACTGCTGATGTTTGGCAGGAAGCGCTTCCCACAATACTTCGGGCTTGTTGTCTGCTAATCCATTGAAGACACGTTTGATTGCACCATCGGGAGTGTTGATGTCGCCGCCACCAAAATACTTGGCCCAAAGATCGGGGCCAAATTTGTAGCCGGCAAAACCAATACCGCCGAGGGCGAGCACGCCGACGAGAATGAAAATAATTTTTTTGGAGGCACCCGCTTTGGCAGCTGCGGGCGCAGCTAATTGGGGGCTGGGCGACATCGCGGGCGCGGCCGCCGAAGGTGCGGGATCAGCCGGGGGCACATCGCCAGCGGGCGGCGGGGTGGCGTCACCGGGAGGAGGGGGAGGGGGGGTACTCATAATTTGCCTTTAATATAATAATACGAATTGTTAAAACGCTGGCTCATTAGACGGAATTTTACGGGTTTTGTCCAATGGATTTTTGAACTTGTCCAAGGAAATAGACGCAACGAGCAGATGAAGGTTTCGGATTTCTTATCCAGACTGATCGAAATAAGGAAATTCAGCCGAGGAATTAGGCTGAAAAAGAGAAAAGGGGCAGCATAGCTGCCCCAGCTCCCCAGGTGAATCAGTCCTTCTATTGTTACAGCAACTTTGTTTTGTTTTTAGAGGCTGTTTCAACCTGTAGTTGATATAGACAGAGCAAACCCCGTGCCAAGTGTGCGCGCGCATCGCGAAGCTCGTTTTCCCCTGAAAAGTGAAGGTCGGCTTTTGTGGGCGGAAAATTTTGCGCGGGATTGGCGCATTTGGCGTGAAAATTTTACCACAAAAAATCCCGCACCGCTTCACGCCGTGCGGGATGAGATTGTTGGCACTATTTTTGCTTGGCGCCCTGCTCGATCCACCGCTTGATCAAGCCCGCAATTTCATCCGAAATGCGATTTCCCTTGGGCGGCATGCGATCGTCGTCGCTATCGGGCAACAAAATGCGCGCGTGGATTTCACTTTCGCCCGGCTTGCCCGCCACAAAAACCGGCTCGCCATCGGCGCCTTTCATCAGCTCGGCATAACTATCGAGCCGAAGTTTGCCTTTTTGTTTTTCTTTGCCGTGGCACTCGGTGCAGCGTTTTTGGATGATGGGCAGGATGTCTTTATCAAACATGGGCGTCTTGATTGCGGCGATGCGTTCGGCTTCCACTTTGGCGGCTTTGGCCGCGGCTTCGCGTGCGGAGGTTTCGGATGCAGCACGCGCCTTGGCCAATCGCGCGAGGGTGTTCACGCTGCGCAAATCTTTGCCTACTCCGAGGTTGATGGAGAGGTCATTATTACCGGCCTTGGCCATCGCCGCCTGAAACGCTTTGGCCTTGGCTTCGGTTACTTTGGTTTGCCAGAGGTAAAGGCTTTTGAGGTGCTTCAGGTTTTTTAATTTATCGAGGCCGGCATCGGTCACAGCTGTGCCGTAAAGGTTTAGGTATTCCAAACTGGAAAGCCCGCCAACGGTGTCCAACGCCAGATCGGTTACTTTGGTTTTTTCGAGATGCAGTTTCGTTAAACCGTTCAGCCCTTTCAACGACGTCACCCACGCATCATCGGCATCGGGATGTTGCAGCGAAATCTCCACCGCATTGTCCAGCGCGCCTAACAGCTTGGCGTCGGCTGCCGCGAACCCATTCGTTTTGCCAAACGTATCTTTGATGATGGTGACGCTATATTCCTTTGCGTCTTTGGCGATGAAAAGCACGCGGCCGCCCAAAGTTTCGATTTGAGTAATGGCAGCTTGTTCTTTGGAATTTAACGCTGCAGCGAGTGGATCGCCTGAGTTAGTTTTTTCATTCGGCGTGGCACAGCCGGAGAGCAGTAACGCGGTGAAGGAAAGAATAGTTTGTTGAATGAATTTCATCACGCGCCAAAGCTAAGGGCACGCGCAGGAAAATTCAATCGAGAAAAAGCCCGGCTCTATTGCTATTGCGAAGTTTTGGTTTTCAACTTGGCCACAAATGCGGCCGCGCCATCTCCCGAGTAGCCTGATTCGCGGTGGATCATTTTCCCATTTGCATCCAGCACGATGACTGTGGGGAATCCATCCACCCGGTATCGCTTGGACAGAGCGTCATTTGCCCGCCGTAACGAAGCGGCCTGTGGCTTTCGCTTTGGGAAATCCAGCACGACAAGCACCAGATGCTCCTTCGCATATTCTAGAAATGCCCTTTTCGTCAGCACATTCCGGTGTAGCGCCATACAGGGAGGGCACCAGTCCGAACCCGTGAAGTCGATGAAAACGCGCTTATTCTCTTTTTTGGCCAACCGGATTGCGGCGGGCAAATCCGTTGTCCAGTTATCATCGTATTCCGTGGTGGCTTCCGCACCTCCACCACCATCAAATCCATTGAGCCCGCCGGGAAGCGCCGGTTGCATTCCGCCTGGAATACCCAAACTCGGCCTACCGGGGAAACCTGGCCCTCCCGGCCCGGGGCCGGCTTTAGCACGCGACCCGCGCGTCAAACTCACTTCCGGCGCATCCACTATCACCCAGCCTTCCTTTAGCTTGGCGCAATTGATGACCACCACCGCTTTGACCGGCCGACCGCCAGCGGTAAAATGAAGCACCAACTCACCCCCCACGAGCACGCCCTTGCCGCCATCGGCAGAGGGAAGCTTGCCGATCCCTGATGTTTCGACCTTGCCCAGCTTCACCTTGGCCGGGTCGATGCCCTCTTTTTTCATCGAGGCAATTAAGGCATCAATTCCACTATCCAAAAACTTTGCCTTTTCATTTTTAATTTTCTGCAAGGCTCGTTCCCCTTGGTCACCGGTGGCGCCCATTTCATTAAGAAAATTATTTTGGACATTTTCGGACGCCCCCAAAAGCGTCACCTTCAGCACCGCCTGTTTATTCCCGGAAGCTAACTGGGCGAAAAATACCTTGGCTAAATCGCGGGATGACTTGATGGGCTCAATCTCTCCGCCGGAAGCAGAATCCTTTTTGTCGGACTTGGAGCAACCCCCGAAAAGCAGGATGGATAAGACGGCAACGAAAAGCTGTTTCATGCGAGCCATTTTCGCAGCGAACAGGAAGGGCGTCCACAAAAAAGTCGCCCTCAATTAAACCCAAATCAACTTCGCCCCGCCGCCTTGATGATCGGCTTTAGCTCGCGCATCAATTTCTTGAAGCCATCGAGGGTGAGTTGCTGCGCGCCATCGCTCCACGCCTCGGCGGGGTTTGGGTGCACCTCAATGAGCAACGCATCCGCGCCCATCGCCACCGCGCCTTTGCAGAGGCTGTTGATGAGATCCGCCCGGCCGCAACCTTGGCTGGGGTCAATCACGATGGGGCAATGGGATTCCTGTTTCACCGCCGGAATGCTGGAAAGATCCAGCGTGTTGCGTGTGTAATTCTCAAACGTGCGAATGCCGCGCTCGCAAAACATCAGCCCTGCGTTTTCGTTGGCCAAAATATACTAGCCCGCCAGCAACCATTCCTCGATGCGCATCGACATCCCGCGCTTGAGCAGCACCGGCTTGCCCGTGCGCGCCGCCGCGATGAGCAGCTGAAAGTTTTGCGCATTGCGCGTGCCGATTTGGAGAATGTCCGCGTACTCTGCCACGAGATCCGCGTGCTTTTGCGAAAGCAATTCTGTGATGATCGGCATCCCCGTTTCATCCCGCGCCTTGGCCAGCAACTTTAGGCCCTTCTCGCCCAGCCCCTGAAATTCATACGGCGAAGTGCGCGGCTTGAACGCGCCGCCGCGCAAAATTGTGGCCCCTGCCTTGCGCACCGCGTGCGCAGTTTCCATCAATTGTTTTTCACTTTCCACCGAACACGGCCCGGCCATCACCTGCATTTTTTTCCCGCCAATCAAATGGCGACCCACCTTGACCGTGGAATTTTTTGGGTGCGCCTCGCGGCTCACCAAGCGAAAGCGCTTTTGGATTGGCGTCACACTCTCCACTTGCGGCCACGTGGTGAGCTTCTCCAGCGAAGGATTTTTTTTCTCATCGCCAATCGCACCCACCACCGTGCGCGCCACACCCCGCATCACGTGTGGTTCGTAGCCGAGCTTTTTAATCTCGCGCAGCACACTATTCTCCTGGCGCTTCGTAATCCGTGGTTTTAGAACAATAATCATAAAGCGCGGCAACCTAATGCGCACACCGAACGTGGTCAATGGAAATGAGATGCTGCGACACTGTAGCCCGGCCCGGTGGGCCGGACCCCGGGCCACCGGCCCGGGGCTACAAAAACAAACCACAAAAAAAACCGCCCGCAGTGAACCGAAGTTCGCCACGGGCGGTTACCAATCCTTTTCAAGGGGGCTCCCTTGCGGGAGTTCTCTCGAGGTCGTTGCCCTTGGTAGGGCAATTACCCTTTTCAGGGTAACAGCCAAATCCGACCCCCCAGCCTGCCATCCCGAAGGAGGCAGGCCAACCATTCACCCCGAAGGGCGACCGGCCTGGGTGGGAACTGCCTTTGAAGGACTGCTCTCCGGGATTGCTCCCAAAGCCGTTTCCTTCAGAGGTGATTCCGAAGAATCCCGCTCCCGCGATCGGCTGACCGACCGAGCGTCTCCGAAGATCCGCTCAACGCAGAAAAATTTATCACAGAAACGCCGAAGTCCAAGCCGGAGTTATTATTTCGTGTTCACCGGCTATTCACCGGTTGTTAACAAATTGAAAAAGAGGAAAAGAAAACTGGTAGGAGCGCGGGGGCTCGAACCCCGGACCAATGGCTTAAAAGGCCACTGCTCTACCAACTGAGCTACACTCCCTTCAGTGGGGCGCGCAGTGTAGCGGGCAAATCCGCGCAATCAAGCAAATTGACGAGGCCAAGCGATTTTTGTGCGAGCGGCGCGAAGGCGCTGGAAACGGCCGGTTCTCAGGCGGATCGTCAAACCGGTGGCTGTGAACATCCTGCGAATGATAATTGTCCAAAAGGGGTTGCCAGCCTCCCAGCCTTTTGGTAGAAGAAGCGCCTCTGCGGATGCCCCCATCCAATCCGCAGGACTATAACCGTCGCGGCGACGCCCACCACCCAGCCGCGGCGGTTCCTTTTTGGGGATAGAACTTTAAAGTCGCGGCGAATGATGGCAGTGTAAAGCCATGATGTTTGCGGCAGATATAGGCTTCGAATTGGTGGCGCTCATCGCCTCCATCATCTTCGGCATCTGCGCCGCCATTTGGTTTTGGGTTGAATTACATTGAAGGATTTCTTGATGGCTCTGGCTGAAAGCCAGCACCTTATTAGCCGAGGGCAACGCCCTCGGAACTGGCGCGTGAAACGCGCTATGCCCTGCAAGGGCATTCCAACTTCACCCCCACAAATAACGCTCATCCACCGTCACGTCGTGTTTTTTCAAAATGCGGCGGAGCTCATCCTGAAATGAATCCTTCCGATGATGCGCCTCTTGATCGCGGATGTATTGTTTCACGGCCTCCGCGTGTGTCGGGCTAACGCTGAACAACCCATAGCCGTCTTGCCAATGGAATATTTTCAAATCCGGAAACTCGCGCTTCAACCATTTTGAGGAATCACGTTTGAGGATTTCCATCACCTTGGCGGTGGGATGTTTCTTGGTGAGATTGCAAAACACATGCACGTGGTCGGTAACGCCATTGATCAACACATCGGTGCATCCGAGGTTGAGTAGGATTGTTGACATGTAGGCGAAGAGTTTGGGTTGCACCTCCGCCCGCAACATTGGCCGTCGCTCCTTGGTGGAGAATACGATGTGCGTGTAAAGCACGTGGATGGATTGCGGCATAGTGGGGTGAGAGAAAAGTTGGAGTGCCCTTACAGGGCACAATCCGTTTGCGGACGTGAACCGGGGGCGTTGCCCCCGGCTATTAAGGTGCTGGCTTTCAGCCAGTTGAGTTTGGCGACTTGTTGGGTCATCGGGGTTTGGGTTTTATCATTGGGATGTCATTGGGATTTCCTTGGAGCTTGGTCATTGCTCATTGGGATTTTTGACCCCTCATCATTGGATCTTCCTTGAAATTGAAAATTCCCTCCTACTTCTCCAGCACCCAAATATTTCGATAGCGCACGGGGTTGCCGTGGTTTTGTAGGTGCAAAAACCCGGGGCCGGGGGCTTCGGCGTTGGGGCTGGCGCGGGTGCGGTTGGGGAGCTTTACGTTGTCGTGGATTTTTACGCCGTTGTGGAAGACGGTGATGCGGGCGTCCTCGGTTTTTTTGCCGTCCTTGAATTTCGCGGCGGTGAAGTCGATGTCGTAGGTTTGCCACGAGAGCGGCGGGAGGCACATATTCACGTCGGGCGCTTTGATGGTGTAGAGGCCGCCGCATTCGTTGTTCTTTCCGGTGAGGCCAAAGGAGTCGAGCATTTGCACTTCGTACCGACCCTGCAAATAACAGCCGCTGTTGCCCCGCCCTTGCCCGCGCGCTTTGGGTTGGAAAGGGAGGCGAAACTCAATGTGCAACCGATGGCTTTGAAACCGCCGAACGCTGTTCGCGCCTTGCTCGAGCAAGCCCTCCTTGGTGATTTTGCCGGGCTTGAACTGCTTCGCATCCGTGCCATCGAAAAGCACGATCGCGCCCTTAGGCGGTCGACTGCCGAGCGTGGGGCTTTTGCGTTCGATGGCTTCCAGCTTGCGCGCATCCGCGCCGGGCACGGTGAGGCGCAGCGTGCCGCCGGTGATTTGCGCGGCCCAGCCGTTGGCTTTGGGGAAATCCGCACCGGTGGTGGTGGCGGCGCCGTTGAGTTCGATCTTTTTGCCTTTATCCCAACCGGCACCGGGCAAGCCGCCTTTGTGAATCACCGCGCGAAACTTGCCGTCGCCCAGCGCAATCACCTGAACGCCGGCGCGTTTGCCGGCGTATTCGCCTTGGATTTGATACGCGGGACCGGCCTCGTTGGGGTTTAGAAATGCGCCGCTTTTGTCCGCCGCAAACGCGGGGAGGGAAAGCAGCGAACAAAGAATAAGTTTTTTAATGTGTGTCATAGGTGAATGGATTGGCAAAATCATACTCCAACGCCAGCACGGCGCAAGCCGCGGATGAAGAAAAAACGGTTTGAACCAGTCCAATGATTTGATACAGTCCGCCCTTTCCCACGCTCGGCGCGAGGCATAAAACGAATGAGAACCATTTTTGCATTGATGTGTTTGGGGGCGATCACCGCCTCCGCCGCCGGTGTGCCCAAGGCCGGAGCGGACGCGCCGGCCATTCAATCCCACGATCAAGCCAGCAAACCGTGGAGCCTTGCCGACACGCTCGAGCGCCACGATGTGAAGGCGGTGCTGCTTTATTTTTACCCCAAGGACGACACCCCCGGTTGCACCAAACAAGCCCTCGCCCTGCGCGACAACGTGGGCACGCTCGGCCAAAAAGGCGTGCAAGTGGTGGGCGTGAGTTTTGACACCGCCGCAAGCCATCAGCGATTCATCAAAAAATGCCAACTCAACTATACACTGCTCGCTGATCCCAAAGGCGAAGTCGCCGATGCCTACGGCGTACGCGTCCCCAAGCGCGCACTGGCCCGACGCGTGAGTTTTCTCATCAGCAAAGACGGCAAAATCCTGACCGTCTTCGATAACCGAAACCCCGCCCAGCACCTACCCAAAATGCAGGCGGCCATTAATAAACATTTGAAGTAACTTGAATTTGTGAGTCTTCTGCGGGGTTCAAAAATTTACATCGCCGGACACCAAGGCATGGTGGGCCGCGCGCTTTGGCGAGCGATGGAAGCCGCAGGCTTCACCCAAATTATCGGGCGCACCCGCGCCGAGCTCGACCTCCGCGATGCCGTCGCGACCGATGAGTTTTTGCAAAGTGAAAAACCCGATGTGATTCTCATCGCCGCCGCGAAGGTTGGCGGCATCGAGGCCAACCGCACACAGCCTGCCGACTTTTTTTTTGACAACCTGCAGATTCAAACCAACCTCATCCACGGCGCGCACACGCACGACGCGGGCAAGCTGCTCTTCCTTGGCAGCGCGTGCATCTATCCGCGCCTTGCCGAACAGCCGATGCGGGAGGATTCGCTCTTCACCGGCCCCGTTGAGCCGACCAATGATGGCTATGCCGCCGCCAAACTCGCCGGCTTGAAAATGTGCCAAGCCTATCGCGAACAACACGGTTGCGATTTTATCACAGCCATTCCCACGAATCTTTTTGGCCAGCACGACCATTACGAACCGGAGCGCTCGCACGTCATCCCCGCGCTTATCGCAAAGTATCACGCAGCGAAAACCAACGGCGATGACAGCGTGACCAATTGGGGCACCGGCGATCCGCGGCGCGAATTTCTCAACGTGGACGACGCCGCCGAGGCGTGTGTTTATCTGCTGGATAATTATAGCAACGCTGAGCCAATCAACATCGCCGGCGGCACGGAAATTTCCATCCGCGAGTTGAACAACAAAATCGCCGCGCTCACCGGCTACACTGGCGCGGTGGAATGGGATACCGAGAAGCCCGACGGTATGCCCCGCAAGCTGCTCGACAACTCTCGCCTCACCGAACTGGGCTGGCAGCCGAAGACTGATTTCGGCGAAAAACTCAAATTGGCTTTCGTGGATTATTGCGAGCGAGTAGCGTAATTTTTCCTGTACGCTTCTCCCTCACCCCTACCCTCTCCCGCTAGGAGAGGGAGAAATTCCAGCCTCACATAGCAGTCTCCATCATTTCGACTATCAATTCGTGAAAAGTCGTCTGCGCTTCCCAGCCCAACACCGCGCGGGCCTTGGAGGGATTGCCGATTAGTTGGCGAGGCTCGGTGGCGCGGAAAAGGGATTCGTCAATTATCACGTGCTTGCGCCAATCGAGTTTCACTGCTTCAAAAGCTATCTCGATGACGTTTTGGACGGTGTGGGTTTGGCCAGAGGCGAAAATATAATCGCCGGGCGCCTCGGCTTGGAGGGCGAGCCACATGCCGCGGATGATGTCGCGGGCATCACTCCAGTCGCGCGCGGCGGAGGTGTCGCCCAGCTTCAACTCGGACTGTTCGCCGCGCGCGATGGCAGCGGCGGCGCGACAGATTTTTTGGGTGACAAAGTTGGGCCCGCGCCGGGGCGATTCGTGATTGTATAAAATGCCGTTCACTGCATAGCAGCCCGCCGCTCGTGCTGCCCGCACGGCCTCGGTCGCGCACGCTTTTGATTCGCCGTACGGGTTGACAGGATTGATCGGCGTGGTTTCGGTTTGGGGAACTTCATCGGGGCGGCCAAAGATTTCGCTGGAGGAGGCGAATAAAATCCGAGCGCGGGGGGCTTCGCGTTGGGCGGTTTCGAGCAGGTTTTTTGTGCCCTGAAAATTAACCGCCATCGTGACGGCCTCGGCTTGAGCGCTGTCGCCGACGTGGGTTTGGGCGGCGAGATGGTAGATTTCGTCGGGCTGCGATTGCTGGAGGGCGACGCGGAGAACATCGGGCTGGGTGATATCGCATTCAGCGCTGGGCCAGCCGTGGACTTCGTAGCCTTTGCCGGTGAGCAGTTCCTGAAGGTACGAGCCGTCCTGCCCGGTGATGCCGGTGATGAAGGCGCTCGGCATCAGCCCCCCTGCTCCACCAGCTTGAGGTCGGCATCGACCATCAATCCCACAAGGCCGTCGAATTTTAATTGCGGTTCCCAGCCGAGTTTGTCTTTTGCTTTCGTTGCATCGCCGAGCAGCAAATCGACCTCGGCGGGGCGGTGGAATTGCGCGTCGGTCTCGACGTATTTTTCCCAATCCAATTCCACGTGCTCGAAGGCGGCGCGCGCGAAGTCGCCTACGCTGTGGGTTTCGCCGGTGGCGATGACAAAGTCGTCCGGCTCATCAGCCTGCAACATACGCCACATTGCTTCAACGTATTCGGCGGCGTAACCCCAGTCGCGCTTGGCGTCGAGGTTGCCGAGGAAAAGTTTCTCCTGTCGACCGGCTTTGATGCGGGCGACGGCGAGGGAGATTTTTCGCGTCACAAAAGTCTCCCCGCGCCGTGGCGATTCGTGGTTAAAGAGGATGCCGCTGCACGCGTGCATGCCGTAGGACTCGCGGAAGTTGATGGTGATCCAATGTGCGAACACCTTGGCACATCCGTATGGGCTGCGCGGGTGGAAGGGGGTGTTTTCCGTCTGCGGCGTCTCGTGCACTTGGCCGAACATCTCGCTGGAGGACGCTTGATAATAACGCGTCTTCACGCCGGCGGTGCGGATGGCCTCGAGCAGCCGCACGGCGCCCACGGCGGTGACGTCGGTGGTGTAATCGGGAATGTCGAAGCTCACCTTCACGTGGCTTTGCGCGGCGAGATTATAAACCTCATCGGGCTTGAGGTCGCCGACCAACCGCGTGAGCGCGCCGCCATCGGTAAGGTCGCCATAATTCAGCGTCAGTCGTTTGTGCTCCAACAGGTGAGTGATGCGCTGAAGGTTATCCGTGCTGCTGCGCCGAACCAGCCCGTGCACCTCGTAGCCTTTTTCCAAAAGCAACTCGGCGAGATAGGAGCCGTCTTGTCCGGTGATGCCGGTGATGAGCGCGGTTTTTGCCATGCGGGGATGAACGTGCCGTGAGCGGGCGGGCGATGGCAAGCCAATTTGCAAAGCGCGCTCGCGGCTTGCACTGGAAGCGCGTTGCTGCATACTGCGCCGATGCGCACAACAATACTGTTGAATTCCTGTTTGTTGGCTGCCCTGTTTAATTGGGGCTGCGGCCAATCAGGAACCCCCGTGGGCCCTGCTCCTATTATCCCTAAGTCTTCTCCCGGCAAAATTGTGAAACCCAATTCAACACCCCACACCAATCGTCTCGTCAAAGAAAAATCGCCGTACCTTCTTCAGCACGCGCATAATCCGGTGGACTGGTTTCCGTGGGGCGAGGAGGCCTTCGCCAAAGCAAAAAAAGAGGACAAGCCGATCTTCCTCTCCATCGGCTACTCCACTTGCCATTGGTGCCACGTGATGGAGCGCGAGAGTTTTGAGGACGAGGAAGTGGCCAAGGTGCTCAACAAACACTTTGTCAGCATCAAGCTCGACCGCGAGGAACGGCCGGATGTGGACAAAATTTATATGAACTTCCTACAGGTGAGCAACCGGATGAGGGGCATCCGGGAAGGCGGTGGCTGGCCGCTCAACATTATTATGTTTCCAGATCGGCGTGCCTTCAACGGATTCACTTATATGCGCAAGAATGATTTAATCAAACACTTTTTATATGTGAACAATGTTTGGCAAGATGAAGGTAAACGTAAAAGTTTACACGCTGGGATTATCGAATTTTTTGACCATCTTGGCACCCAGCGCAAGGCCGATCCCAACGCGAAGCTTAACTACGGCCAAATCACCAATGGCCTCGCGGAAATCAAAGCCACTTACGATCCGCGCTTTGGCGGGTTTGGCAACGCACCGAAATTTCCACGGCCCAGCGAACCGGCGTTTGTGCTATGGCAATCGGCGCGCGCGGACGATGCCGATGGCATTCGGATGGTCACTCACACTTGCGAACAGATGGCGGCCGGCGGGATGTACGATCAACTTGGCGGCGGGTTTGCCCGCTATTCGGTGGATGAAAAATGGTTGGTGCCGCATTTCGAAAAAATGCTCTACGACAATGCCCAACTCATTCATCTGTATCTCGATGCTTATTTAGTAAGCGGCGACGAACAACACGCCGCTGTGGTGCGCGACATCCTGCGCTATCTCGCGCGCGATATGACGCATGAAAGCGGCGGATGGTTTTCCGCCGAGGACGCCGACAGCGAAGGCCAGGAAGGCAAATTTTATT
The DNA here is from genome assembly GCA_014239365.1 of Verrucomicrobiia bacterium. Lineage (GTDB taxonomy): Bacteria > Verrucomicrobiota > Verrucomicrobiia > Limisphaerales > UBA1100 > JACNJL01. The sequence continues at coordinate 10,281 of JAAZZB010000016.1, read as the reverse complement.
GCTGGACGGAAGCCGAGCTGGAAAAAATCCTGAATGCCGAAGAAGCCGCCGTGATCACCCGCCATTACGGCATCACCGAGCACGGTAATTTTGAAGATCACAGCCATCCCGAGCCGCTGAAAAATCTCAACGTGCTGAGCATCGTGGATCCTAAACTTTCCGATGCCGACAAAGCGCTGCTCGCTTCCGCTCGCAAAAAAATGGACGCCGTGCGCGACAAGCGCATCCGCCCGCATTTGGATGACAAAATCCTCAGCAGTTGGAACGGCCTAATGCTCGGCGCGGTGGCTCGCGCGTACGCGGTGCTCGGCGATGCGGCCTATTTGAAAATGGCCGAGGCCAACAACACCTTTATCCTCAAAACGTTTTGGGATGCCAAAACCAAAACGATGTATCACCGCTGGCGTGATGGCGAGCGCGACTCGGTGCAGTTGCTCGATGCCTACGCGTTTCAACTCGACGGCACGCTGCATCTCTACGAAGCCACGCTCAAGCCCGAGCATCTTTCGCAAGCGATCGCCTTGGCCGATCGAATGATCGAGTTGTTTTATGATGAAAAAAACGGTGGATTTTTTCAGGCCATGGGAGGCGAGGATTTGATCGTGCGCGTCAAGGAAGATTACGACGGCGCGATGCCGTCGGCCAATTCCGTGGCGACGCTGGCTTTTCTCAAGCTGCACAAGATGACTGAGAACAAAGTGTACCGCGACAAAGCCGAGGCGACGCTCAAGTTGTTCGCGCTCAATCTGGATCGCGGCGCGCGCGGAGTGCCTTACCTAATGATGGCGTTGGATTTTTATTTGCACGAACCGTACCGCGTGGTTGTCGCCGGCGCGCCCGGCGATGCCGCCACGCAAAAAATCCTGCGCGCGGTGCACGGCCAATATCAGCCCAACCGGATCGTGCTGGGCAACACCGGGCCGGTGGAGGAGTTCGCCAAAGGACTCAAGCCCGGCAAGGATGGCCCCGAGGCGTTCATTTGTTCCGGCCGCGAGTGCAAGCAGCCGACGCACGTGATGGCCGAGATCCAAAAATATCTCCAACCCGCCCCACCCACTTCCATTGATTTACTGGCGGAACAGGAAAAAGCACCGGAAACACCTGAAAAGCCAGAATCCGATTAGGTTTTCCGGAAATCGAATTGTCCGACAACCGTTTTTGTGGTAGGTTGCTGCGTGGGAGGAAATCAGTATGGATAAAAAAACAAAATTCGGAATCACACTCGCGGTGACCGCAATGTTGGTCGTCGGCGGCGTGGTGCTCATCACCAAACAATCCAGCGATAAAGTTTGCGAACATTGCGGCGAAACGGTGGTGAATCTTGGGATGCACCAAATATCGTGCGAAGAAAATCCAAACGACGCCACGATGAACACAAAAGGAACCGGCAAAGTGCGCAACAACGACTAGCGCCCACTAGCTCACCCACTATATATAGTACATCTCGCGGTCGCGCCCGCTGGCCTCGAGAATTTGCGCGAAGGTGACTTGGTCGGCCGATTCGGTGAGTGCCGCGCTCGCAGTCTTCCACGCCTCGCGCAAACCGGCTGGGCAAGCTTCATCCGCAATCGCCGGCACATCCAAAATTGATCCCTCCGACGCGCGCCATACCATTCCCAGCGTGATTTCCTCCGGCGCCTTTGCCAGCCGATAACCGCCCTGCTTTCCGCGCACGCTATTCACCAAACCCGCGCCCTTTAGCTCAATCAAAATTTGCACCAAATAATTGGCGGAAGTCCCCACCGTCTCTGCCAAATCCTCCACCTTACGCGCCGGCCCCTCGCGCGGCCACGACGCCAACGCCAACACCGCCCGCGCCGCATAATCCGTTTTGACCGAAAGTTTCACGGGCCGAACCTATGGGCCACAAAGCCATCCGCCAATGGAAATCTTGGCCGATGACATCTTCACCGTTATAACCCCCCCCGTGAGCGGCACACTGCGCATCCATGAAATTTATCTCAGCCTCCAAGGCGAAAGCACATTCGCCGGGCGGCCGTGTGTCTTCGTGCGGCTCACCGGTTGCGACCTCCGCTGCTCCTACTGCGACACCGCCTACGCCTTCACCGGCGGCGAAACGATGACGCTCGACGCCATCCAAACTGAAATCGCCGCCCAAGCCGAAGGCTATCCCGAGCCGCCCCTCGTGGAACTCACCGGCGGCGAGCCGCTCCTGCAAAATGAAACGCCTGCGCTAATGACCACCCTCTGCGACGCCGGCTTCACCGTGCTTCTCGAAACCAGCGGCGCGCACGACATCACCGCCATCGATCCGCGCGTCCATCGCATCATCGACCTCAAATGCCCCAGCAGCGGCGAACACGAAAAAAATCTCGAAAGCAATTTCACCCATCTCCGCCCCACTGACGAACTCAAATGCGTAATCGCCACCCGCGAAGATTACGACTGGGCCAAAGCCCAACTTCAAAAATTCCACGGCCAATGTGAAGTGGGTGAAATCCTTTTCTCGTGGGTCAACCCACTCACCCCCGACCAACAAGATCAATCCCTCAAACCCGTCCCCACCGATCATAACCCAATTACCCGCCGCCAACTCGCCGAAGCCATCATCGCCGACCGCCTCCCCGTCCGCTTCCAACTCCAACAACACAAACACATTTGGCCACCCGAAGAACGCGGTGTTTGAGAAATTCCCAATGACCAAAACCCAATACCCAAATTGGAACCACCTTGGTCATTGGAAATTGGTCATTGGGATTTGCCCCTCCCCTCTCTGTGGTAAAAAATAAATGAACCCCCACCTCAAACTCATCCGCGACTACGAAAGCCGCAACGTCACCCACCTCGCCGAGGATGGCTCGTGGCCGATCGTGTGGGAACGCGCCAAAGGCGTCCACGTGTGGGACACCGACGGCAAAAAATATCTCGACCTCACCGCCGCCTTCGCCGTCGCCGCCACCGGCCACGCCAACCCGCGCGTCACCAAGGCCGCCCAAGCCCAACTCGCCAAGCTCCCCCACGCGATGGGCGACGTCCACCCCCATCCGCTGAAAGGCCAACTCGCCCGCGAACTCTCCAAGCTCACCTTCGAGCGCTGGGCGCGCACGGAATTCCGCCATGTGCACTACCGTTGTCTACCGCACGAAATGCCGCCGCGCCACGGCAAAACTATTTTTTGCAATTCCGGTTTTGAAGCGATTGAGGCCGCACTCAAAACCGCACTGCTCGCCACCAACAAAAAAGGCATCATCGCCTTCGAGGGCGCTTACCACGGCCTCGGCTACGGCGCGCTCGCCGCCACCCATCGCAAACATTTTCGCAATCCATTTACCAAACAACTCGGCAAGTTCGGCCACTTCGCTTCCTTCCCCACAACCGTTGACGAATTGGCCATCACCAAAAAAGAACTCAACGCGCTGTTCAAAAAACAAGCCATCGGCGCTGTGCTAGTCGAGCCCATCCAAGGCCGCGCGGGCATCCGTATTCCGCCTCCGGAATTCCTCCGCGTGTTGCGCACTTTGTGTGACCAACATAATGCGTTGCTCATTTGTGATGAAATTTACACCGGCTTCGGCCGAACCGGAAAATGGTTTGCCTGCGAGCACAGTTCATTTTTTCCAGACCTCATCTGCCTCGACAAAGCGCTCACCAACGGGTTCCCACTCAGCGCCTGCGTCGGCCGCGCCACAGTGATGGATCGCGCGTGGCCCAAAAGCGAAGGCGAAGCCATCCACACCAGCACCTTCCTCGGCCACCCCGTCGGCTGCGCCATGGCGCTGGCGCAGTTGCGCGAGTTGAAGGAAAAAAAACTCATCACCCAAGCCCGCCATCGTGGAAATCAACTGGCCAGAATTTGCAAAAAATTTCCCATTCCCGGATCACGATTTGTGGGAAAGGGCTTAATGTCCGGACTGGCCTTCAACAAATCCGAAGGCCCGCGCGTGATGGCCGTCGTGAAAGAAATGCTACAGCGCGGCTTCATCCTCCTCCCCGCCGGCGAGCACGGCAACGTCATTGCCTTCAGCCCCGCCTTCACCATCACCGAAAAACAACTCGAACGGACAATGCGCGCCTTACAATCGTCATTCAAAAATCTGAAATCGTAAATCAATGAACCGCACCGACATCCGCGAAACGCTTGACGAAGAATCCATACGGCTCACCAAATCGCTCGGGCAAAATTTATTGCATGACCAAAACGTGCTGCGCCGGATCGCCAAGGCGGGCGACCTTTCCCCCACCGACAAAGTACTGGAAATCGGCCCCGGCCTCGGCGCGCTCACGGCGCACTTACTGCCCGCCGTGAGTCAGCTCACCGCCATTGAAATGGATCGCCGACTCGAGGCAAAATTGCGCGAACGATTTGGCAGCGAATCCCATTTCGAATTGCAGCACTGCGACGCTCTGAAATTTTTCGCCCAACCCGAAAACCAATCCGCCGATTGGAGCGAGTGGAAACTCATCTCCAACCTCCCCTACTCCGTCGCCTCACCATTGTTGGTCGACCTCGCCGCAATGCCGCGTGGGCCGGAGCGGTTAGTGGTCACGCTGCAGCTCGAGGTGGCGCAACGCTTGTGCGCGGTTCCGGGCACGAAGGAATACAGCAAACTCACACTGCTCGTCGGCTGCCGTTATGAGGCAGGCGAAATGTTCCGTATCTCGCCGCATTGTTTTTTTCCCGAGCCACGCGTGGACTCCGCTTGCCTCACGTTCCATCGCCGCGCCGAGCCGTTGTTCGCCGATGAATTGTATAAACCGTTTAAGACCGTCGTCAAACGCGCCTTCAGTCAACGCCGCAAAATGATGCGCAAAAATCTAAAAGGCGGCTGGCCGGATGACAAGATTGATGCAGCGATGGCCGCCACCGGATTGGATTCAAAAATCCGCGCGGAGAAAGTCACGTTGGCTGAATTTGTGAAGTTAACACAAGAATTGCAGGAAGGAATTGAACAATGATGTTTATGATATACACGATAAAAAAATCCTGAATATCCTAAACATCTGTGTTAAATGAACCATCCTGAAGACATCTTTGACGTCGTCAACGAGCGCGACGAAATCATCGGGCGCGAGCTGCGCAGCGTGGTGCACGCGCGGGGGTTGCGGCATCGGGCGGTGCACGTGCTGGTGTTCAACGCCGCCGGCCAGCTCTTCCTGCAAAAGCGATCGATGGCCAAGGACAACGACCCCGGTTTATGGGACAGCTCGTGCAGCGGCCACGTGGATTCCGGCGAAAGCTACGCGGTGGCCGCCGAGCGCGAGTTGATGGAGGAAATCGATTTGCTCGTGGACGAGCCAATGGAGGAGCTCTTCAAAATCGAAGCCACCGCCGAAACCGGTTGGGAATTTTCCGTCATCTACCGCACCGAAGACGAAGGCCCATTCAATCTGTGCCCCGAGGAAATCGACGAAGGCCGTTGGTACACGCCGGAGGAAATTGACGGGGCACTCAAAACCGAACCGGAAAAATATTCGCCCACGTTTCAGATAATTTGGAAGCGCCTGTAGGGACACGCGCAGCGCGTCCCTACCATCATCGATTCAATCAATACTTCTTCTTTTTTTATCGATTAACGCTCCGTCGGCATTCGGGCGTACATTTCATGAAACGAAAACGACATGAAACTTTTACTGACCATCAACACTTCCGCGGGCACGGGGCACGACCCTGCGCTCGGCCGCGAAATGGTGCGGACGCTCCGGCAACGGCTGGGCGCAGAGCATTCCGTACAACTCGGCTGGGGACGCGGGCACGGGGAAATCCGCCGGCAAACAAGTGAGTTTGCGCGGCAAAATAAACACGACTCGGTCATCATCGCCGGTGGCGGCGGCGGTACGCTGCGCGCGGTGATTGAGGGCGTGGGGGATTCCACCGGAACCGGGAATTTGCCTGCCGCGGAGCAACTGCGCATTGGCGCGCTGCGGATGGGTTCGGGCAATGTGATTGCGCGGCAGCTCGGCGTGGCGCGTAATCCCCGCGAAGGCGTGGAGGAATTGGCGGCGCAATTGCTCGCGAAAACCACCACGCAATGCTGCGTCATCGGCTGCGACACCGCCAATCATTCCGCGACGCTTTACGGCGCGACGCTCGGCGGGTTCGGACTGTTTGGCCGCGTGCCCAAATGCCTTGAGGCGCATCACGAAAACCGCCCGCGCTTCCATCGTTTCAGCGCCGGTTTACTCGGCATCGAGCGACTGACCAATGTGGAATACGGCCTTTGCCTCGCGGGCTTGTGTGCACGGGCCGCCGTGAATCCGGGCGGGCTCGACACGGTGGAAGTGCGGCAGGGCGAACACATCGAGCGCTTCCCGTTGCTGGCGGGGGCACTCATGAATTTCCCGCTCGGCGCACTGCCTTTCCAGCCGGGCGTGGGCGTGGAGGACGCCGAATTGTCACTGCACCTCGTGCCCTTTCGCAGCCGACTGCAGGCGCTCGGTTTGGTGGCCTGCCCGCAACGCAATGCGCGCGCGGCCCGACGATTCCAAATCACCCGCGACACGCCGTTGACCTTGCGGGTGGTGAACCGCGACTCGATGCATTTTTTTCTCGATGAAGACCCCATCGAGGCGCGCGAAGTGACGCTGCGCGTGGCCGGCCAACTGGCGTTCGTGCCGGGGAAAAATTTTAAGCCAAAAAATAATTAACAGAATTTATCAAACGAAAAACCAAAGGAAACAAAATGACAATGCAAGTAAGCGTGATCGGAATTGATGGCAGCGGCAAATCGACTCTCGCGGCGTCGCTGCCGATGTTGCTGGCGGCGGAGTACAACGTACTGGCCGGTGGCGCGGGTGAGACCTTCGTGGTCAATGGCCCGGACGAGGACCACTTGACCACCGGCTTCCAACCCGAGGGCCGACCGTGGACGGCGTGGATGTCCACCACGCTCAAGCGGTGGGCGAAGCACTTCACCAATCATCGGCGAATTTATCCCTTCTTCAAGATGCCGCAAATGATGGCGCAAGACGCGGCGGCGCGGCGGATGGAACGCAAGTGGCCGCTCGATTGCGTGGTGAGCGACGGCAACGCCATCCTATCCACCATGGGCCGCGCGGCGAATTATTTGTATCCCGCCAGCAACGGCGAAAAGTCCAACGCGCCCACGCCGAAGGACTTGGCCGCGGTGCTCGAGTACGTGCTCGAAGGCAAGGAATTGCCCGAGTCCAGCGCCGGTCGTCTGCCTAATTTGCGAATCGGCCGCTGGCTCCATCGGCTCTCGAACGCGGTGGGATTGCGCGCGGTGTGGCTGCCGGATGTGGTCATTTTGCTGAAGCTCGACCCCGAGGTGGCGCTGAGCCGCATCCACTCGCGCGGGCAACAAGTGGATCGGCATGAGAACGCCGACGACCTCGCGCAGACGCACGGGCGTTATCAAAACGCGCTGGAAACAATGCGGCACATTCGCGGCGATGACGCGGTGATTACGATTGATGTAAACGACAAGAGCCCCGGCGCGACCTTGCGTGAGGCGGTGGCCGCGCTGAAGGGGCACGTGCTGCGAAGCAAAGCCCGCCGCGAAGGCGATCGCCCGCTCGGCACCACTGCCACCAAGCTCGCCGAGGGCGGCATCTGGAGCAAGGTGTTCAACCCGCGTTACTTGCTCGGCTATTTTGTGCCGCACTTTTTCAACGGCGCCTGGCGTGAGCCGCTGTTCCCCTTCGCGAAAGCCGGTCAACGATTTCTCAAGGAAGGCTATTCCGGCGGCGTGATGCGGGAAATCTACGATCACGAACCGCGCACCGCCGGAGTGTGCGGCCGCGTCTTCCAAGGCTACCCGTTGCACCGCGCAGTGTATGACCGCCTGCAACTGCTCACCGCGAATATTGAGCCCGAGCTGGAAGCGCGATTGCGCGCGCAGGACCGCGTCGTCGTGTTCACCGCGCCCAGCGGATTTGCCTACGATATTTTTCGCCCGTTGGAAACCATCGCCGCGCGCGCGCCGGCGCTGATGAAAAAAGTAAAACTGCTTGCCGCCGACCTCGACCCGCACGGCGTGCTCGCCCCCGAGTTGGAAGCGCGCGCCGCGAAGCTGGACATCGAGTTTGTGTTCCGCCAAGGAGACCTCAGTGAGACCACCTTCCGCGCGGGTTGCGCTGCCGAGGGGCCGTTCGACCTCGCGCTGTTTGTGGGCCTCTCAAGTTGGTTCCCCAAACCCGCCACGCTCAGTCACCTGCGTTGGTTGAAGGAAAACCTGCACGCCGACGGCCGGCTCGTCACCGACTGTTTCACGCCCGCCGGCTACTCCCTTTCCGGACGTTACGTCGGCTACAAGGCGCACTACTATTCACCCCGCCGCTACCGCATGCTCCTCGAAGCCGCTGGCTTCAACGGCCTCGACGCTCAAGTCCAAAGCGGCCGCGACGCCATCAATCACGTGGTCGTGGCCGAGGTGCGGAAGGAAGTGGTAAAAATAAACAAGCCGGAAAATCAAAATCAATTTCCCCGCCGCAAAAAATCACAAACACGCGTCATCGCTGTGGCGGCGTGATTCGAGGTCATTAGTTAAATATGTCAAGCCACCCACGGACTCGCAAGCTCGTCCCTCCAAGGGTTAAATCGAATTGGAGGGACGAGCTTGCGAGTCCGCGAATGGATTCATGTGCCCGCCATTCGCCGCACCCAATTCCGCTCATCCATCACGGCCAACAAAGGATGCGCATTGTGCCGAAGACTGAAGGTAACATCATCAGCGAGGTCGGGGAGGCTTAAGAGGCGTTGGGCGTTTTTGGCTTGGAGAATGGTTTCCTCAACGGGAGCGGAGTTGAAAAGCAAACGGGCGGTTTGGGTGGCGTCGTCGCATTCATTGAATTTTTCCCACAACGCATCGGCGAGGGCGCCGGCGGCGAGGGTGTCTTCGAGGGCGGCGTTTTCGTAGGTGCCGCTGCAGACTAGGACGAGGTTTTTGGGAGGCGCAGCGCGGAGGTGTTCAGCGGTGGCGGCGAGGTTTAGAAAACTGGCAACGATTGTGTGCTCGGCATTGGCGCAGGCGCGGAGGGCGCGGGTGCCGTTGGTGGTGGTGCTGATGAGGATTTTGGCGGCGACGATTTCGGCAGTGTACTCGCGCGGGGAATTGCCGAGGTCAAACTCCGTGCCGCCCGTTTGCGCGGCAGTGATGCGCAGGCCATCGCGTTCGCCGCACAGGAGGGCTTCGGGATGTTTGGCCTTGGCCACGAGGGCTTCGTCGATAGTGGCCACGGGGAGAATCCGTTCCGCGCCATTGGCGAGCGCGGTGAGCATACTGGTGGTCGCGCGCAGGATGTCGAACACGACACAAGTGGTTTGGGTGAGGTCGGTTTGCGACAGCGCCTCGAAGTCGGCGGGGGTGGAAGTGGTTTGCAATCTCACGGTCGCGGTTTATACGGGCGACAGGCTGCATAGGGCGATTCATATTCATAATTAACGAGCGATATCGCCCGCCAAACCCTTCATCCCGCCCGCCAAACCCTTCATCCCGCTCGCCAAACCCTTCATCCCGCTCGCCAAACCCTTCATCCCGCTCGCCAAACCCTTCATCCCGCCCGCCAAACCCTTCATCCCGTCCGTCAAATGCTTCATTCTGTCCGCCAAACCCTTCATTCTGTCCGTAAAAACCTTGGTTTCGTTCGCTAAAACGGTGTTTTATGCAAAAAACACTCTTTTTCGGTGATTTTCAGTTTTTCACTACCCGATGTCCATAACCTCGGCGCTCGAAAGGTAGGGCGTGCTGTCCCAGCGCGCCGCGGCAGGGTGGGACACCCCGCCATACCATCACCCCAGCCAAAACATTCCCATTTGCTACCCCACCCGAATGGGTTAACCGCCGGCATGAACGGCAACCGCCTGAAACACCTGTTCCTCATCACGCTGCCAATCCTTTCTGAATCAAGCCTTTGTGCGAATGCAGCCGGAGGTATGTCCATTATAATCTTTCTGATTTATTGTAGTAGGTGGGGGCGAAGTGTTTCCTGTAGGGTGGCGGCGCATGAAACAGATTCTTTTGATTATTGCGGTGGTGGCGTTGGTGGGGTGTGGGAAGAAAGAACCCGTTCAACCCTCCGCAACCAATCCCGAAGCAACCAATCCCGAAGCAACCAATCCCGAAGCAACCAATCCCGAAGCAACCAATCCCGAAGCGACCAATCCCGAAGCGACCAAGCCCGAAGCGACCAAGCCGGAGCCGACCAAAGGCATCAACCAAACGTCCAAGGTCAAAATTGGCACACCAATCTGGGAATTTGAAACAGGAGGTTTTGTGAACTCCTCCCCCGCCATCGGTTCTGATGGCACGGTTTACGTCGGGTCATTGGACAAAAAGCTCTATGCCTTAAGTGGCAAGACTG
>JAAZZB010000004.1 GCA_014239365.1 Verrucomicrobiia bacterium | reverse complement strand
CATACCGCCGCCCATACCGCCGCCCATACCGCCGCCCATACCGCCCATGCCAGACATTCCTCCCATACCCATGCCGCCCATGCCGCCGCCCATACCAGACATTCCTCCCATACCAGACATTCCTCCCATACCCATACCGCCCATGCCTCCGCCCATGCCGCCCATGCCTCCGCCCATACCGCCACCGCCGCCCATCATTTGGACGCGGTTCATTACGACGCTTATTGGGGGGGAGACTTGAATCCAGCCTTGGCCGGGCATTCCGCGGCGGCTGTAGGTGAATTCTTGTGCTGCCATTTGTGCGGTGTAGAGCAATTGATCGGCGGTGACGGCGTAGCGTGTTCGTGAGTTGCCCCAGCTGCCTTGGGTGTTTCCGCCGCCTTGTCCGGTTTGGCCGCCTGTGCCGCTGGTGGGAAGGTAAGATTGGCTCGCCCATTGCATAGCGATGCCGATGAAAATCATTGGGCTGGTTACGGGCATGGTGGGAACCGAGCTGGTGCGAGCATTAATGTTGGGAAGCCATCCGTTGTAATTCACTCCGGTGTATCCGTGCATGACCATGTTGTTCACGCCGCCACCCATACCGCCCATGCCGCCGCCCATGCCTCCCATGCCGCCGCCCATGCCTCCCATGCCGCCGCCCATACCTCCCATGCCGCCACCCATACCGCCCATGCCGCCGCCCATACCTCCCATGCCGCCGCCCATACCGCCCATGCCGCCGCCCATACCGCCCATGCCGCCGCCCATGCCGCCCATGCCGCCGCCCATGCCGCCGCTCATCATTCCGCCGCCGCCCATTCCGCCCATCATATTTCCCATGCCGCCGCCCATACCTCCACCAAATCCGCCGCCCATTCCACCCATTCCACCGCTCATACTTCCCATACCATTCATGCCGCCCATCATATTTCCCATGCCGCCGCCCATACTTCCCATACCGTTCATTCCGCCACCAAATCCGCTATTCATACCTCCACCCATTCCACCCATACCATTCATACCGCCGCTCATTCCACCCATACCATTCATGCCTCCCATACCGCCAGACATACCGCCCATTCCGGCGATGCCTTGGGCGCTGTTCATTGCGCTGCCCATTCCGCTCATACCCATGTTTTGGAGTCCGCCGGCGATGCCCATGGCGGAGCCTAAGCCGCCGAGGGAGAATTGGGCGAGGAGTGCGGGGGCGGTTGCGATGAATGTAAAAAGGAGTGCCGTGGTGATGGCGCGTGGGCAGGTTGTTTGACGGGTCTTCATAATACCATTCTGTTGGACGGTTAGCGTCTGGGTTTGGTCACTTTAATTCAAGTTTTTCTTAATAAAGTTTTGGCATTGGCCGTGGCCGAATGCTACGTAAACGTACTACTTAGACGGGGTTTGTCAACCGATTTGGTGGGTTTTTTTCACTTTTTTTTGGCTGTTTATTCGAGGCCTTGTTCTTCGCCGCGGGCGGTTTTGACGGCTTCGTTGTAGGCTTGGATGACGTTGGCTTCGTGGATGATGCCGGAAAGCCGCATATTTTCGGTGTTTTCGACGACGGGAATGCTGACGCCGACGAATTCTTCGATGATCTCAAAGCCGGTGTTGAGGTCGGTTTCTTCGGTGAGGATGTGCTCGGGCATTTGGGCGAGGTCGCCGGCGGTTTGGGTGCTGCGGGATTTTAGGGCGTCCCACGCGCTGGCGAGGGTGATGGCGCCGAGGAGTTTTTGGCTGGCATTGGTGACGTAAAGATCGGCTTCGGGGTTGGCGCGCAGGGCTTTTTCGATGGCGGGCAAATCGGCTTCGGGGGCGATGGTGTGGAATTCGCTTTCCATCACTTCGCGAATGCGGCGGCGTTGGAGGATGAGCACTTCGCGTCCGGCATTGATGTCGATGCCGGCGGCTTGCACTTGGTGAAGGAAAAATGAGCGCGCGAAAAATTTGTTGGTGACGAGGTTGCTGATGACGACGGCGACCATCACGGCGGTGGCGACGGAGTAGTTTTGGTTTAGCTCGAAGACAATCAGAATGGTTGCGATGGGCGCGCCGACCACTGAGCTAATGCACGCGCCCATTCCGGCGAGGGCAAAGATTTGGTAATAGCTTGGATCGGTAGCCATGGCGATGGCGGCGCCGACCATTGCGCCGATGCACAGCGCGGGGCCGAACACGCCGCCGTGCATGCCGCAGCCGAGGCACAGCGCGGTGGCGGCGATTTTGAAAATAATTAAAAAGCACAGCAACTGCAGAATATATTCGCGGCCTTGATCTTGGATGACTTGGGTGGTGGTTTCTTCCACGAGCCCGAGGAGGTTGGGCAGCCAAATGGCGACGAGGCCGATGGCGAGTCCGGCCAGGGCGGGCCGTAGCCAAAGGGGGACTTTGGTTTTCTTGACCGCCTTGCCCATCGCCACGATGCCGCGCATATAAACAAGCGCAAAGAATGCAGCGATGAGGCCGACGATGGCGAAGAGTGGATATTGGCTGAGCGTCAGCTCGGCGGGGGCGGTGAGGTTTTGGAAGCCATCAAAGAAGCGGCCGTTGTGAATGGCCACCGCGTTGCCGGCCACCGCGGCGATGGTGATGGGGGCAAAGGCGCGCAGCGAGTAATGGCCGATGATGGCTTCGTGGGTAAAAATGACGGCGGCGATGGGGGTGTTAAATGAAGTGGCAATGGCGCTGGCTATTCCGCAGCCAAGAAAGGTGACGGTGTTGGTGCGGCCGAGCTTGAAGATTTGGCCGAAGCCGGAGCCGAGCGTGGCGCCCAAATGCACGGCGGGCCCATAGCGGCCGACCGATGCGCCGAGGCCGATGGAGCTAATGCAAACGATGGCGGTGGAGATACCTTCGCGGATGGGCATGATGCCATCGTTGTTGATGCGGGCAATGATGGCGTCGGCGGGCCCGTGGCCGCGCGGGAGTTTGAAGGCGATATAGAGCAGCCCGATGAAGAGCCCGCCGCCGATGAGGGCAACGAGGATGTGCCATTTGGGGACGTCGGTGAAGGAGCCTTGTTTGTAGCTAAAGTGGATTGAGTGGTTTGGCTCGGGGCCGGGCAAATGCGCGGCGAGCTGGGTGGCATTGGCGTCGGCGGCGATGGGGATGAGATTTTTGCCATCGAATTTCAGCTCGATGGGTTTGCCTTCAACCTCCACTTGCACTTGATCGTTTTCAAAATTCCACTGACCGGTGACGGGCGCTTGGCGCACGCCGTTGCGGGTGGTGATGATGATGCAATCGCCGGCGGTGGGCCATTGGGTTTGCTTGAGGCTATCGAGGCCGTGCGCGTTGTTGCCGCGAAAATCGAGCGAGAGTTTGTTGTGGGCATCAACCTTGTGCGTGTAGCGGCCGCTTGGGGAATCGTTCCAGTCGAAGTACACCCAATTCACCACGCGATCGAAGGCCTCCATAAAGCCCAGCGTGGCAAAGGAAACGCCCGAGCCGATGACGACGGAAAGGACGAGTAACAGCAGCAGATTGGTGCCGGCCTGATAAGGCGGTTTCTGTTTGCGGTCGAACAGTTTTTTAAAAGCCTCCAGCATGCTTTTGGCGCGCTGGGGTTATATAAAAAACAGCCAGAAAAAGCAATGCTGCGCTAAGCTGCGGCGGTGCCCAGCACGAGGTCGAACTGGCCTTGCAAGTACGCGCCGTATTCGCCTTTTACTTTTTTGAGGTCGACGATGAGCGGCGACTTGCTGGCCCACGGGTCGGCCGCGATATGTTTGTCGCCCTTGAAATAACATTGAGTGATCACCCGCGCGTGGCCTTTGGCTTGCGCCATATAATGAATGTGCGAAGGCCGCGTCGCGCGACCAATTCCGTACGCGGCGGGCTTGATGGTTTCGTATTCGTAAAAACCTTGCTCGTCGGTGATGAGCCGGATGCGGTTCTTAAAATTGTTGCGGGCGGGTTGGGTGCCACCGCTGAAGCCGCGCGCATCGGCGAGCGTGGGGCGCTTGTCGGTGCGCGGTGCGGTTTGGAAATCGTACACGCCTTTGTGATCGGCTTGCCAAACATCGAGCACCACATTGGCGAGCGGTTCGCGGGTGCGATGGCTCCACACGCGGCCGCGCATCACGAGCAATTCACCGGGCGCGAGCGGTGCGGTCACCTTACCGCGATACGGCGCGCCGCCAGCCCAAAACGGGCCGAGGATGTCCGCGTGCGTGGCCTTCCATTTGCCTTCGGGCACGATGTCCTCGCCTTTGCCTTTGAGGAAATTGATGTAGCCGTGGCTGTCTTCGGTGGATGGCGTGGCCTCTGCAAAGGAGGGCAGGGCAAGGGTGGCCAAGCCACTGAGGCCCCCGAGAGCCAGAAAATCGCGGCGATTGCGTGGGGTGGAGTCGTGTTTCATAATGTTAAATGACGCGGCGCGGCGCGGTTGGGTTACCTTAACCCTTTTGTTGCCAACGGCGTCTTGAGACATTATACTCCGTTTCCGATGACCAAGCATCTTTTAATTTTAGGCATGGCGTGTGCCTGTCTCTTAGTCGGATTAGCCGGTTGCGTTGCTCAAATTGAAGCGCCGCCCACCGACGTGCAAAACCACGGTGACGTGCCGCCAGCTCCTGGGAGCGCGGAGATTTCATCCGGCGAACCCAACGCCCCCGTGCAATAACCGCCGCCTATGGACGCCGTGCAAGAACGGCTGGCGCGCTGGACCGCGCCGGACCAAACGCACCCCCTCGCCAAACGCGAGGCCGACCTCGCCGCCTTGGTGGACGGCGACAAAACCGCGTGGGAATCCTACGGCCAACACTACGAAGGTTGGACGATGGAAGATATGGAACGCCTCCTCGCCGGCGTGCGCGCGGCCCGGCGCGAGATGCTTTAAGACGCTTTAAGATGCTTTAAGTTTCACTGGCTCTCATGATTTGGATTGTGCCCGCCATCGTGCTTGTGGTGCCGTTGGTGGCGGTTTACTTCGTGCTCATTCGGTCGATGGACCGCTATCATCCCGCGCCGTGGTGGATGCTGGGCTTGTGCCTTGCGTGGGGTGCGGTGGGCGCGGTGGGGCTTTCAGTGGTGGGCGATCTGCTCGGGCAAGGCGCCATCAGTTTCGCGATGGATCGCGATTTTGATGACGAACAAGTCTTCAACGCCTCCGCCACATTCGTCGCGCCTTTAGTCGAAGAACCCGCCAAAGCGCTTGGGCTATTAGCCATTTATCTGTTTGTAAAAAGGCGCGACCGCGAATCGCTCGGCCCATTACGCGGCGCGGTGTTTGGCGGCATCATCGGGCTGGGATTCACCCTCTCCGAAGATATCGCTTACATCATCCAAGGCGGCAATGCCGCGGGCGGCGCGGGGTTTGTGGGAACATTTTTTCTTCGCACCATAATGCTTGGGCTGGGGCACGCCACCTTCACGGCGATGACCGGCCTTGGCTTCGGCCTGTTTGCCACAATGCAAAGCCGATGGCGCTGGGCGATGCCGCTGGCGGGGCTGGCACTGGGCATGCTGCTGCACTTTGGCCGCAATCTGTTCGGCTCATACCTGATCATGGAAGGCTTGGGCGTGGTGGTCACGCTGCTGCTCAACGCGGCAGTGGTGCTGGCGCTTTTGGGGCTGCTGATTTGGCTCGGCTGGCGCGACCGGCAACGCATCATCGAAGGCCTGCAAGGCATCACCGGCGTGCTCATCACACCTGCCGAATACGCCGCAGCCACCAGCGGATGGATGCTCTTGCCCGGTTGGAATTTGTTTAACCTCATCGGCTTGCCCGGCGGCTTTCGCGCCGCGCGCCGCAAACAAGCGCACCTCTTCCAGCTCGCCTTCCACCGCCAACGCGCCCGCCACGCCCCTCCGCCGATCCCCGGCCAACCTCCCACGATCGATACCGAGCAAGACCACCTCATCGCCCAACTCCACGCCGCCAACCAACAAGGCACCCGCCTCGCCCACGAAACCATAAACCCGCCGCCAGTGATACGGGGTTGATTTCCATTGGCGTTGGCGCGACACTTTGGCCACCCACATTATGAAAAATTCTACTGACCCCACATCCCGGCGCGCTTTCATTGGCGCTTCCGCTGCGTTGGCGGCCGGCGCTTTGCCGTTGCCGGTTTCTGCTGCTGCCAAAGATAAACCGGCCAAAGCTCGCACCAAGTTGGCGTTGGCCACTTATTCGTATTGGCATTTTACGGCTAAGAAATATCCCATCGAAAAGGTCATCGATCACGCGGCGGATTTGGGCGTGGAGGGTGTGGACGTTTTGCATATGCAAATGGCCGAGGAAAAACCGGCGTACTTGCGCAAGCTCAAGCGGCACGCGTTTCTCAATGGCGTGGGCTTGGTGGGCTTGTCCATTCACCAAGGCTTTGTGAAACCCAAACCGGCGGATCGCAAAAAGAATATCGAGCACACCATTCATTGTATGGAGCTGGCGCACGAGATGGGCATCCCGTGCATCCGGCTGAACACCGGCCGTTGGCGCACGATTTCGTTTGATGAACTGATGGCTAATCGCGGCATCGAGCCGGTGCCGAAAGGGCACACGGAAGAGGAAGCTTTCAAGTGGTGCATCGATTCCATCCAGCAACTCATCCCCGTCGCCGAAAAGCTCGGCGTGCATATGGCGCTGGAAAATCACTGGGGCCTCGCGCGTACGCCCGAAGGTTTACTGCGCATTGCCAAGGCGTTTGACAATTCGCCGTGGCTCGGCGTGCTGATGGATACCGGAAATTTTCTGGAAAATCCGTACAAGAAACTGGAGATGATCGCCAGCCGCACCACCTTCGTTCAGGCGAAAACCTATTACGGCGGGGGCGAATGGTACACGCTGGATTTGGATTACCAACGCATCGCCAAAATTTTGGCCAAAGAAAACTATCGCGGCTACGTGTCCATCGAATTCGAGGGCAAAGAAAACCCGCAAACCGCCGTGCCCAAAAGCGTGGCCATGATGCGCAAAGCATTCGGAGCCTAACGATGCGGGCCTTCGCTGGCATTGCCGCTATGCTGTTGGCAGTGGGTTGCGGAAAAAAAGATCCGCCGCCCAAGCCATCGGCGCCGAATGCCCCGGCTGTGGTGCCCGCTACTGAAGTGCAAAAACAGGCCGACGGTTTGTTTTATCGCGACGGCGAAGTGCATCCTTTTACTGGCCGAACGGAGGCCACCCACACTAATGGCGTGCAGCGCGGCGCGTTTGTTTTTCGCGCGGGGCGTCCGGATGGGTCGTGGCAGGAATGGCATTCCAACGGCAAACCGCGCCGCAAGTTGTTTTACAAATCGGGCAAATTGCACGGCGAGTTTGTGGAATGGCACGACAACGGCAAGGTGAAACAGCGCGCCAACTTTGCCGACGACCGGCCGCACGGCGATTGGAATGAATGGGACGCCACCGGCCTGCACGCGGTGCAGCGGAAGTATCAGCGCGGGCTGTTGGTGAGCGAGCAAATGCCGGTGGAGTTGATGCAGCGCGTGGATCTCATCACGCAATTTCGCACGCGGTTTGATCGGCTCGTGTGGCAACCCGAACTGGACGCGCAACGCTTTCACGAAACGATGGTGGCCGCGTGGGACGCGCTGCGCGCGGCGAAGGATCAATTTGCGGTGTTGGAAGATTTCAAATTCGGCACGCTGGAAACCGCGCCGGGCAAACTATTGAATCCAGCCGATTGGAAAATCTGGCTCCAAGCCCGGAAGGCCGAGGGCTGGAAACTTCAGGGCACTCATTGGCGGCAGGAACAGTTTTCGTTTCACGATAAAAATGCCACCTCGGAATATGCATTCACCGTGCGTGCCCAAAATGGAAAACAGCGCGTGGTGCTGCGGGGCGTGCTGGAGGTGGGCTGGACGGAATCACAAAACGCGCAGGGGAATTTCCTTCCCGGAAAATTGGTTGTGCGAAATTTGAAACGTGAAGCGCGCACAGGCGAGCCGGGGTTTGTGGAGCAGTCGACGCCAAGCGGTGCGGGGCCGGTGCTGGTTTATGATCTCAACCACGATGGACTGCCGGAAATAATTTTTCCGGCGGAGAATGCAATCAACTGGAATCGTGGCGGCTGGAAATTTGAAGGCAAACGCCTGTTTGAAAAGTATGGCGGGCCTGTGACGGCTGCCGTGCTGGGGGATTTCACGGGGGATGGCGTGGTGGATTTGCTGGGGGTGCCACCGCGCGGCACGCCGTGGTTGTGGCGCGGGCCGAAAAAGGGAAGCGATGTGTTTTCCAACGCCACACGAGTCTCTGCCAGCGATGAAGATTGGCGCGGCGCAAGCGCGATCGCCGCGGGCGATGTGGATGGCGACGGCGACCTTGATGTGTGGATTACCCATCACAAACCGCCCTACGTGGACGGCCAGTTTCCGCTTCCTTATTTTGATGCCAACGACGGGCATCCATCGCGCTTGATGTTAAATGAGGGTGCGGGAAAATTCACTGAAGCAACCGCACCGCGCTTGCGCAAACTACGCCGCACGCGCAGCGCTTCGTGGGTGGACCTCGATGGCGATGGCGATTTGGATTTGCTGAACGTGGCGGACTTCGGCGGGCTCGACCATTACGCCAATGACGGCCAAGGAAAATTTACTGACCTCAACGGCACGCTCGGCGATGCGCATTTTGGTTTTGGGCAGAGCCACGCAGTGGGCGATTTCAATGGCGACGGCCAGCCGGATGTGTTGATGGCGGGGGTGGATTCCGCTGCCGCGCGGCGATTGTCTCACATGAAGCTCGGCCACAAATCATTGCCGGAATTTTTGGCGCGGCGGAGGATGATGGCGGGTGGTAACCGGTTGTTTCTCGGCAGCGCAAAGGGATTGGTTTTTGCGCAATCGAAATCCGGATTGCTCGAACGCACCGGATGGGCGCACGGGGTGAGCGGCGCGGATTTTGATTTGGATGGCGACCGCGATGTTTTTCTGGCCACCGGTTTTTCCAGTCGTCTCACCGCCGAAGACTACGACAGCATTTATTGGCGGCACGATATTTACACGAGCAACAATCAACCCAACGTCGCGTTGGCGGCGCATTTCAAGGGGGTGATGGGGCCGGTGCGCGCGAGTCTGTCGTGGCACGGTTTTCAGCCCAACGCATTGTTGTTGAACGACGGCCAAGGCGGCTGGCGCGAGGCGGGTTTTTTATTGGGCGCGGGCAGCCAACGCGATGGCCGCAGTGTGGTGGCGGCGGATTTCGACGCGGATGGGCGTCCGGATTTATTGGTGACCGAACGCCGCTGGGATTTCAAAACCGGATTAGATTTGCCGCACGTTCGGTTGTTGGCCAATCGCCTCGCGCCCGAAGGCGGCTGGATTGGCGCTCACTTGCGGGGCGCGCCGGGTCGGTCACCGGTGGGCGCGGTGGTGACCGCGCGCACGGGCAAAAAAATATGGCGACACTGGGTAGTGACGGGCGATTCGTGGCAGGCGCAGCATCCGTTTACCGCACATTTTGGGCTGGGCGATGTGCCAACGGTGGACTCGCTGGAAGTGCGCTGGCCGGACGGGCGGGTGACGCGTCTGAGCAAACCGCCAGCGGGGAAATATCATTTTTTATCCGCCGCGCAGGCGAAGCTTGATTCTCCCGGCGAACGGCGGTAGACACGCCGCATGAAATCAACCCTTTTGAAGTATTCGATTTGTTTCCTGTTTATAATGGCTGGCATTCCCGGCGTTTTGGCCGCCGCCGATTCCACCAATGCCCCGGCCAAGGGCGTGCACACCGTCAAAGCCGGTGCGTTCAAGGTGGAGGTGACGGTGCCCGGCGCGTTCGGCCCGGCGCAATCGACGGCCATCAAGTTGCGCCCCAAAGTGTGGGCCGATCTCACGGTGAAAAGCGTGGCCGCCCACGGCGCGGAAGTGGGCGCGGGCGCGGTGTTGATTGAGTTTGAAACTGAAAAGCTCGACCGCCGCATCACCGACAGCCAGCGCGCTCTGGAATCCGCGCGGTTGGATCTCGCGCTGGCGAATGCGGAACATCAGTTTGCTTCCGAGAGCGCCAAGCTCGATCGCGTTGCCGCGAAGCTCGCCTTCAAACGATTGGGGGAAGACCTCAAACATTTTCAGGATCACATCAAAGAATTCAACGTGAAGTCCACGCACCAAAGTTACGCGAGCTATTCCAACTCGCTCGCTTATGCGGAAGAGGAACTCAAGCAGCTCAAGAAAATGTACGAGGCCGATGACCTCACCGAGGAGACGGAGGAGATCATTATCCAACGCGCGCTCAATACCGTAAACCGCGCGCGCTTCACGCTGGAGCGTGCAGAGATTACCCGATTGGCCTCGCTCAAATTTGGTTTGCCCCGCGAAGCGGAAGACCGCGCCACCGCCCAGGTGCGCTCCCAACTTTCGCAGGAACGCCTCAAGGCCACCTTCGAAACCTCCGCCCAACGCCGCGAACTTTCCATCCAGAAAAAGCAAGTGGACTTCGATAAAGCCACCAAAGCCCACGCCAAGCTCGAGGCCGATCGCAAGTTGCTCGACGTCAAATCGCCCTCCAACGGCGTGGTCTATTACGGCGAATTTGTCCGGGGCCTTTGGACCGGCCGCAAACATCTCAACGCCAAACTGCGCCCCGGCGGCAAAGTGATGCCCAACGAAATTTTTATGACCTTGGTGGCGCCCCGCCCGCTCATCATCAGCGGCAGCGTGGCCGAAAAAGATGTGCGCCAACTCAACCTCGGCACTTCCGGATGGGCCACGCCCACGGCCGCGCCCGAGCAGCGCATCCCCGTCACCGTCACCGCCATCAGTCGCGTGCCCAGCGCGCCCGGCAAATTCAACATCACCCTCGCCGCCGCACTCGGCGCGGCCCACGACTATCTCGCCCCCGGAATGGGCTGCGCGGTGAAGCTGAAAACCTATTCCAAAGCCGACGCCCTTACCGTGCCCTCCACGGCTTTGCATTACGGGGCGGATCAAAAACCATTTGTGAACGTGGTGGCCGGCGATTCCACAGAAAACAAGCCGGTGACAATCGGCCGCACCGCTGGCGGCAAAACCGAAATCACCAGCGGCCTCAAGGCCGGCGACCAAGTGAAGCTTAATTAGATCAACAGACCCTCGCCGCGCTGGCGGCAATGGAATGTTTATGAAACATCTCATTCTAATCATGATCTTCAGCCTCGCCGGAGGGTCGGGCTGGTTGGGCTGCAAAGGGGAGCCGGAGGAAAAAGCACCGGCCCCGCCCCGAGGCCTGCGTGTGGCCGAGCCTGCGAATTTGTTGCGCGGGAAGGATGGCCGGATGTATTTTCAAAATGAGATGAAGCCGTTCACCGGGTTGATGAAGGCGACCTTTCCCGATGGCAAACCGCGCATTGAATTCCCCCACACGCACGGCATTTTGAACGGTCGTTTGCGCACGTGGCATTCCAACGGCCAGGTGAAAATGGAAACCCATTATCAGATGGGCCGCCGCCACGGCAATTGGGATGAGTGGGATGCCGAAGGCTTGCACATCATCCATCGCGTATTTGCCGACGGCAAATTTATGCACGAAGAGGTGCCCGCCGCATTGCGCGCGCAAGTGGCCGCCGTGGCCGCCAAGCGGGCGGAGCTCGACCAAACGGTGTGGCGCGAGGAAGCCGCCGCGCAAAAGGCCGAAGAGGTGTTTGTGAAATTATGGGATGACTTGCGCGCGGCCAAAGACAAATACGCGCCCTTAAGCGGATTGAAGTTTTCAAAAATTTTCCTGCCGACCGGGCCTCATCAAACGCGTGCGCTGGATTGGGGAATCCGAAATCACACGCTCAGCGCGGGTGCCGGGGCACTCACGGCGGAGGCTTGGGGCGCGTGGTTAAAAGCGAAAGAAGCTCAAGGCTGGAAAATTGTGGAGACTGAATGGCATCAGGAAAAATTTTCAACAGGGCAAGGTCAGGACGGGAGTGACGCGCAGTCGTTGTTCCGATTCCTCATTCACGCGCAACGCAAAAACCAACGCGCCATCGTGCGCGGCGAGCTGGAAGTGCAATGGGCAAATGAGGACGGTGAATTTCAGCCGACCACATTGAAGGTGAAATCCGCGCACGTGCTCGAGCGCGAAGGCACCGCGCCCTTTGCCGCGCAGCAGGAAATCCTCACACAAGCCGACCGCAAAGGCGCGAGCGTGCCTGTCATTGTAAAAGATCTCAACGGCGATGGCCTTCCGGAAATTCTGTTACCCGGTGCAAACGAATTGCATTGGAATCGCGGCGGCTGGAAATTTGAGCGCACCGCTTTGTTTAGCCAATATCCCTCCGTGCTCTCCGCAGGCGTCGCGGCGGACTTCAATGGAGACGGCCGCGTGGATTTGCTGGGCCTGCCCAAACAGGGCCAACCCGTGCTGTACGTGGCCGATGCCAATGGCCGTTTCAGCACGGCGCCCCGGCCTGTGCGCGTGGATTTGCCGGAACTCCACGGCCACTCCGCCGTCACCGCCGGCGATGTGGATGGCGACGGCGATCTCGATGCGTGGGTGATGCAGTACAAATTCCCGTATATGCGCGGCCAATTTCCAACGCCTTACTATGATGCCAACGACGGGTTTCCCTCGTATCTCCTGTTGAATGACGGCAAAGGAAATTTCACCGAGGGCACTGCTGCTGCGGGCCTCGCCGCCAAGGGCCGCCGCCGCACATACAGCGGATCCCTCGTGGATCTCGATGAGGATGGCGACCTCGATTTGCTCAACGTCAGCGATTTCGCCGGGTTGGATTTGTATCGCAACAATGGCCGAGGCCAGTTCACCGACATCACCGCGCAACTGGGCGACACCCGATTCAGTTTTGGAATGAGCCACGCGCTGGGAGATTTTAACGGCGATGGAACGCTGGATTTATATATGACCGGAATGGGCTCCACCACCGCACGACGGCTTGAGGCAATGGGCGCGGGCCGTGCCGAGCACGCGGCGCACCAGACGCATCGGATGAAAATGGGCTACGGCAACCGGCTGTATTTCGGCAGTGCCGACGGATTCAAACAATCGCCGGACAACGATGCCGTGGCGCGCGCGGGTTGGTGCTGGGGCGTTACGGGTGCGGACTTCGATCTCGATGGCGACCGCGATATTTATATCGCCAATGGCCATCTCAGCCGCAAGTCCTCCAAAGATCATTGTACGGTTTTTTGGCGACACGACATTTTCACCAATAACTCCGCGGACAGTTCGGTGATGAATAGATTTTTCTCCGACCTCAACCGGGAGGAAGTCGGCGAATCGTGGAATGGCTTTGAGCACAATGTGTTTTATCTGAACACCGGCAAAGGGCAGTTTATCAATGTGGCCTTTCTGTTGGGAGTCTCGTATGAGTTCGATGCGCGGATGGTGGTCGGCGCGGATTTCGATGCCGATGGTCGGCCGGATTTGCTTGTGGCCGAGCTGCGGCGCAATCCGGAAACCCACGCCGCCCGCGAAGTGCTGCACCTCATCCGCAATCAATGGCCCACGAAAGGCAATTGGATTGGCGCGCGGCTGAGCGGCGCCCCCGGCGTGTCGCCCTTGGGCGCGGTAGTGACCGTGAAAGCCGACGGCCGCAAATGGATTCAGCCGGTGGTGTCGGGCGATTCACTTTGGTCGCAGCATCCGGCCATCGTCCACTTCGGGCTGGGTACGGCGGCAGCGGTGGACTCCATCGAAGTGCGCTGGCCCGACGGCAAACAAACGCTCATCGAAACCCCCAAACTCAATCAGTACCACTCCACTCCGGCAAAATAATTTCCTATGAAAAAAATAATCCTCTGCAGCTTATTTTGTAATTTGGCAGTGACCCTTTCGGCCGCCAACCCCGTGCCGGTGCCCAAGCTGGCTGATGTGCCGGCGGTGCCTCGAGCGGACTTGGAAAAACAAATCGAGAAGGGCGTTTATTTCCTGTTGAACAAACAAAACAAAGACGGCTCGTGGGGCAGTCCGCGCAATACCAAGGGGCTCAATATTTATGCGCCCGGGTTTCAGAGCCATTATGCGTTTCGCTTGGCGGTCACGTCGCTGTGCATTTCCGCCATCATTGAAGCGGGTGGCGACACTCCGCAAGTCCGCGCGGCGTTGAAGGATTCTGAAGCGTATTTGCTGGAGCACCTGCCCAAGCTGCGCCGCGCCGATGCCACGGCGATGTACAACGTGTGGGCGCACGGCTATGGCTTGCAGGCTTTGGTGCGGATGCGCGCGCGGGCGAAGGCTGAACCGGCGAAGATCAAAAAAATCGACGCGCTCATCGCGCAACAGTTTGGCCGACTCGATGCCTACGAATCCGTCGATGGCGGTTGGGGTTATTACGATATGCGGCTGGGCACCAAGAAACCGGCGAGCAGTTCCATTTCGTTTGTGAACGCCACGGTGCTCGTTGCCTTCCACGAGGCAAAGTTGGCCGGCATTGAGCCGCCTAAAAAATTAGTGACCCGCGCGCTGGCCGCGCTTAAGCGGCAGCACTTGCCCGATGGCAGTTTTCTTTATGGCGAGTATTTGAAAAACACACCGCGCCGCGGCATCAATCGCCCCGGCGGCAGCCTCGGCCGTTCGCAGGCAGGCAACATCGCGCTGCGGTTGTGGGGCGACAAACGCATCACCGACAAAGTGCTGGTCGATTGGCTCGACCGCCTTTACGCCCGCAACGAATGGCTCGGCATCGGCCGCAAACGCCCGCGCCCGCATGAGGCGTGGTTTCAGGTGGCCGGTTATTTTTATTATTACGGCCACTACTACGGCGCGCTGTGCCTCGATCACGTGCCCTCTGCCGAGCGCCCGCGCCTGCAGGATCACATGGCCACCATCATTATGAAACTGCAGGAAAAAGACGGCAGTTGGTGGGACTTCCCTTTTTACGATTACCACCAACAATACGGCACCGCGATGGCGTTGATGACGTTGCAACGCTGCTTGAAAACCAAACCGGCCGAACCCGCTAAGGCACCGGCGGCCCCTGAAAAGTAAGCACGAAGGGCCCCGCCAATTGCACGGCGGCTTTGGTGCCTTCGGATTCGCGCAGCTTCACCAGCCAATCGCGCTGGGTATCGCACAATGAACCGGGCGCGTGTCGCGTGCGCAGGGCGCGTTGATAAAAGTCTTCCATTATTTTTGCCGTCACTGCGTCCGAGATGGGCCAGAGGGTGAAGAGTAAATTTTGCGTACCCGCCTGCACAAACGCCCGGCGCAGCCCCATCACGCCTTCGCCGGATTGCACTCGGCCCATTCCGGTTTCGCACGCGGAAAGCACCGTGAGCCAGTTGTCCTCCAATTGCAAAAGGCTGATTTCGGCGGCGGTGATGATGCCGTCGGTGGTGGTATTGGGAATGCGCCCGGCTTTCCATTCGGTCAATGTGCGGTCGGCTCCGGCCAAGGCGAGTCCGCTATTGAGGAGAGATTTTGGGAGGATGCCGCCGGAGCGCGTGCGTCCGCCGGTTTTAGAAATTCCCTTGGAAGGGTTTATATTTTTCACTTTGGCGGCGCTCACAAAAAACCCGTGTGTTGCGAGGTGCAAAATGTGCGGCTGACGTACCGCGTGCAGTTGGGCTTCGGTGGCGGCTGCGCCGGTGAAGATGCGGGGCTTGAGCTTCCAGTCGGTGGCGGATTGGCGGAGGAATTCCGATTCGCGCAACGTGCCGGGCAAGGGCGGCAGGGCGAGCGATTGGAGGTCGCCGGCGCGGGTGGTTCCGCTGGCGGCGGGTTGGCCGGGCTTGAATTGCGGATTGGCAAAGGCCACCAATGCGTCGGTGGCGGGTTTGCGGACGGGCTGCAGCAGGTCACGCCCGGTGGCAATGTGCAGCACTTGATAATCTTCGCAGAGGAACTTGCCGTCCGGCGTCATCACGGTGGCGAAGTTAATAAAATTCAACTGGCCGTCGGCGGCGAAGATGAGGGTGTCGGTGGTGGGCGGCAATCCATTGAGCAGCGGCTGAAGCAGGCGCCGGTGAAGTTGGCGCAGCACTTTTTCATAATCGGCATTGGAGCTGGGCGTGGCGGGATTATATGTTTCAACCAGTTTATTAATCGCCGCCGCGCGCCGAAGCGGCACCCAGCGCGGCGCACGCCCGGCGGTGAATACCAGCGCGCTGTATTGGCTGCGCCATTGTTCGCCAAATGCATCGCGGCCCTGATAAGTTTGGTGCTGCACAAATTCCACCAAAGTGGTTCCGGGCGGCAGAGCCTTCAGCAAATCTGCCACGCGATATTCGGTCCGCGCCTGCCGCGTGTGACGGGCCAGCGTCTTTTGCAATCCGTTGAGGATTTGTTTCTGTTTGAAAATCTGCACCCCCAGCGGCTTCAGCGTTTTGGCATCCTTGGCGAGCGCCCGCTGGATTTGCAGGCGAATGATCTGGGCGGTGGCGGCCTCGATTTGCTCAATCGTTTTCTTCAAATCCGGCTGCGCTGACAACCGCGCCTGTCGCTGGGCGGTGGCGAGGGAATCGAGCACACGGCCTTTTTGGTGCAGCACCAGCTCGGCAATATCCGCGCCGGTGCCGAGGTTGATGAGCGGGTGCAGTGGGTCGGTTTTCTCCAGAAAATCAAAGTGCTCTTTTTCTGAAGAAAACGAAAACACTTCCTCGGTGAGCTGGCGTTCGATGGCCCATTTGCTGCGGGCCCATTCGCGGGCTTGGGCGGGGTTGCCGAGGTCGTGCTCCAACAGTGCCAGCTCGCGCATCACCTGCGTGGCCTCGAGGGTGTGGCCGGTGTGAAGGCGGGCGTGGAGGGCGAGCGATTGCTCGTATAAATCGCGGGCCTTTGTCAATTCATCCTTGAGGACGTGATTGGCGGCGAGGTTGTCGAGTGTGGCGAGGTGGGTGGCGTCGGGTGGGGCATTGCGTTGCTCGATGAGTTTCACGGCGGCGAGCAGGAGTTTTTCGGCTTCGGCGGGTTCGTCGAGTTCCTGATAAAGCTGGGCGAGATTGTTGAGGTCCACGATGACGTAGGGGTGGTTGGGGCCGAGTTGTTTGCGGTCGATCTCAAGGCATCGCACAAAGAGGCGCTTGGCCTCAGCCAATTTTCCGGAGGCTTGCAGGACGCGGGCGAGGTTGG
The DNA here is from genome assembly GCA_014239365.1 of Verrucomicrobiia bacterium. Classification (GTDB taxonomy): domain Bacteria; phylum Verrucomicrobiota; class Verrucomicrobiia; order Limisphaerales; family UBA1100; genus JACNJL01. Next base: position 22,914 of record JAAZZB010000004.1, on the reverse strand, counting down.
CCATATCGATGGCGGTGAGATAATGGTCGGCCCCGATGCGGCGGGTGTTGATTTCGAGATTAAACTTAAACTGAGTTTCGGCTTTTTTGAAATTGCCGAGCGTCTCGTAGAGCACCGCAAGGTTCGCGCGCGGAATGGTGGTGCGCGGATGGCGTTGGCCATAGTATTCGCGGTAGCCATCGAGCGCCTTGAGAAAAGCTTCCTCGGCAAGTTTGTATTGGCCGATGTCCATAAAGTAAAAGCCGAGGTTGTTGGCGATTTCGCTCTCCACTTCGGCGGTGTGTTCGGGATGCTTTTTGAGCAACGCGCCGGCCTCATCGAGCCACGTCTTGGCGCGTGGATAATGCCCGGCCTCAAGCTCCACCATCGCGGCATCGGTGATGAGCAGAATGCGGTTCATCATATCCGCCCCGGGATGCTTGGCCAGTTCAGCAGCTTTCTGGAAAAATTTCATCGCCGCTGCGTACCGGCCGGATTCGTATTCGATGAGCCCGCGTTCCCATTCGATTTCAATATGCAAATCGATTTCCAAAATGCGATTCGGCTTGGCAACCAGCAATCCTTCGGCCCGCTTCAGCGCGGCTTGGGCTTTGGGATAAGCCTGCATTTCCCGGTGCACCACGGCGATTTGGATGAGTGCTTGGGATTGGTCGGCGGGCGTGCCTTTGTTTTTTTGATAAAGCGCCAGCGCTTTTTGGTAAGAGGCGAGTGCCTTTTTGAGTTCGTAATCCTCGAGCTGTTGATCGCCCGTTTCGTAAAGTTTGCGCGCCTGTTCCAAAGGCGTGGCGGCGGAGGAAGGGAAGGGAAAACACAACAGCCCGAGCCAAAGGCACACGAAGGTTGTTCGGCTGCGTCCCATGCCCAAATATGCGGTTTTCGGCGGCGGGCTGTCAATGGCGCAAAAGGGTTGTATCCAAATCGGACGGTGAGGCGTCCAATGAGGTGATGCGTGCAATCGTGATTTTACTGGTATTGAGTGCGGGCTTGTCGCCGTTGCTGACGGCACAGCCGAACCAACAAGGTGGCAGTCCGGCAAAGGAATTATTTCGGGCACTCGATGCAAATTCGGATCGGAAAATTTCCGCCAAGGAATGGGCTGCGTTGTTACAGGTTGCTGATTTCAAAAAAGCCGACACCCAGGCCGATGGCCAAGTGACGCCCGCGGAATGGATGCGCTACACAGGTCACGGCGTGCGACCGGTGGGCCGAGGGGGTACGCAAGTGGACGCGCAGGTTGGGACTGCTGCGCCAAAAGTTTCCGCAAAGTTTATGGTCGGCGATCGCGTGCTGGAATTTTCAAAAATCAAACGCCACACCGTGGTGGTGTTCGGCTCATACACGTGAGGCCCATTTTCGCGGGAGGCCGGGCGTCTCCAAAAAGCATACGAAACTTTTGGCAAACAAGCCGACTTTGTTTGGGTGTACATTCGCGAAGCGCACGCTAGTGATTCCAACCGCCCCGCGCGCCACGTGCAGATTGAACAACCCAAAACATTTCTCGCACGCAAAGAAGTGGCCGCAGCTTGTTCGGCCGGATTGAAGCTCACCATCCCGCTGTTGGTGGATGATATCGACAACACCGTGATGAATGCTTTTAGTGCGTTTCCCGACCGCCTGTACATCATCGGCCCCGATGCCCGCATCGCCTTTCAAGGCGGCCGCGGCCCGCGTGGGTTCAGTGTTTCCGAAATGGAAGCGGCTTTGAAAAAACTCCTCGCCACAAAGGATTAACGCGGAGCCTTGTTATCAACCACAGATTACGCAGAATTTCACAGATAAAAAAATCTGCATTCATCTGCGTAATCTGCGGTTAAAAAAACTGCGGTTAAAAAATGGTTCCCCCAAAAAATGGTACGCGAGAGAGGACTCGAACCTCCACCCCTTGCGAGACCGGAACCTAAATCCGGCGCGTCTACCAATTCCGCCACTCGCGCGCGGGCCCATCTTTCGGCAAACCGGCGCGCGGGTCAAAGGGCTTTTTCATTGCCGCGCCCGCCCGTCACGGTGAAGACTGCGCCGCGTGCGATTTTTAATGCTCAACTGGCGCGACCCGCGCAACCCACTCGCCGGCGGCGCCGAGCGCGTGACCCACGCTTATCTGCGCGGCTTGGTGCAGCGCGGCCACGAGGTCACGTGGTTTGCTAATGAATTTGACGGAGGCGATCCGGCGGAGGTTGTTGACGGCATCGACGTCATTCGCGGCGGCGGAAAATTCACCGCGTGGATGGCCGCGCGCAAATGGCACGCCACGCAAAAGCCCTTCGATCTCGTCATCGATCAGCACCACGGCATCCCGTGGTACGCGCCCATTTGGTGCACCGACAAATGCGTCGCCTACATTCACGAAGTGCTCGGCCCGATTTGGAAAGCGTTTTACCCGTGGCCACTCAGCCGCATCGGCAGTTGGCAGGAAGGCCTCACGCTGCGCCAATATCGCGACGTGCCGTTTTGGACTGCGAGCACTTACACGCGCGATCTTCTGCACGAACAAGGCATCGATTCCGTGACGCAAATTCCTTACGGCGTGGACACCCGCGCACTCGAGACGTTGCCGGAAAAAGAACTCGATGAACCGCTACAGCTCATCACCGTCTCGCGCCTCGCGCCCAACAAACAAGTGGATCACGCCATCGCCGCGCTGTGGAGTTTGCTTGGCGAACACGAAGTGGAAGCGAAATTAAAAATCGTCGGCCAAGGTCAGGAAGAACCCGCGCTGCGCCGGTTGGTCGCTGAGTTGAAAGTGGAAGAACACGTTGAATTTTGCGGCCCACTGCCCGAGGCCGAAAAAGATGCCGCCCTGCGCGACGCCCATTTTTTGCTGCACACCTCCCTGCGCGAAGGTTGGGGGCTCAACGTCATCGAAGCCAACGCTCTCGGCACGCCGGCCATTGTGTATCCCACGCCCGGTTTGGTGGAATCCACCTTGCACCGCCAAACCGGCCTCGTGACCGACGAAGAATCTCCCACCGCACTCGCCGCGATGATCGCCGACGTGCAATGCCACGACGGCGCGTATCAGGATTGGCGCATCGCCGCCCGCAACCGCGCCAAGGAATTTCATTGGGATCAAGTGCTCCCCGCCGCCTGCGACCAACTCGAAGCCTGGGCAAACGGTGATGAAATGGATTGGGACGATGACGACGACGAATCCGATATTGATGACGACGACGAATGAGCGCCCATCTATACAGCGGCCTCACCGGCAAAGTGCGATGGTTCGCCAAGCGCTTTGGCTGGCGTGAAATTTTTCTGCTCCCCCTGCGCAAGCTTGCCTCGCCGATCGTGCGGCCCTTCCTCCGCCCGCGGGAATTTGATTATCGCGGCGAACGCCTCCAATGCGTTTACGAAAACTACAACGTCACGTGGAGCAACGAACGCTGCGCCGAAATCCCAATCGCCCGCTGGCACCTCGCCCAAACAGACGGCACTATTCTGGAAATCGGCAACGTCCTCGGCCATTACGGGCCGCACGCACACACCGTCATCGACAAATACGAAGCCGCCCCAAATGTCATCAATGCCGACATCACCGAGTGGAAAACTGACAAACGATTCGCGCTCATTCTTTCCGTTTCCACCTTTGAACACATCGGCTTCGATGATGATGGCGGCGATTCCCAGGAAAAAATCCAAGCCGCCATCGCCGCCTGCCGCGCGTTGCTCGCGCCCGATGGACGCCTCGTCATCACCGTGCCGCTCGGGTACAATCCCGCCTTGGACGAACTCATCGCCAACAACAAACTCGCCGCCGACCAAGCGCATTTCCTCCTGCGCCATCGCCGTCGCGAATGGCGCGAAGCCTCACAAGCCGCAGCCGCCGGCACAAAATACGGCGATCCGTTCCCCTACGCCAACGGCCTGTGGGTGGCGGAGTTTCCACCAACAAACTAATGCGTCTCCTGCTGGTTTCATTTTTTTACGAGCACGATCACGGCGGGGCCGAGATGGTCGCGCGTGAGGCGGCGGCTTTGTTGCGGCGGTGCGCGGGGTGGGAAGTGGAAGTGCTGTGCCTCGCCGGTGGGCCGGATCGGGGTGAGCCGGGTATGCACCGCATCACGCCGCCGCGTTGGTGTTCGCAAAACGCGCAGACGTTGAAACGCACCGTTTTGTTTTTGCCAAACCGAATGCTCGATAGCTCGCTCTTCCGCGCCGCCCAAAACGCCGGGGTGCGACCGGAAAATTACGATGCGATTTTCTGCCCGGATATGAACGCCATCGTTCTCGCGCACGCCCTCGCCGAAGCCGCCGACAAACCGCTCTTCACGTGGTGCCAGGAAGTCGTCCCCAAACGAATGGACGCCACCGCCACCCGCGCCACGCTTGCGCCGTTGATTAATATGTGGCTGCGCGGCCGCGATGCTCCGTGGAAAAAAGCCCTCGCCGCCAGCGTGCGCGTCGCCGGGGTTTCCGATTTCATCACCGATCGCTGCCGCGCCTTCGCGGGTGATGGGAATGATGACGAAAAATTCACCACGCTGTATCAGCCCGTGGAGGATTATTTTTTGCAACCGCCATCGCGCCCCATCGCTGCCGATGGCCCTGCGAAGGTTTTATTTTATGGCCGTCTTTCCGCCGAGAAAGGCATCGACCTACTCCTCGCCGCGTGGCGCAAACTCCAACCCGACGCCACCCTCTCCATCCTCGGAATGGATGGCCCGCTGCGCCCCGAAGTGGAACGCGCCACGGGCGACGAAATCCATCTGCTCCAACACGTTGCCCACGTCGATGTGCCAAAATTAATTTCCCAACACGACCTCGTCGTCTGCCCCTCCCGCGTGGAAGAAAGCCTCTGCCGCACCGCCCTTGAAGCCCGCCTCCTCGAACGCGTCATCGTCGCCAGTCAATCCGGCGCCATCCCTGAAGTGGTTAGCGATTATCCGCTGGCCCACTCCGCCACCATCCGCACCGACGATGCAACCGCCACCGAAAACCTCACCAATGCTTTGGAAGCCGCGCTGGCCCAACGCCGCTCGTTAACCGATGCCGAACGTGAAACAGAGAAGAGTCTCCGTGAAAAATTCTTACCCGAAACATTCGTGCACCAATTCCGCCGATTGACGGAAATTTAATCCACCATCGTCCAAACGCGATTCCGAATGGGATTATTCCCAAAGGGAATCAACAACATTAGCCTCGGGTGAAACCCGGGGTTAACGCGCACAAATGAATTCAACCCCGAAGGGGTTGAAAGAGGGGCGGGCAAACGATTCTTCAACCCCTCCGGGGTTGGTTTTTGTTCAACGAAATTCCCCCGGGTTTCACCCGGGGCTATTGTTGTTCCATCCCTTCGGGATGATTTTCATTCCACCTTCTCCATCCAAAAACACGCGCCGCTTGGGCCTTCGTCTTTTTGCATCGCCTCGGCGGTGATGGGGCATTTTTGATGAACGGCCTCGGGGTGGGTGTGCAGGAGGTGATTCATCATCCAACGAATTTTCCAATTGGGGTTGTGGGTTAAAAATGCTTCGAGGAGGTATTGTTCGTTCCAGAGTTTTACCTGCTCGACGATGAGCGGGGTGGGGTAATCCATCGGAGTAGCGATGTCGTGCACGTGCACCCACACGCCTTTGGGGAGGCGCGGGAGGATTTGCAGGTATTCGGTGAGCACATCGCCTTGCGGGCGGATGATGTGCGAGGAATCGATGAACACCACATCGCGCGGCGCGAGGCCGGCAAAGACTTCGGGGCTCACCTCCTCCACGCGTTGGCGCAGGACGGTGACGCCGAGCTGCTCGAGCCACGGATTTTCGTAGGGCTCGATGCAGGTGTGTTCGCAGGGGGGCGCGCCGTCTTTTTCGTTTTGGGCAAAGGCGAGTTGGGCGAGGCGCGTGCTCATGCCGCAGCCGATTTCGATGAACCGCCGCGGCTTTAGGTGGCGCAGGAAATTATAAAGCATCTCCGCATCGCCGCGTCCGTAACCGGGGTTGTTGTAAAAAAAGCCATCGGTGCCCTCCATCGGAATGGCGAGCAACTCGTCGTTGAATTCAAAGTCATCGAGTTGCGCGAGCATTTCGGCGTCGTCCCACTCAATGCCCGGCAGCGCGCGCGGTTCTTCCAGCGACCGCGTGAGGTGGGCGGGATTAACAAGCGGCTCGTAATAATGATCGCGCACGGGGAACACCCGCGTTTTGCGAAACACCCACCGCGCCACGCGAAACCGCTCCACGCCGGCCATCCGAATGGCCCCCAGCAACAGCGCCCCCGCCAGCGTGAACGGCAGCAGCAACACATCCGCCACCGGCAACAGCGCCTCCACGCCGCGCCGCAGTCGCCCGCCCGGTGGGAATAAGTTAAACAAAAAATCACGCACGTCCGCGGCAACCTAGCAATCGCAGCCGCTCGCGCAAAGCGAAGGTTGTTGGCAGCGGGGCCAATCCCGTTTAACCTCCCGCGATGCAGGTGGTTATCCTATGCGGCGGCCAGGGCACGCGATTGCGCGAGGAGACGGAGTATCGTCCCAAGCCGATGGTGCCCGTCGGCGGTCAGCCGATTCTCTGGCACATTATGAAAACCTACGCCCACCACGGGCATCGCGATTTCATTTTGTGCCTCGGTTATAAAGGCGAGGTCATCAAAGATTATTTCCGCAACTACCTGTGGCACACCAGCGACGTGACGCTCAAGCTCGGCCGCGAGCCGGAGTTGAAATACCACACCCATCACGACGAGGAAGACTGGACGGTGACCCTCCTCGACACCGGCCCCGCCACCGAAACCGGCGGCCGCCTCGCGCGCGCCTTGCCGCACGTGCGCGATGAAAATTTTCTGTTCACCTACGGCGATGGCCTGACCGATAGCGACCTCAACGCCTCCATTGAGTTTCACGAAAACCACGGCGCGATTGCCACCGCCACTGCCGTGCAACCGGCCGGCCGTTTTGGCGAGCTCTCCATCAACGAAGGCACCATCACCACCTTCAGCGAAAAACCCGACCGCGAGCCGCGCTATGTCAACGGCGGCTATTGCGTGCTCAACAAACGCATCGGAGATTATTTGACCGGCGACGACTGCATCCTCGAGCGTGAGCCATTGGAGCGCCTCGCCAGCGAAGGCCAGCTCAAGGCCCATTGTCACACCGGCTTTTGGCAGTGCATGGACACCCATCGCGAGCAGCAACAGCTCGAGGCACTGTGGGCCGACGGCGCTGCGCCGTGGAAAATCTGGTAGGAATGTTCGGCAAATTTTATAGCGGCAAAACCGCGTGGGTCACCGGCCACACCGGTTTCAAAGGCGCGTGGCTCAGCCTGTGGTTGCGCGACCTCGGCGCGAACGTCCACGGCTTTGCACTCGCACCGCACGCCGCGCCCAATCTCCACGAAACCCTCGCGCCCAAAACGTTCGCCAGCGAAACCATCGGCGACATCAGCGATTTCGATTTAGTCAAACAAGCCGCCGCCAACGCGCAGCCCGACATCGTTTTCCATCTCGCCGCCCAACCGCTCGTGCGACGCTCGTACGACGCCCCGCTCGAAACCGCCACCACCAACATCCTCGGCACCGCCCACGTCCTCGAAGCATTGCGGCAAAACAAAAACGATTGCCCCATCGTCGTCGTCACCAGCGACAAGTGTTATGAAAATGACGGCAGCTCCCGCGCCTTCACCGAGGCCGATCCACTCGGCGGGCACGATATTTATTCCGCCAGCAAAGCCGCCACCGAAATCATGACCCGCAGTTGGCAACGCGCATTTAACGGCCGCATCGCCACCGCCCGCGCCGGCAACGTCATTGGCGGCGGCGATTACGGTGTCGACCGAATCGTGCCCGATTGCGTTCGCTCGCTCGCAGCCGGTGAACCCATCGCCGTGCGCAGTCCCGCCGCCACGCGTCCGTGGCAGCACGTGCTCGATTGTTTGTCCGGCTACCTTTGGTTCGGCGCGCGCTTGGCCGAGGAGGATGCTTTCACCGACGCCTTCAACTTCGGCCCCACGCCCGAAGCCCAACGCCCCGTGCGCGAACTCGTGGAAAATTTCCTCCAACATTGGCCCGGCGAATGGACCGATGCCTCCGATCCAACCGCCCCGCACGAAGCCGCCACGCTTTCGCTCGCCATCGACAAAGCCCGCGAGCAACTTGGCTGGCAACCCGTTTGGGATTTCGCCACCACCGTCCAACGCACCGCGCGTTGGTATCACCAACGGCACATCGTAAACGCCGAAGATCTCCACGGCCTCAGCCTCGCTCAGCTCGAGGCATTCACCGCCGATGCCACTGCTGCATCCGCCGCGTGGGCCCAATAAAAATGCTGGAGAATTTTCAATGTCGCTCGTGCGCCGCGCGCTCCGGCGAATTGATTCTCGATCTCGGTGAACAACCGCTCGCCAATAATCTTCTCGCCCCCGAAGACCTCGCCCAACCCGAGCCGCGCTTCCCGCTGCGCCTCGCCGCGTGCACCGAATGTTGGCTGCTGCAAATCACCGATCTCGTGCCGCCCGTCGAGTTGTTTAGCGATTACATTTATTTTTCGTCCTACTCCGATGCGTGGGTCAAACACGCCGCCGAATGCGCCGCGCGCTATCGCGAAGAATTTGCGCCAAACTACGTCATCGAAATCGCCAGCAACGATGGCTATCTCCTGCGCCATTTCGCCGAGGTCAATATTGAACACCTCGGCATCGAGCCCGCCGAAAACATCGCCACCGTCGCGCGCGCAAAAGGCATCCAAACGCGCACGGATTTTTTCACAGAAAAACTCGCACAAGAATTAGCTGCCGAAAACAAACCCGATCTCATTCTCGCCAACAACGTCTTCGCCCACGCGCCGGATCCCAATGACTTCGTCGCCGGCCTTGCAACACTGCTTGCACCCGAAGGCCGCGCCATTCTCGAATTCCCGCACGCGGCCGAGATGATTGCCCAAACCGAATTCGACACAATCTATCACGAGCACGTTTTCTATTTCACCCTCACCGCCCTTGAACCGCTCATCGCCCGCTACGGCCTCCGCATTACCCGCGTCGAACGCACGCCGATGCACGGCGATTCGCTGCGGATTTTTGTGCGACACAATTCGCACGCCGCAGATGAAACCGTCACGGCATTACGCGCAGAGGAAAACGAATTGGGCGTGGGTAGTCTCGGTTATTATCAAAATTTTGCCGCCCAAGCCTCAGCCATTCGCGAGCGATTACGCGCCCAAATCGCCGCTCTCAAAGCCGAAGGCAAATCCCTCGCCGCTTACGGCGCGGCGGCGAAGGGCAGCACGTTTTTGAATTTTTGTGGCATCACGGCCAATGACCTTGCCTTCGTCGCCGATCGCAGCCCACACAAGCAGGGCAAGCTAATGCCCGGCGTACACGTGCCGATAGTGCCCGCCGAGGAACTGGCCCAACGCGCGCCGGACGTCACTTTATTGTTGGCGTGGAATTTCGCCGATGAAATCCTCGCGCAGCAGCAATCGTACCGCGCCGCGGGCGGGAAATTCCTGATTCCCATTCCCGAAGTCCATTTAGTCTAAATGAAATTTAACGAAACAAAAATCGCTGGCGTATTCGTTATCGAATTGGAAAAGCACGCGGACGAGCGCGGATGGTTTGCGCGTGCGTGGTGCCGCGAGGAATTTGCCGTGCACGGATTGCCGACCGACCTCGCTCAAACCAATCTCTCGCACAACACCCAACGCGGAACCGTACGCGGAATGCATTTCCAAACCGCCCCGGACGCCGAAGCCAAGCTCGTGCGCTGCGTCGCCGGTGCGGTACACGATGTCGCCTTGGATCTCCGCCCGGAGTCGCCGACGTTCAAGCAATCCATCGCCACCGAACTCAGCGCCGAGAATTGCCTAGCCGTTTTTTTGCCCGAGGGCGTCGCGCACGGATTCCAAACGCTTACCGACGAAACCACATTATTTTATCAAATGAGCGCGCCCTACGCGCCGGAGTCCGCCAGCGGTGTGCGCTGGGATGACGCCGCGTTCCAAATCCAATGGCCCATCGCCGAAGCCATCGTGTGCGAGCGCGACTTGTCTTTTCCAGATTTCACCGAATGAGCGCGCTACTGACAACCGAACAACTCGCAGCCTTCGCACGCGATGGTTTTGTCGTGCTACCCGCGTTTTATGAACCGGCGGAAGTGGAAGCCGTGCAACGCGGCATCCATTCGATAATTGCTTTGCTCATTGAACAACACTCGCTTGCCATCGAGCAAACCGACTTTGCGCCCGAGACATTTGACGCGGGCTATCAAGCCCTCATTGCGCACGATCGCGCCCTCGGCGGCGTGGTGTATGATGCGGTCAAACAAATCCCCGCGTTCATTCGCATCGTGGCCAGCGCCAAGCACGAGGCCGTCGTGCGGCATGTGCGAGGCACGAACGCCCCGGCCATCGCGGCGGGCGGTTATGGCATTCGCATTGATAATCCAGCCGAGGAAAAATTCCGCGCCGGATGGCATCAGGATTATCCCGCGCAGTTGCGTAGTTTGGATGGGCTGGTTTTTTGGAGTCCGTTGCTGGCGATGACCGATGAACTCGGCCCCGTGGAGTTTTGCATCGGCTCGCACAAAGACGGCCTTGCGCCGGTGCGCGAACGTGATTCGGATAACCCCGACAAAACCGGTGCATACGGATTGACCTTGGCCGATGAAGCAGTGCGCGTTGCCAAGTACGAGAAATCCGCGCCACTCACGGAGCCGGGCGATTTGGTGCTCGTCGATTTCCTCACGCTCCATCGCTCCGGCGAAAACCGTGCCGCCCGCTCGCGGTGGTCGATGCAAATGCGGTGGTTCAACTTTGCAGAGCCGACCGGTAAAAAGCTCGGATGGCCCGGCGCGTACGCTGCTGGCAATGACCTCCGCGCGGTGCATCCGGAATGGGTGGTGGAATGATGGACGCCTGCAACATTTGCAACGAGCCACTGGGCGCGCCGGTTTACGAATCCGCGAGGCCGGTTTCCATTACTTCGCTGTGTCAAGTGCTTGAGGGGCCCACGCGCGTTTGGCATTGCGCGAGTTGCGATCACACCCAAACCGCGCCGCTGCCCGCGCTGGAAAAATTTTACGCCGAAGATTATCACATCCTCACCGCCAGCGAGGAGGAGGATCAACTGTACGCCGTCCACGAAGGGCAGAAAATTTTCCGCACCAAACATCAAGTCACCACATTGCTGGAAAAACTCGACCTCCCGCCCAACGCGCAAGTGCTCGACTACGGCTGCGGCAAGGCCGCCACGCTCAAAGCCCTCCACGCCCGCCGTGATGATATTGCCCCGCACGTCTTCGATGTGGGCGAACAGTACCGCGACTTTTGGAATGCCTTCGTGCCCGCTGAAAACCAAGCGGTGAACAAGGTGCCCGCCGAATGGGCCGGACGATTTGATGCAGTGATTTCATTTTTTGCGCTGGAACACGTCGCTGCGCCGAAGGCGTTTGTCGCCGAAGCGCATCGGCTGTTGCGTGACGGGGGCACATTTTATTTTCTCGTGCCCAATGTGTTTACGAACACTGCCGACCTCGTGGTGGCCGACCATGTGAATCATTTTTCCGAAAACTCGCTGCATCGTTTGCTCGCTGATGCTGGATTTGCCGTGCGCGAAATTGACAGCGCGGCGCACAACAGCGCGTGGGTGGTGGTCGCAGAAAAATGTGATGCGGATGGAATTGAGCCAACCACAAACTCGGTCGCTGATGCTGTCATCGAGATGGCCGAATACTGGCAGGAATTTGGCAACCGCGTTCGAGCATTTGAAAATGCGAGCAACGGCGAAGCGGCGATTTACGGCGCCGGATTTTATGGCACATACATCCACGCCTGCCTCGAACGACCCGAAGCGGTGAAATGTTTTCTAGACCAAAACCCGCATCGGCAAAAGCAGATTTTGTTAGAGAAACCCATTCTTGCCCCCGAGGTATTGTCTAAAACGGTACGGCGACTGTACGTCGGATTGAACCCTCGTGTGGCCCGCGAGGAATTAGCGGCGATGGAATGGCCACGAAAATTGGAGGTGTTTTTCCCGTGAGCAAATGGCGCGTTAATGTGCTGCCGGCATCTTGCCGGCTGGTCGGAAACGCAACTTCTGCCGGCAAGATGCCGGCAGCACAGTGGGACGTTCTGTGTGTTGAGGATTTTTCCGAATGAAATTTACTGCGAATAGTAAAGGCGATTCCGTGACACTGCGTGCGCCAGTGAAAATGGATTTCTCGGTTCTCTCGACGCTGCGAAATGACACCGCCATTCAACGGCAACTAATGATTAAGCCGCAGCAGTATTCGCCCGCGCAAGTGCGGGCGTGGATTCGGCGACGTACGCGTGATGCGTGCGGCGTGTTCCTCGTGGTCGACTGCGGCGGCCCGTGCGGGTTTGTGCAGTTGACGCGGGTTGACCGCAAAGCGGGCACGGCGGATTTGGGAATTTGTTTGGCGCGATCGGTTCGGGGCAAAGGTGTGGCGGCAAAGGCGATGGGGCTTTTGGAATTGCACGCGAAGAAAAAGTTGCGTTGTAAAAAACTGACGTTGCGCGTGTTGCGGGTTAATCATCGGGCGATTGCGTTGTATCGGAAATTGAAATTCAAAATTTTGGAAATCAAACGGCGGCATCACTTTGATGGCGCGCATTGGCGAGACGTTGTTTTTATGGAGAAAGCGCTACGATGAAAACGATCGTCATTTCGCAGCCGATGTATTTCCCGTGGGTGGGGATGTTGGAGCAGATGCAGCTGGCCGATGTGTTTGTGCACTTGGATGATGCGCAGTTTTCGAAGGGCGGATTTTTTAATCGCGTGCAAATAAAAACCGCCGAGGGCACGCCGTGGCTCACGGTGCCGTTGGCAGAAACCAAACTTGGGCAGTCGCTCAATGAAACGCGAATGCCCGAACACGATTGGCGACGCAAACAGCTTGCGACTTTGAAACAAGCATACGCCGCCGCGCCGCACGCGGAGGAAATGTTGAGCTTGGTGGAATCGGTTTTTGGAAATGAATGCAAATCGCTGGCGGAATTGAGCGCGGAAAGTATGGAGGCGTTGGCGGGTTTTTTTGAAATCACGCCGAAGGAAATCCAATGGGCGTCGGCAATGGGCGTCGAAGGCACGGGCACGGCGCGGGTGTTGGCGATTTGCGAGGCGGTGGGCGCGGAGCGTTATGTCACCGGCCACGGCGCGCGGGACTATTTGGATCACGCTGCTTTCGAGGCTGCGGGCATTCGGGTGGAGTATTTGGATTATGAAAAACGCGCGTATCCGCAGTTGCACGGGACGTTCACGCCCTTTGTCAGCGCGTTGGATTTGGCGGCCAATTGCGGCAGCGCGGGGCGGGAAGTGATTGCTTCGGGCACGGTTTACTGGAAGGATTTCGTGCGATGAGTGAGGTGGCCAAATTTTTTGCCGAGGTGCAGGATAACATCGACGGACTGCGTGCGGATGCATCCGTGCAGCAGGCGACGCGCGATTGGGTGGCCGCGATTGCGCCGCATCATTACACGTATAATTTCACGTGGCTCGGTCGACCGGTGATTCAATTTCCACAGGATCTTGCGGCGTTGCAGGAAATTATTTGGGACACGAAACCGGATCTCATTATCGAAACCGGCATTGCCCACGGCGGCTCGCTGATTTTCCACGCGTCGATGCTGCAACTGCTCGGCAACGATGGTCGCGTGCTCGGCATCGACATCGACATTCGCGAACACAATCGCGCCGAGATCGAAGCGCATCCGATGTTCGAGCGCATCGAGATGATTCAAGGATCCGCCATCGATGATGCCATCGCCGCCCAAGCTGCCGCGGTCGCCGCTGGAGCTGAGCGCGTGATGGTTGTTTTGGATTCAAACCACACACACGCGCACGTTCTGCGCGAGTTGGAATTGTATGCGTCGCTGGTCACGAGGGGTTGTTATCTTGTCGTGTGCGACACGCTCATTGAAGACATGCCGGTGGGGTCGTTTCCAGATCGCCCGTGGGACAAAGGCGATAATCCGCGCACGGCGGTGGATGCTTTTTTGAAAACCACTGACCGATTCGAGGTCGACACTGCCCTCGATGCGAAGCTGCAAATCAGTGTGGCGCCGGGCGGTTATTTGAAATGCGTTGCCGAATAATGAGCGATCGCATCCCCATCGCCGGTCCGAGCATCACGCAGCGGGAGATCGATTACGCCACCGACGCAGCGACGAATGGTTGGTATGATCGCGCGGGCGAATATCCGCGCCGCTTTGAGGCCGCTTTTGCCAACTACATTGGAGTGAAGCACGCGGTGAGTTTGCCCTCGTGCACTTCGGGGTTGCACCTCGCGTTGGCGGCAGCTGGCGTTGGGCCGGGCGATGAAGTGATTGTGCCGGACCTCACGTGGATTGCCAGCGCCGCGCCGATTTCATATGTCGGCGCCACGGCGGTGTTTGCTGATGTGGATGAAAACACATGGTGCGTTTGCGCCGAGAGCGTGCGTGCGTGCATTACCGAAAACACGAAGGCGATTTTGACGGTGGATTTGTACGGCGGCATTTCGGATTATGCCGCGCTGCGGGCGATTGCGGATGAACACGGCTTAAAAATAATCGAAGATGCCGCCGAGGCCATCGGCAGCGAATTTGACGGACGCAAGGCGGGTGCGTTGGGCGATGTGGCGGCGTTTAGTTTTCACGGTTCCAAAACGTTCACCACCGGCGAGGGCGGAATGCTTGTGACTGATGACGACGCATTGCACGCGCGCGTGATGCAATTGCGCGACCACGGCCGCGAGCCGGGTGACGTGCATTTCAACAACACGGAAGTCGCGTTCAAATACAAAATGCCGCCGGTGGCCGCGGCGATTGGTTTGGCGCAGGTGGAGCGCGCGGAGGAATTAGTTTCCCGCAAGCGGGAAATTTTTGAATGGTATCGCGAAGCATTGGCGGGCGTGGAAGGCATCACTTTGAATCACGAACCGGCCAATACAAAGAACACATTTTGGATGGTCACCGCCGTGCTTGATCCGATGCTGGAGTGGCCGAAGGAAAAACTGATGGCGGCGCTCGAAGTGGAAGGCATCGACAGCCGGCCGATGTTTCATCCGCTCAGTAGTTTGCCGGCATACGAGGGGCACGCGGAAGCGGCAGTGGCGCGCAAGCGGAATGCGGTGAGTTATCGTCTCAGTCCGTGGGGCATCAACCTGCCGTCGGCACTGAACCTCACGCAAGAGCAAGTGCAACGCGTGGCGGAAACGTTGCGCGGCATCCTCGGTGTAAAATGAGCCGACTCGTTACAGTCATTCCCGTTTACAACGGCGAGCGTTTTCTTGAAGCCACGCTGGAATCGGTGGCGAGCCAAACGCGTCGGCCCGATCGTGTGATCATCCAAGATAATTGTTCCACCGATGGCACGCATCGCATCGCCAAGGCGTTTGAAAAAGAAGGCTTCGAATGGCGGCTTTGCGAAAAACACGTAACGTCCACGGAAAATTTTAATGACGCGTTGCGATACGCGGAGGAGGCGGACGTGCTGCATTTGCTCACGGCGGATGATCTGATCAAGCCGGAGTTTTATGAGCGGATGCTTGAGCCGTTGGAAAATGTGGATGGTCGCGCGCTGGTTTATGCGGCGTACGAAGTGATTGGTGAAGAGGGCGCGTTGGTGGAGGGCGGGGATTTGATGTGTCCGTTTCCGATTGTGCCCGGCGGCGCGCCCATCGATATTCCGCAAAAAGAATTCATCGCGTCGCAGGCGGATTTGCGGACGATTTGTTTGCCGGCGGTTTTGATGAAAACGAATCGCGAATTGTTGCCGGTTGAATTTCTTACGCACTTCATTCAATGCGCCGATGCCGTTTTTTATGCGGAACTGGCGGCAACCTGCGAGGCGGTGATCGAAGTGCCTTCGGCCCTTTGCGAATATCGGCGGCACGAGCACACCACCACTTCGCGCAACCGCCGCGAGCCGGGCGCAGTGATTGCCGATGAATGGCAGGCGATGGTGGCGGCCTCGGCGTTGTTGGAAAAAACGGGCTTCGGTGCGTGGCTGTGGAGTTTTCGCCAGCGTTGTCTGCTCGCTGCGCGCAGCCGCGTGAAGCGCGCGCAATCGATGGATGAGACGCCGCATTACCGCCGTGAAATTGACCAAGCCACCCGCGCACTCACCGGCCCGTGGGCGGGGATGCTGGGCAACTTGGCCGTTGCCTTGCGCGGTGTTTCGGGGCAAGGTCGCCGCTGAGATTTTTGATGTCCGAATCTTCAAGCGAATCCCGTTCTCCCAAGTGGCTCGACGCGCTGATTGTGCTCGCGTGTCTGGCGTTGGTGCTGGGCTTTCTCTTTCGCGGCAGCCTCGAGCGCGGGCAGGTCATTTTCGCCAATGATTCCCCGCTCGCGGGAATTCAGTCGCACGCCTTCGATGAACAATCCGGCTGGAGTTTTTGGCAGGATCAAAACTGGCTGGGCGGCGAGGTGCCTTCGGCGATGCCCAACTTCACCAAAGCTTATTTTGATGTGTGCCTCGCGTTGGGCGGCGACAGCGGCCCGGTGCTCTTTGCCAAAACTTACGCCCCGATGGCGCTGCTGTTGCTTGGGTTTAGCGGTTGGCTGCTTTTCCGCGCGCTGCGATTTTCGCAACCGGTCTGCGTGCTCGGCGCGTTGGCGTTGGCGCTCAATGGCGATTTGCTGACGCACGCCACTTGGGGTTTGCCCAGCGTGCCCCTCGGCGCGGCGGGCGCGTGTTTGTGTTTGGCGGCGGTGTTCCACGGCTTGCGGCAAACCGGCTGGCGCGTTTGGGCGTGGACGGCGCTGGGCGGCTTTGCGCTCGGGCAGGGCGTGATGGAGAGCTTTGATGTCGGCGGCATCTTCAGCCTGTGCGTGGCGGCGGTGGTGTTTGTGGCGGTGCTCAATCGCGATGGGCAAAAAGCTGTTCGCCTTGTTCCTGAGAGTTTGCTTGGGTTTGCCAAAGTTGGCGTTATCGCCGTGGCAGCCGCGTTGATGGCGGGCCATACGTTGGTGAATCTTTTTCAAACCGCAGGCGGCACCGCGGCGGCAATGAAGGCGACGCCGTTAATGCGTTTGGATGATGCCGTGCAACAAGCGCGCGCACAGATCCAGGCCGCAACCGATCTTGATGCGTTCCAAAAACAAAAATTGTTGGCTGAAGTGGAAAAGCAACGCCTCACTCAGCTCGAACAAATCCGGCAGCAACAGTTTGACTCAGCCACTCAATGGAGCGTGCCGCCGGGCGAATCGTTGCGGCTGGCCATTTCGGGCTTGTTTGGGTATCGCGATAGTCCGCACGGCTGGCTCAATCTGCCGGTTTCCAATTCCCACCGCTACTGGGGCGGCGTGGGACAGGAGCCGGCCTACACTCGTGCTTTGGCGGAAAATCCCCGCAGTCACGCGAATGCATTGGATTCCTACGCGAAGGCGGTCGGCGCACAGCGCGCGCCATTCAAGCGGCACGCGTATCCCGGCTTGTACGCGGGGCTGTTGGTGTTGTTGGTTGCGGCGTGGGCATTGCTGCAAAGCCTCCGCAAGAATGGCGTGTACAGCCCCGCCGAGCGGCGTTGGGTTTGGCTTTGGACCGCGGGCGCGCTCGGATGTTTGCTGTTGGCTTGGGGACATCACGCGCCGTTTTATCAACTGATTTATAAACTTCCGTTTTTTGATACCATCCGTAATCCCATTAAATTTATGCACCCGCTGAGTGTGGCGTTGGCGGTGCTGTTTGTTTATGGGCTGGAAGGGATGAGGCGGGCATACCTTTCAAATTCGCCTTCGAGCATTTCGTTGTCCAAACGATTGGCCGCCTTGCGCGGTTGGGATCGCACTTGGGGGAAGGGGTTGTTGGGGGTTTTGGGGGTCGCGTTATTGGCTTGGACAATTTACGTCGTGTCCTTGCCGGACCTTCGGATGCATCTCATCGACTCCCTTGGGTTTGAGGAAGGGGTGGCCAGAGAAATGGCGAGCCAAAGCGTCACCGCTGGCGGGGTGGCTTTGGTCGTGTTGTTGTTGGGGGTGTGCTGGATGGCGCTGATGATGGGCGGCGCGCGCGCGGGTTGGGTTTGGGTGGCGTGTGGCGCGCTTTTGTGTGCCGACCTCGGGAGGGGCAGTGCGCCGTTTGTCGTGCATTTTAATCACCTTACTCAATACGCCTCGAACGACATCGTGCGCATTCTCAGCCAACGGCCTTACGAACAGCGCGTACAGTTTGCGCAAGGCGTGATGGTTTCTGAATTGCGCACGCTGGCGCAGCAGCAACAGCGATTAATTTTGGAGCACCAAGGCACGGCGGATCCCATCAAGAAAAACCAATTGGAAATCGCCATCGGAGACTTGAGCGCGCAGACGCAGTACTTGCAGTTATTTTTTCAGGTGTATCAAACCGACTGGAAACAGGGGCTCTTTCCGTGGCACCGAATTCATACGGTGGATCTCATTCAAGAACCGCGCGTGGCACCGGAGAATGCCGCGTACCGCGCGGCGGTGGGCGCGAATCCACGGCGCTCGATGGAGCTCACCAGCACGCGTTGGCTGTTGGGCGGGCGCGTGAGTATCCTTCCGGAATTACCCAAAATGTTTGGCACGCACACCAATGCATTTCGGTTGCGCGAAGCGTTTAATTTAGTCGCGCGGCCGGGCATCACCAATGGCGTGCCAAACTACACCGCCAAAGCCACGCCGCGTGGGTTGCTGGCGTTGGTGGAGTTTGAAGACGCCTTACCGCGGGCGGGGGTGTACTCGCATTGGCGGAGTGGGGTGGCGGATGAGGCGGCGCTGGCGTTGTTGCCGGATCCGGAATGGGATCCGCATCGGGAGGTGTTGGTGGCGGAGGAAATTCCCGCGCCGGATAGCACCGATGCGAATGCAAAAGTCGTGCCCGCGCGTTATGAATTTTATGATCCCAAACGAGTGGTGATTTCGACGGATGCGGAAACCTCCACGGTGTTAATGCTAAACGACAAACATCATCCGGCGTGGCAAGTGACGGTGGATGGAAAACCGGCGGCGTTGTTGCGGGCGAATTATTTAATGCGCGGCGTGCATTTGTCGCCGGGGAAACACACGGTGGAATTTAAGTTCGCATCGGAGGCGGGCAGTATTCGCATCAGCCTCGCGGGGCTTGGATTGGCGGGCGTGCTCGGCGCGTTGTTGATTTTTATGCCGGGCAAGCCGCGTGAAGATGACGATGAAGACGCAGAGGAGGATTTGGAAATCACAGTCCCGTCGGATGATCCAGAAACTCCCACGGCAGACGAAACTGCTTCGACAGATGAGCCGCCAGCGCCTTCACACCAAACGTCTCGGTCGCGTAGTGGCCGCCGTAAAAAACGTTGATCCCCAATTCCTCCGCCAGCGCGCCGGTCCAATGCGGGCCTTCGCCGGTGATGAAGGTGTCCACCCCTGCCGCCGCCGCGCGCGCGATGCTGCCGCCCGCGCCGCCGGTGACGATGCCAATCTTTTTGCAAACACTCGGCCCACCGCGCAAGAGCGTGGGCGGCGCGCCGAGGATGGTTTTTAATCGCGAAGCCAAAATATCACGGCACAAATTTGTGCTCACGCGCAGGCCGATGGGCGCGCCGTGTTCTTCAAAAAACGGTTTAGGCTTGGTGAACTTCAGCGCTTTGCAAAGACCGGCGTTATTGCCGAGGCGCGGATGGGCGTCCAGCGGCAAATGGGCGCTGTACACGGCGAGATTGTTTTCCACCAACGCACCGATGAGCGCGCGCTTGGGGCCGGTCCACGGCAGTTGCGGGCTCCAAAAAAGGCCGTGATGGACGACCAACAAATCCGCCTTCGCTGCGGCGGCCATCCGCACAGTGGCGAGCGAAGCGTCCACGGCGGCGGCGATGCGGGTGATGCGCCCGTTGTTTTCCACCTGCAAACCATTGTGCGCGCCGTCGTAATCGCCGATGGCATCGAGGCGCAGCGTCTTGTCGCAGTGAGCCACGATGGTTTTGAGATTTGCTTTTTTCTGAACGGATGGCATCCGGCATAAAAGGCCCTCGCGGAAAATTTTGCAATGCCCGTATTGAAAAACTATTTTTCATCCCTATGATGCCCCGCCGATGACGGATGCCGCCGAAGAAAATACGAACGGCCAGTGGACGATTGAAGACGCGCGTGCCGTGTACAATATCGATCGCTGGGGCGCGGAGTATTTTGGCATCAACGCCGGCGGCCGCGTGGTGGCGCGTCCGCAACAGGCGGCCGGCGCGGAGGTGGAGCTGATGGAAGTGCTGGCGACGGCCCGCGAGCGGGGGTTGAAGGCGCCGTTGTTGGTGCGGTTTCAGGATATTTTGCGGCATCGAGTGGAGGCGATTTGCGCGGCGTTTGGCAAATCGATTGAGGCGCACGACTTCACGGGGCGCTATCGCGGGGTGTTTCCGGTGAAGGTGAATTCGCTGCGCGAAGTGGTGGAGGAAATTCTCGATGCCGGTCGGACGCACGGGTTTGGGTTGGAGGTGGGCAGCAAACCGGAATTGCACGCGGCGCTCGCATTGCAGGATGAGCCGGGCAGTTTGCTGATTTGCAATGGCTACAAAGACGACGCGTTCATCCGCACGGCGCTGATGGGCACGCGGCTTGGGCGGCAAGTGGTTTTGGTGGTGGAGAAGCCCGACGAATTGCGCCGGATAATTTCGGTAGCCAAACGCGAAGGCGTGCGACCGCAGCTCGGCATTCGGATGCGCTTGCTCAGTCGCAGCACCGGCAAGTGGGCGGACAGCGGCGGCGAGGATGCGAAGTTCGGCCTCAACACCGCCGAGCTAATGGCCGCCATCGAGTTGTTGCGCGCCGAGGGTTGGGAGGATTGTTTTCGGTTGCTGCATTTTCACATCGGCTCGCAAGTGCCGGATATTCTCACCGTGCGCAAAGCCGTTCAGGAAGGCGCGCGGTTTTATGCGAAGGTGCGGCAGTTGGGTTTCCCGCTGGAATACCTCGACGTCGGTGGTGGGTTGGCGGTGGATTACGATGGGTCGCGCGCCGCGTTTGAAAGTTCCGCAAACTACTCGCTGCAAGAATACACCAACGACGTGGTGCAAACCGTCGCCGAAGTGTGCAATGCCGAGGACGTGCCGCATCCGAATCTCATCAGCGAAAGTGGCCGCGCCGTGGTGGCGCATCACAGCGTGTTGTTAGTAGAAGTATTTGGCGCAAACAACAAAACGCCGAAGACGCGTAAGCCGCATTTGAAATACGGCAAAGAGGAGCATCCGCTCGTGCAGCAGTTGCTACGCATCCGGCGCGGCTTCGCGCGTGGCGGCAAGCTCGCAGCGTATCACGACGCCGTTAATTGCAAGGACGACGCCACCAATATGTTCACCCTCGGCGTGCTCGGCCTTGAGGAAAAAGCAAAAGTCGAAACGCTCTATTGGGAAATTTGCCAAAAAGTGATGGCCCATTTTCGCAACGCGGAACACGTGCCCGAGGAAATCGCCGAGTTGGAAGACCGAATGGGCGACCAATATGTGTGCAACTTTTCCGTGTTCCAATCGCTGCTCGATCATTGGGCGGTGGATCAGCTTTTTCCCATCGTGCCGCTGAGCCGCCACACCGAACGCCCCACCCGCGAGGCTACGTTGGTGGATATTACCTGCGACTCGGACGGCGCAGTGCGGAAGTTCATCGACCTCGAGGACGTGCGCGACACGCTGCCGCTGCATCCACTGCGCAAAAAAAATGGCAAAAATGGCAAAGGCAATGAGTCGTATTTTTTGGGATTCTTTTTGATGGGCGCGTATCAGGATGTGATGGGCGATCTGCACAATCTCTTCGGGCGCGTGAATGAAATCCACGTGTTTCTCGACCCCGACGAGCCGAGCGGTTATTACATCGAAGAAATTATCCGCGGCCAATCCCTCAGCGAAAGTCTCGATAGCGTGCAATACCACCGGCGCGATTTGCAGCGCCAAATGAAAAAACAATTCGACGCCGCCATCCGCGACAACCGCCTCAAGCCCAGCGAAGGGATGCGGTTGCTCGAGGAATACGAGCGCGGCCTGGACGAGTACACTTATCTTTCATTTTAATTATGGCTGTACCTGAATCGCACGAACCGTTGCACCCCGATCTCATGCCCACCTTGCGCAAACTGGTGCGCGGGTTGGAGGTGCTCTTTTGGGCGCTGCCCTTCGCGCTGCTCGTGTGCGTGCAGGAAACGATGGTGTCGTGGTGGGAATCGTGGGGCATCGGCCCCGCGTTGGCGGCGATGGCTTTGCTGTGGTACGGCACGCATAGCATCGGGCACTTCCAAAAACAGGAACGCGTGTGGCAGAGCACCGTGCACTTCGCGCAAGTGCTGGCGCTGCTAATGCTCGGTCTCGTGCCATTCCTCCATTGGCAGCAGCAAATGACGTCCGACACAATGACGTGGACGCAAATGGGCGAAGCACAAAAACACATCGTTTATTCCGCGTGCATTTTTTTCACCGCCAGTATGATGTACGTGCTGAACCTTAACCACGTACTTGCGCGGCTCGCCGCGATGTTGCCCGATCCCATTTTGCGCGCCGACGTGCGGCTGTTTGTGTATTTGAATTTCGGCCTGTTTCTGACGCTCGTCATTGGCTTGTGGATGCATCAAAAGGCGGACTGGGTGTTCGACCTCCTGCGTCAATCCGCGCCGGCCTTTGCCGAAAGCATCGGCAGCTACTTGGGCCTCGCCGCGATGATGAAAGCCGCCATCCTGTGGATCGCCACCCTCGTCGTCACGTTTACCATGACGATGCTTTGGAAAACAAAAGAGGCGATTCTGAACAGCGTCTTCAGCCTCGAACCACCGCCGTTGCCGGAATCGGAAACTGCGGACGAAGTGGATCCATCGCGGAACTAAGCGGTTTCTGCATCGTACTTTCGATAAACGGATTCTTCAAAAAAGATTCCTGAATGGAATCAACAAAAATAGCCCCGGGTGAAACCCGGGGAATTCGCGCCCAAAAAGAAAGCAACCCCAAAGGGGTTAAACTGGAGCGTGCGTTCAACCCCTTCGGGGTTGCGTGTTTTTCTCCTTAACCCCCCGGGTTTCACCCGGGGCT
>JAAZZB010000081.1 GCA_014239365.1 Verrucomicrobiia bacterium | reverse complement strand
TGGATGAAAAAGACCGCGCCAACTATTGCGAGTACTTCGATTTTGCGCGGCGCAATTTCGTGAAAATCGATCCTTCCAAAGGCGAAATCAGCCGCGAAGAAGCCGCCAAAAACACCTTGCGCAAACTACTGGGCGACTAGAAAATCCACAGGATTTTGCGCTGTGTGAATTTGACCACCCAACAGGTTGTGGTTTTCTTGTTCACCGGGCTTGACATTTTCGTGAATATGTGGTCTTTTCCCTCCAGCGCTGCTGCCAAGGAGCGGCGCAATAAAACGAACTCACAAACAATAATTTCGATTCCTTCCCAGTACAGTTGGAATCAAAAAATCCTACAGTAGCCTACTTTGTACTGTTTCTGAGTTCACCGGACCAGGAAGGCTCTCTTCAGGCCACCTGGTCCGGCTTTTTTTCGGCTGAAATATTCAACGTCCGCGCGGACGCATCGGCTGTACCCAGGCGGATTGAAATTCCGGATAGCCGCGCGGATTGCGCACGCGATTGGAGGCGGTGACTTTGGCGCGCACATAAATTTCGTCGCCTTTCAAACGATACTCCGCGCGCTTGCCCTTCACCGTGGCGAGCACCGTGCCGATGTCGTCGCTGTATTGATGGGTGACACGCAACTTAGCGCCACTGGCCACCGCGTATGGTTTGTGCGCTTGATCATACCCCTTGCGCGTGCCGATAAATTGCGTGGTGTATTCCACGCCCGCCTCGGCGGCGATGGTGAGCGACAACGTCTTCGCCGAGCGTTTAACGTCGCTCAATGTCACGCCCGTGCTCGAGTAAAAATCGCCGGCTTCCAGTGCGCGCACCAGCGCGTTGGCCTCCAGCGTTTTCGCGCGCACCATCACCCAGCCGCGGCCGGCGTTGCTGTGTTTGGGATTGATGCCGTGGTAGTTGTGCGCGTCGTCGGTGGCGAGGCCGTACAAAATGCCGAGGTTGAGTTCCGCGAGGCGGCGGGTGAGAATGATGTCCCACATGCGCTCGGTGCTGGCGTGCAGTTTGTCGCCGCGATCGCGCACGATGGGGTGGCCGTTGTAGACCTCAAAAAATCGTTCGCCCTTCACGCGCATCAGCTCTTCCGCCGTAACGCCCCAGCCAAAGTTAGGATGATTGAGATGCAGGATCATCGGCTGGCCGGTGGCTTTGCGTTGGGCGAGCAGCGCGTTCATATTGCGCTGCATCACATCGTAAACACTGTCGCCGCCGCTGGGTTTGATGAGTGTTTTGAGATTGGTGGCGTTCATGTGCACCGGCGCGGTTTTCCAGCGATCGGTGATTTCTTCACCTTGGATCATCAGGAATTTTTCGGGCACCTCCAGCCGACCACGAAATTCCTTTAGCGTTTTCAAACGCACTTCCATTCGGCCGTTGCGTTCGCGGGTTTGCACCCACTTGCCCCAAGCCGCCTGATATTTGGCCAGCGCGGGAGGGCCGCCTTTGCTCTTCATCACATCGATCCATCGTTCGCCCGCCTGCAATGTGTTGTGGTCGGTGAGCGTGAGAAAATGGTAGCCGTGATCTTTGTACCACTTGGCGATTTGCTCGGGGTAATTATCGCCATCGCTCCACAGCGTGTGCGTGTGGAGGTTGCCCTTCCACCATTGAGCTTCGGCCAAGGTGGAGCCCGCCAGCGCCAAGCTAGTCCAACAAAAAAGAAATGTGGCTTTCATGCGCAAACGGTAGCGGCACGGATTCGCGCGTCAAGCTTGGGCTAAGGAAACCGCGCGCCTTGTTTTTTGCCGTGATCGGTTTTTTGGTCGTACTCGAGTTCCATTGCGCGGTGGAGTTTTAGAATTTCCTGTGCCTTGAGTCGCACGGCTTCTTTTAATTGTTTGCTGGAGGGATACACCTTGATATTTGCGAAGGCTTTGTTCGCCGCATCACCGGCGAGCTCGGCGAGTTTGGCGTGGCCGTTTTCGTGGAGCTTGAGCCGCGCCATATAAATTTTCCAGCGGCGTTGCTCCAATGGGTTCGCTTCGTCCTCTTCAATCCAGCGCGGAAGAATGATGGTGGACTTCACGTCCACCGTCCATTCGCTGAGCCGATAAATCCCCGCCTGCTTTGCGAGTTTGCCATCCCATTTGTACGTCCATTGCAACGTCCAATCTGTGCGGGCGTCGAACCGTTTTTTGCCCACCGGATTCATCGGCCCCTGCGCGTCCAACGCTTTGCGCAGTTCGGTGGGCGTGCGGCCGCGGATGTCGTAAAATTGATTGTCTCGTTTGACAGTTAACGTGCCGCCCGCGCGATCGGCCGCCGGAAGTGTCCAGCCGATGAGCAAGGCAAAGAAAATCAAAGTGCGTTTCATTCCATCAAGGTTTGCTGCGCTTCGCTTTTTTAGTTGGGCCGTCGCCAGTATCAAGAAAACGATTCACCGCATTTAAATAAGCGCGCGCGCTGGCCTCGATGATGTCCGTGCTCGCACCGCGCCCGGCCACCAGTTTGCCATCGCCGAAATCTACTTTCACCGACACCTCGCCTAACGCGTCTTTGCCTTGCGACACTGAGCGCAGCGCGTAGTCCATCAACTTGCCGGTGGTGTGCGTGATGCGGTCGATGGCTTTGAGCGCCGCGTCGACCGGCCCATCGCCGATGCCGGCGTCCTGCTCGGATTCGCGTTTTGTGCCGTTGGTTTTCAGCAAACGCACCGTGGCCGTTGGTACCGTTTGGTTGCCGGTGGAGACATTCAAATAATCGAGCGTCCACGTCTCGGGAACCATCGTGAGAATGTCCTCCACCAACGCGGTTAAGTCCTCGTCGTACACAAATTTTTTCTTGTCGCCGATCTCTTTGAAATGGTCGAACAACGCGGCGACATCCGAAGTGGAAAGCTTAAAACCCAAATGCTTCAAGCGCGCCGCCACCGCTGCGCGGCCGCTGTGTTTGGTGAGCGGCAGCTCGGTCTTGCCCCACCCCACTTTGCGCGGATCCATTATTTCATACGTCTCGCGCTTCTTCAAAATGCCGTCCTGATGAATGCCGCTCGAATGCGCGAACGCATTCTCGCCCACAATCGCTTTGCTGCGTTGCACCGGCAACCCACTCATGCGTGCGACGAGTTTGGATGCTTTCACAATTTCTTTGGAATTGATTCCGCACGAAAAACCGCGGAACACATCCTTACGCGTTTGGAGCGCCATCACGATTTCTTCCAACGCCGCGTTGCCCGCGCGTTCGCCAATGCCGTTCACCGTGCACTCCACTTGCCGCGCGCCGGCCTTCACCGCCGCCAACGAATTGGCCACCGCGAGGCCGAGGTCATTATGGCAATGCACGCTGATGATCGCTTTGCCGGTTTGGAATTCCGAAACGTTGTCGTGCAAGTGCGCGATGAGCGCGCCGTACTGATCGGGCACGGCCCAGCCGACGGTGTCCGGGATATTGACCGTCGTTGCGCCGGCCTTCACCACGGCCTTGCAAATCTCCACCAAAAAATCCGGCTCCGTGCGCGAGCCATCTTCCGGAGAAAATTCTACGTCCTTCACATATTTTCGCGCGCGCTTCACGCCGTCCACCGCCAGTTTCAAAATTTGATCCTGCGCTTTGCCGAGCTTGTGTTCGCGATGAATTTTTGACGTCGCCAAAAAAACGTGAATGCGTCCGCGCTTGCCCGCGGGTTTCACCGCTGCACCGGCAGCATCAATGTCTTTGTTCACGCAACGCGCGAGGCCGGCGATTTGCGCGTTCTTGATTTGTTTGGAAATGGTCTGCACCGCGGTGAAGTCGCCTTCGCTGATGACCGGAAAGCCCGCCTCAATGACGTCCACGTTCAAGCGGCTCAACTGCCGCGCCACCGCGAGCTTTTCGCGCAGGTTCATCGAGGCGCCCGGGCATTGCTCGCCATCGCGCAGCGTGGTGTCGAAAATTAAAACTCTGTTTTTGCTCATTTGCTTTTTTACGAAGTTGTCGAAGATGTCCTTCGCGGAAATGTGTTTACCAAAAAACAGGCTTCACTGCCAGTCGCGATATGCGATGCGGCAGAGGTTGAATCTTCCCCCGCTTGCGCGTTATGCTGCGCCGCCCCGTGGAAACTGATTCATTAAAACTTTGGGCGCGCTACAAAGAGCGCACCACTTTTCATCCCGAGATCGGCCTCGCGCTGGATCTCAGTCGCGTGGATTTCGCTGATGACTTCTTCGAGACAATGCAACCCGCGATGGATCGCGCCTTCACCGCGATGGCCGAGCTCGAAGGCGGCGCGATTGCCAACCCCGACGAAAACCGAATGGTCGGCCACTATTGGCTGCGCAATCCCGCGCTTGCGCCCACGGAAGAAATCACAGGCCAAATTGAATCCGCACTGGACGACATTAAGTCATTCGTCGCCGATGTGCACGAAGGCAACCTCGCCGGCCCCGATGGCCCATTTGAAAATTTACTACTCATCGGCATCGGCGGCTCCGCGCTCGGCCCACAATTCGTCTCCCACGCGCTCGGTCAACCGAATTTGGACCGAATGCGATTATGGTTTTTTGACAACACAGACCCCAACGGTATCGATAAAGATATTGAAGAAATAGGGGAAACACTGTCAAAAACGCTAGTTATCGTCATTTCTAAATCCGGCGGAACCAAAGAAACTCGCAACGGAATGCTCGAGGCAAAGGCAGCGTTCGAGCGTGCGGGATTGGATTTTTCCAAGCACGCCTGCGCCGTCACCGGCGAAGGCAGCAAGCTCGACAAAATCGCGGCAGCCGATGGCTGGCTGAAGCGATTCCCAATGTGGGATTGGGTGGGGGGGCGTTCCAGTGAAACCGCTACGGTCGGTTTGCTCCCCGCCGCGCTCCAAGGAATCGACATCGATCAACTCCTCGCCGGGGCCGCGGCTTGCGATGAATTGACCCGCCAACCCGACGTGAACACCAATCCAGCCGCCCGCCTCGCCCTTGCGTGGTATCATTGCTGTAACGGTAAAGGCGAAAAAGATATGGTTATTCTGCCGTACAAAGACCGGTTAGAGTTGCTTTCACGTTACCTTCAGCAATTGATCATGGAGTCGTTGGGCAAGGAAAAAGACCTTGATGGAGTGGTGGTTAATCAAGGAATTGCGGTTTATGGCAACAAAGGGTCAACCGATCAGCACGCATATATTCAGCAATTGCGCGATGGGGTGCCAAATTTTTTTGCGACTTTTATAGAAGTGCTGGAAGAGCGGGCGGGGGAAATGTTCCACGTGGAACACGAGATGATTACGTCGGGCGATTATCTCAGTGGATTTTTTCAAGGCACGCGCAAGGCGCTTTATGAGAGCGGGCGGGAGTCGATCACGCTAACGATTGAAGATGTTTCGCCGTTTTCGGTGGGCGTTTTGATCGCGCTTTATGAGCGGGCGGTTGGGTTTTATGCGTTGTTGATTAACGTGAATGCTTATCATCAACCGGGCGTTGAGGCCGGTAAAAAGGCTGCGGAACGCGTGATTGAGGTGCAATTGGCCATGTTTGAGTGCTTGATGCGGCGTGATGGAAATCCGATGTCGGTGGAGGATTTAGCGATGGAAACGCTTTCGGTCGACGACACGGAGACGGTTTACAAAATTTGCGAACATTTGGCGGCGAATGGTCGGATGGAAAAAATTGACGGGGAAGGGCAGTTTGATGCTCTGTATGGTTTGCCGAGGGCCGAAGAAAATGAGCTTCCGTTATCCTAAAGATTTTGACGTGATCGTTGTAGGCGCCGGCCACGCGGGGGTGGAGGCCGCGCTGGCGGCGGCGCGGATGGGCTGCGAGGTGCTGATGTTGACCACAAACGTGGATACCATCGGCCAAATGAGCTGCAATCCGGCGATTGGCGGGTTGGCGAAAGGGCATTTGGCGAGGGAAATCGACGCGCTTGGCGGTGAGATGGGCAAGTGCACGGA
Organism: Verrucomicrobiia bacterium; assembly: GCA_014239365.1. Taxonomy (GTDB): domain Bacteria; phylum Verrucomicrobiota; class Verrucomicrobiia; order Limisphaerales; family UBA1100; genus JACNJL01. The sequence continues at coordinate 18,859 of JAAZZB010000081.1, read as the reverse complement.
TATGACGGGACTGCAGTTTCGGATGCTCAACTTGAAAAAAGGCCCCGCCGTGTGGGCGCCGCGAGCGCAATGCGACAAAAAGGCGTATCAATTTCGGATGAAATGGGTCTGCGAACGCGAGCCCAATCTCACCATCCAACAGGGCCAAGTTTCCAAGCTAATCCATAAAGACCGAGAAGTGCTCGGCGTGGAGACGGCAATGGGGGTTCAGTATTTTGGTGAAACGACCGTCATTACCACCGGCACGTTTTTGCGCGGACTGATGCACGTCGGTGATGCCAAGCAAAAAGGCGGCCGCTCCGGCGAAGCGGCGGAAACGGGATTGTCCGGTTCGTTGCAGGAAGTGGGTCTGGAGCTGGGTCGGCTGAAGACCGGGACTCCGCCTCGGCTCCTCAAGCGATCCATTGATTTTACACAGCTCGAGGAACAGCCCGGCGATGAGCCGGTGCCGTACTTTTCCTTTTGGAAAGATGCTGAGCAAGACGAAGAGTTCCACGTGGAACAATCGAAAAGCAAGTATCCGAAGGGATCCATTTTGGATCAAATCGGTGGCCAGTTAAAATGCTGGATCACTTGGACATCGAGCAAAACAGCCTCAATTATCAAGGAAAACCTGCATAAATCGCCGATGTACTCGGGCGTGATCGATGGCGTGGGGCCGCGTTATTGTCCGTCGATTGAGGACAAAATTGTGCGGTTTGAGGATAAAGAATCTCATCAGATTTTCTTAGAGCCGGAGGGCATTGCTACCGATGAGATTTATGTGAATGGGTTTTCGACGTGCCTGCCTTTTGAGGTGCAGATTGAAATGGTCCGGACGATTAAGGGCTGTGAGAACGCCGAGATCCTTCGGCCGGCTTATGCGGTGGAATACGATTTTGCCTCGCCGCGCCAGCTCCACCCTTCCCTTGAATGCAAGCCGTGCCGAAACCTGTTTTTGGCCGGGCAAATCAATGGCACTTCCGGCTACGAAGAAGCCGGTGCCCAAGGGTTGATGGCCGGGATCAATGCCGCGCTTCGCGTCCAGGCAAAGGAGCCGTTGGTGCTGCGGCGCGATCAAGCGTACATCGGCGTGCTCATTGACGACCTCATCACCAAAGGCACGCAAGAGCCTTATCGAATGTTCACCAGCCGCGCCGAGTATCGATTACTCTTGCGCCAAGACAACGCTGATATGCGGCTTTCAGAAATCGGTAACGATAAAGGCGTTCTTTCCGACCGTTTGTTTGATGTTTTTTCCAAGAAAAAGGTGGCAGTGGAAAATGAGATTGAGCGGTTGGGGAAGACGTTTGAAGGGTCAAATTCATTGGCGCAGTGGTTGCGGCGGAATGAGGTGAGCTATGAAAACTTGCCGCAGCGTGATGAATCGCTGCCGGAAGGGGTGCGGCGGCAAGTGGAGATCACGGTGAAATATGCTGGCTACGTGGAGCGGCAAGAGGCGGAGGTGGCGCGTTTCCGCACGATGGAGGACAAGCAGATTCCGGCTTGGCTGGATTACGCCGGCATCACGGGCTTGCGCAACGAGGCCCGTCAAAAGCTCATTGACCATCAACCCGCCACGCTCGGCCAAGCTTCGCGCATCTCCGGCATTTCGCCTTCGGACATTAGCCTCGTGATGGTCCATATGAAACGCGGGCCGAAAGAAGCCGATGCGGCTGGCGTGAGTGAGTGAGTTTGGAAGCTCCAATCCACAAGTGCGTACTGAAAAGAGGAAGTCGCCCTAGCGGTTAATCTTTGCGAGGGGCATCGATTCGATGAGATCGGCGACCATTCGGTCGGTGATGAAATTGCCTTTGATGTTTAGAAATTTCAAAAACTGGAATCCCTTGAGCCACTTGGCGCCTTCATCGGAGATGTGGTTGTAATTCAGCGTGAGGCTTTCGAGATTCACCAATTTGGAGAGATGCTCCACACCGTCGTCGCGGATGTTGTTCTCCTCGAGATCGAGATGGGTGAGGTTGTAAAGATTCTTCAAATGCCGCAGGCCGCGATGGGTCACGCTGGTGTTGGAAAGATTGAGCGACTGCAGGTGATGCATATCGCTGAGATGCTGCAGGCCGACATCCGTCACGCGCGTGGCCGAGAGCGAAAGGCGGTTGAGACATTCCATTTTCGAAAGATGCGCGAGGCCGTCATCGCCCACCTCGGTGATATCCAGAATTAACTCCCGCAGCCGCGTCAGTTCACTGAGCGGCTTGAGGCCCTTATTGGTGAGCGCGCAATCCGTGGCATCGAGCACCTCCAAATGCTCCAACTGCCCCAGCAATTTAAACCCCTCATCGCCCACACGCACATTGTAATGGACAAACAACAACTTCGTTTCGGCGTCCTCATTCGTATCCACCCGCCGCGCAATCGCCCGCACGCCCATCCCCAAATTCCCATCATGCTCCGCCACCGCCACAACCAAAGGATCCGGCGGCGCTTTTTTTTCTGAGCTGTTATCGGACATAAATTTGTGTTTCGTCAAAATTACCTTTTCAACCGGCAATTGGGAGCTAAAAGAAAAATGGTGGGAGGAACAGGATTCGAACCTGTGAAGGCATAGCCAGCAGATTTACAGTCTGCCCCGTTTGACCGCTTCGGTATCCTCCCACTCGGAGGGCGGGAAACCTAGTGGAATGCTTTGGGCGTGACAATACCAAATGTCCGTATGTGACCGCCGCCGCGCTTGCCATCGTGCCGCGCCCGGCCTAAGTTGCGCGCCGATGTTCGATACGCTTAGTGGAAAATTACAGGGCGCGTTTAAAAACCTGCGCGGGTTGGGCAAAATCTCCGAGGAGAATGTGGCCGAATCGCTGCGCGAGGTGCGGCTGGCGTTGTTGGAGGCGGATGTCAATTTCAAGGTGGCCAAAGGGTTCATCGCCAACGTGAAAGAAAAATCGCTGGGCGAGGAGGTGCTGGCCAGTGTGCAGCCGGGGCAACAGATTGTTAAAATCATCCACGACGAATTGGTCACGCTGCTTGGCGACACAAATGCCCAACTCGAAACCGGCGGCAACCCGAGCTGCCTGATGATGGTGGGTCTGCACGGCGCGGGCAAGACGACTTCCAGCGGCAAGCTCGCTAAGCTACTCAAAAAACAGGGACGCCAGCCGATGCTTGTGGCGGCGGATGTCTATCGGCCCGCGGCGATGGAGCAATTGGAAACGCTTGGCCAACAGGTGGACGTGCCGGTGGTGGCGCTCAAAGGCGAAAAGGATGTAAGCAAAATCGCGAAGGCCGCGCTGGAGGTGGCGCGGGCGCAGGCGTGCAATGTTTTAATTTTTGATACGGCAGGGCGTTTGCAGATTGATGAAAATCTGGTGCAAGAATTAGTCGACCTCAAAGGCATCATCAAGCCGCAGGAAATTTTGCTGGTGCTTGATGCCGCTACCGGACAGGAAGCGGTGAGCGTGGCCACGCATTTCGATGAGGCGCTGGGCATCACCGGTTCTATTCTTACTAAGCTCGATGGCGACGCGCGCGGTGGCGCGGCGTTGTCGATGAAAAGTGTCACTGGCAAGCCCATCAAATTTGTGGGCCTCGGCGAAAAGCTTGATGAATTTGAAGCGTTCCATCCCGAGCGAATGGCCGGTCGCATTTTGGGGATGGGCGATGTGGTGAGCCTCGTTGAAAAAGCCGCCGAGGCGATTGACGAGGATGAAGCCAAGCGCATGGAAGAAAAAATGCGCAAAGGCAATTTCACGCTCGAAGATTTTCTGGAGCAAATGCGCGCGATGAAAAAGATGGGGCCGCTTGAAAATATTGTGGGGATGTTGCCCGGCGGCGATCAGGCGATGAAGGGCGCGGATCTCGACAAAGGCCAAAAGGAAATGGGCCGAATGGAGGCATTGATTTGTGCGATGACGCCGCAGGAACGCCGCAACCCAAACATCCTCAACGCTAGCCGCCGCAAACGTATTGCCACCGGCACGGGCGTGAAAGTTTCCGAACTGAACGGCGTGCTCAACAAATTTTTCGAGATGCAGCAGATGATGAAAAAGATGGGCAAGATGCAAAAAATGCTAGCCAAAATGGGCGGCGGCGGCTTGGGCGGTTTGATGGGGCGGTAGTTGAGTTAACCACAGATTACACAGATTAACGCAGATAAAAAAAGAAATCTGTGCGAATCTGCGTAGTCTGCGGTTCAAAAACTGCAGTTCGAAAAAATCACTCGGGCCGCGTGTAATCTTCTAACTCGGTGATGAAGTTGCCCCGGCCGATTTTAGTGCGGATGCGGAGGGGGACGCGATCGGCTTGGGCGCTGAGCCAAATTTGCAGTTTCGCTTCGGGATCTTTGTTGAAGACGCCACGCAGGTTGCCGAGGTCGGGCTCGACGAGGATGGCATCAAATTCGCGGTTGCCGATTTCGATTTTTTGCGGGCCGACCACATTTACTTTTACAGGGAAGGTGCCTTTGCCGTCGCTCACGTGGGTGGTCAATGTGCCGGGGTTAATGAGGTTCAATTCACGGAATTTAAAGATCACGCTGATGGGGTCGAGCGTGTTCGGCTGCGTATCCGCCTCGCCATCGGAATTGCCGTTGAGGCGGCGTTTTACTTTTAGATTTTTTTCATCGAAGGCGAGAGTGACCGTGCGCGAGGCGGCGTCTTTTTGCACGGTGTGATATGAAATGGAGTGATTAAACGAGGCGTTTACAATTGAAGTGGAATCGTATCGCACAAGGCCGCCGGCTGCGCCGCCTTTCAAAGTGAAGCGCCATTGGGCGGTGCCGTTTTCATCCAGCAAATCTGCGCGGAAGGTGCATTTGCCAACCGTGATGCCGGCGATTTTTATTTTGTAAGTGGCCACTTCGCCCGCGGTGAAACTGTGCGGCTGATAAACCGCAGTCGGGACGGAAGGCGTGCTGTTGGTGTCGGTAGGTTGATAAGTGGTTTCAGTTTTACTGAGCCACGCGAGGAGCAGCCAAAGACAGGCGAGGCTGCTGAGTACGATGATGCCGATGAGGGCGGTGCGTTTCATCGGGAACCATTCCGGCGGCGGGTTTGCAAACGCTGCGCGATGCGGAGGGCGAGCTCGAGGCTTTGGGCGTAGTTGAGGCGGGGGTCGCAGTAAGTTTCGTAACTACGCGAAAGATCGGCCTCGGAAAGTTCCTGCGGGCCGCCGGTGCATTCGGTGACGTCTTCGCCGGTGAGCTCAAAATGCACGCCGGCGAGTTGGCCGCTTTGTTCGGCGTGGAGCTCAAAGGCGGCTTCGAGTTCTGCGAGAATGGAATCGTAGTCGCGGGTTTTCAAACCGCTATCAGTGGTGGTGGTGTTGCCGTGCATGGGATCGCACGACCACGCAACATTTTGGCCGGCTTCGCGCACAGCGGCGATGAGTGGCGGCAACGCTTCGCGCACGTCGGCTGCGCCAATGCGCGAGATGAGCGTGATGCGGCCGGGGCGATTGGCGGGTTCCACGGCGTTGATGATTTCGACCAATTCTTTCGGCTGCATTTGTTTGCCGACTTTGATGCCGATGGGATTTTCGATGCCGCGAAAGTATTCGAGATGCGCGTCGCCAAGGTTGCGCGTGCGATCGCCGATCCACAGGAAATGCGCGCCGAGATTGTAATGCCGGTCGCCGACTTTTTCGGTAAGCGCTTCCTCGTAATCGAGCAGCAACCCTTCGTGCGACGAAAATAATTCAACCGTCCGCAGCGCGCCGGTGCCGCGCACGCCGGTGGATTCCAGAAAATCTATGGCATCGCGAATGCGTTCGACCATGTCCTCGTACTCGGCGCGATGCGATTGGCTGCGCACGAAGCCGAGGTCCCAATGTTGCGGGTGATGCAAATCGGCAAAACCGCCATCGACCAACGCGCGCGCGTAATTCAGCGTGGCGGCGGAGTGATGATACGCTTTCACGAGCCGTTGCGGATCGGGCTGGCGCGCGGCGAGGTCGGGCGTGATGGCGTTTACGTTGTCGCCGCGGTAGCTCGGCATTTCGGTGCCGTCGATGGTTTCGGTATCGCTGCTGCGCGGTTTGGCAAACTGCCCCGCCATGCGGCCCACGCGAATGACCGGGATGCGCGCGCCCCACGTGAGCACCAGCGACATTTGCAAAAGAATTTTCAGCTTCGCCTCGATGGCGCTCTTTGTGCAGTCGGCAAACCGCTCGGCGCAATCGCCGCCTTGAAGCAGAAACGCTTTGCCGCGCGCGGCCTCGGCGAGGTGAGTGCGGAGGGCATCGACTTCGCCGTGGTTCACCAAAGGCGGCAGCGCGCGCACTTCGTTCAGCGCGGTTTGCAACGCGCCGGCATCGGGCCACGGCGGCTGCTGCTGAATGGGCCGATCGCGCCACGAGGCGGGGGTCCAGTTGGTGGAGGTGTCACTCACGGGCGGATGCTATACCGCGCGCGCGGGCGTGGCGCGAGATTATTTGGTTTTGTTTGTAGCCCGGGCTATCCGCCCGGGCGACATCACGGGCCCGGCTCCGGCACGGGGCCTTGTATTGCGGGGATGTTTACTTTGGGATCCTGCACGAACACCCAGCCGTGATCGGATACCTTGGCGATGACCAGGGTGAGGGTGATGTCCAGTGGCGTGGTGCCTTTGGCAAACCAAACCGTCACCGGCCCGCCGCGCATATCAATGCCCTGATATTTGTCGGTGAGCGTTGAAGTATCCACGCGCGAAACGGAGAGGTCGGCGGGATCCAGACCGGCGTTTTTGAATTGCAGCACCACATCGAGAAAGCCCCGTTGCAGAAATTTTTCGCGCATATTGGGCAGCTCAACGGTCAGTCGTTTGAGGTTGTTGGTGTAGGCGATATCCATTTGGCGGCGTTGAGCCATGAGATTGAAAATGCGTGTTTGCTCGGCTTCGGTACGCTGGTCTCGTGGCTTGGCGGATTGGAGGTCGGCAAGGTTTTTTGCCACTAACTGACTGGAGTGCTGATACATTTTTCCGGTGAACTCCATCCACGCATTGGTGGGCGCGCCGAGCATGGAGAGATGCATCATTTGGATGGCGTCATTGGCGGAGAGCGATTCGTGAAATTTCCGTGCGAGTGCCTCGGGCGATTTATGCGGATTCACCGGCGCGGTTAGGGGATTGGCCTTGCTACCTTTGGGGGTGTTGAGCTTGGGAGAATCGGAGTCGCCGCAGGCGGCGGCCAGCAGCAACGCGCCGCACAGCGCGATGGGATAAAAAATAATCCTATTCATTTTCTGGATTGAGTTTCTTTTTTAACGCCCCCACCCACACGAGGACATCTTCATTGTCGTAGCCCTCAATGCGGTGGAGCACTGTGCCGTCGGCATCGAGTAACAGGAAGGTTGGAAACCCCTGGACGGCGTATTTGTGAACGAGAAATTTATTGGCATCGGCCTGCGCCTTGGGCGGGGAGGTGTGCCGCGGGAAATCGGCGCGCACGAGCACGAGCTTTTGGGCGGCCCAATCGCGAAATCCCGGCTGCGTCAGCACGCGGTCGTGCAGCGCGATGCAGGAAGGGTTCCAGTCCGAGCCGGTGAATTCGAGCAGCACACGTTTGCCCTCAGCGCGGGCCTGCTTGAGGGCGGCGGGGAGGTCGGTGCCCCAATCCTTTTCGGTGGCGGCCTCGGCGGTGAGGTCGATGAAGCGCAGTTCTTCAGCGACGCGCCAGCGTTGCCCGGGTAGTTTTGCGCAGTTGGAAAGCTGTAGCCGATAGCTCTTGCCGCCGGCGCTGAACATTAGGTCCACCCGCGCCTCGGGCAGGATGAGATCGGTTTGCGGGTTAATGGAAAGGACCACGGAAGGCTTGCTCGCTTGGGCCCAATCCAGCGGAGCGTTGGTGGTGGTGTGGTGATTAAAAAACGTTAATTGAGATTTGCTTAATGCTCCGACGAGCGTTTGCATCGCGGGCCATTCGTTGGCGAACACGGTTTTGGGGTTGGCCAGAAACGCCTTGGACAGACGCAGCGTGTCGAGCTGCAGCGCGTTGCGTTGGTCGGGCGGGATGGCTTCGAGCCGCGCGATGTATTGGCGCGCTTCCTTTGCGCGCACGGTGCGCAGTGCGGTTTCCAGTTCAGGCGCGGCGAGGCCGGCGATGGTGAGGGCTTGAAACTTCGCGGCATCGCCCTGCACGAACGCGGCGAAGACTTCGCGTCCGAGTTGTTGGAGTGCCTTTTCGTCAGCGGAAGGAATCGGCGCGGCCGGCTTGGGCGGCGTGGATTTTTGGGGAGGCGCCGAGGGTTTTTGTTTGCGCCCACACCCCGCCACTACCAGCAGAGTGGCAAGCAGCGGAAAAAAAATGTGGGCACAAATGGGGCGCACTGGGAAAAACTACGGTGCCGGGCCGGGGTTGTCGACTGTGATTCATCCACCGCTAATCCACCGCCGTAAGCCGTAATGTGAATTCCAGTCCGCCCCCGTGGCGGATGCGGCAGCGGACGGTGCCGCCGCACGATTCCACTGTGCTTTTTACGATGGCCAAGCCGAGGCCGGTGCCGCCGGTGTCGGGCGATCGGGAAATCTCCGGCCGGTAAAACGGATCGAATAGTTGGGGCAAATTTTCGGCGGAAACGCCCGGGCCGCGATCGGCGAACGTGAGTTCGATGGCGTCCCCTTGCCGTTGTGCGCGTACTTCCAGCGTGCCGCCGGCGTGGGCGTATTGCTCGGCATTGCGGGCGAGATTGCCCAGCGCGCGTGCGAGGCGGTCGGGTGCGGCGTTCACCTGCATCGGTTCGGGCACGTCGATGTGGTGCGACAGTTCGGGGGCTTCGCGGCGGAGGGCTTGCTCCACACAATCGCGCAGCGGCACGGGTTCCAGCCGTGGCTCGGTGTGCGCGCCGGTGCGGGTGAAAAATAAAAGCTCATCCACCAACGCGGCCATTTGTTCCACCTCTTCCTGTAGATCGGTGAGTTCTTCCTGTTGCTCCGGCGAGGCGGTTTGGGCGAGCACGCAGAGTGCCATTTGTACCCGGGCCAGTGGCGCGCACAGTTCGTGGGCCACGTCGCCGAGGAACCGGCGTTGGCCGCCGACTAATCCCTGCAGGCGCTCGGCCATTTGATCTACGGCGTGGGCGAGTCGTCCGATTTCATCCCGTTGTTCGAGTCCTACGCGATTTTGAAAACGGCCTTCGGCAATTTGTTCGGTGAGACCGGTTACTTCCGCCAGTGGCCGCGTGATGCGCCGCACCAACGGCAGCCAAAATAAAATGGAGAGCCCGAGCACCAACAACAGAATGGTGAGCCACGGCCACGGTTCAGCAAAAAAACTGCCGCTGTCCACGGGGTTGCTGGCCATCAGCAGAATGGCGTTGTAGCGCGAATGATCGGGGGCGGCGCGCAGGTCAGCGACGTCCCACGATGAAAACGGCGGGCCGGTGCCGGGCACGCGCACGGGGATTTCCAGTGCCGCCCACACCTGATGTTTCCCCGGCACGGATCGCGTGAATACCGCCGGTCGCACGACCGGTAGCGACTGGGTGGCGGCGGGTTGTGGCGCGGGCGGGGCGTAGGCGTTTAGCACGGCCGCGAGTTCGTCGGCATTGAGTTCGGCGTTGCCGTCGCGATCGGCCTGCCGTAGCCATTCCGCCGGGGTGGCGGGCGTGGCGGCGATGAGCGGATGCAAATGGCGCGGTGCCAACGCGGCAAACTGCGCGCGCTGGCGATCCGAAAGCACGGCGCGCACTCGGGTGTTGTAGGCATCCACCGCGGCTTGGGGGTCCGGGGTTTGGCGAAATTGACGGAGGCTTTCGAGCCAAATGGTTTCGATTTGGCCGAGTTGTTTGGGCGAAAGATTGAGCGCCTCGAATTGGCGCGTGAGATGCCGTCGCACAGGCGAATCGGCGGCGGGCGAAAAGGAGGCGCTCAATAATGTTTGCACCGCATCGTCGGCCTGAAATTCATCTCCCAACAACGAGCCGCCGTGCGCGTGGCATAAATGAAATGCAACCCGGTGCCGTTCGCTGTGGCGTTGGACGATGTGCAGCCAGTGGGTGCGCGGCGCACTGATGAGTTGATCGCTTAACGCCGCGGCCGCGTGGCGCACGCGTTCCTCGGATAATCCCGCGAGCGGGGAGGCGGGGCCCATTTGAAACCGGTACAGCCCCCACAAGCCGGCGCCCACCAGCACGAGGTTCAGCAAAAATCCGCCGAGAATGCGGGCGAGCAAAGTGTCGCGAAATCGTATGGTGCGCATGGTGGCGGGTTAGTGTTCGATCATCAGGTAGCCCACCGAACGCACGGTGCGGATGTAGTTGGGTTCTTTTGGATTGTCGTCCAGCTTTTGGCGCAGGGCGCAGATGTGGACGTCGATGGAGCGATCGAACACTTCGTGCTCGCGGTCGGCGATGGCTGAGAGGAGTTGCTCGCGCGAGCAAACGCGCCCCGTTGATTTCAACAGCGTGCTGAGTAAATCAAATTCCAGTGCCGTGAGCTGCAGCGGTTGATCGCCAAGCGCGGCGGTGCGTGAATCGGGCAATAGCCGCAAGGGGCCGTTGCTCAGTTCGCCGATTGCTTCGGGAGTTTTGTGTGCTTGGGCCGGGGCTAAAGCGCGGCGCATCACCGCGCGCAGGCGGGCGAGCATTTCGCGCGGGGAAAGGGTTTTGAGCATGTAATCATCCGCGCCCAGTTCAAGGCCCACCACGCGGTCGGTTTCCTCTCCGCGTCCGGTGAGCATCAGCACGGGCACGTTGGATTCGCGCCGGATGCCTTTGAGCACTTCGAAGCCGTCCATTTCCGGCAGCATCACGTCGAGCAATACCGCGTCGGGCACCCACTCCAAAGCGCGGCGCAAGCCCTTGGGCCCCGTGTGAACGGCTTCCACCTCGTAGCCCAATGGCCTGAGATATTTGCCGATTAACCGGCAGAGCTTCGGATCATCATCGATGATCAACAAACGCAGCCCGGCATTTTTTGAGGTGTTCACGGCGGGAGGATGCGCGGAATCAAAGTCAAAAGCGTTCATCTTTACCCAATCTTAACAATTTTCCCGTCGGCTGGAAATAATTTGTTAACAAAGCCCGCGTAAGCTCCGCTCTTTATGAACGCAAAAACAAATACAAAACTGGGCCCGCGCACGGCGGGATTTACCTTGATTGAATTGCTGGTGGTCATCGCCATCATCGGCATCCTCGCCTCGATGTTGCTGCCCGTTTTGGCGAAGGCCAAGACCAAGGCGCGCGGGGCTGTGTGTATCAATAATCTTAAAAACCTTTCCGCCGGTTGGCAAATGTATGTGGATGAAAATGATGACTTGATGCTGCCGGGCCGGTTCGCCAAGGAATCCGGCGGCAAAACAAATCCAAAGAACTGGTATGAAGTGGGCAATGGAATGAAGTACCGCCCGCGGTGGGTGGCTTTCATGGGAATGCACGTGGGGATTTATGCGTTTGATAAACCGCTGACCACCAGCGACCGACAGGATTATGACAACCCGGTTTACATCAATCCGCTACGGCCAACGTGGAAGGATGAGCGCAACTATGCCTTTGGCTACAATCACCAATTCCTCGGGAACGGCCGGAAGAGCAACGGGAAGTTTCATAATTACCCGATGTACAGCGCCTCCATCGTCAATTTTTCCAGCACCGTATTGGGCGGCACTTGCATGGGCACGGCTGCGGGCTTCTCTGAAAAAGATCGCACCACCTACATGAACAGCGGTGGAAAATACAGTAGTTGGGGAAACCACGGCTGGTCGCTGGATCCTCCGCGCCTTACTTCCCGGTCCGACATTGGCACGGGCGATCCCGGCAGCCCGCGCACTGCGGTGGACCCTTGCCTGAACGGCCGCGCGATTGTGGCGTTCCTCGACGGAGCCGTCTCGGCTAAAACGCCCAAAGAGCTCGGCTACGTGCAGGATGAGTCCGGCAAGTTTCTCAATGATGGAGGCGCAAGCAACCGTTACTTCAGCGGTGAAGATCGAGATACAGATCCTCCCGTGGTGCCCGGGAAATAGGTGGAGTGAGACGTGAGCGGGTTGGAGCGGGTTTTAGTACCGAAACAAATCACCGTTTCGATCCCAGTGCCTGCCGCGGATGAGTCGGCCTTTCACGTAATCTGCCCGCATCTTTAGCGCGCCGGAATCTACATAGTACCAAAACGCATAGCCTTCAAACAGGCGATCGTCCTTGAACATTCCTTCGTAGCGCAGCTTGCCGTTGAGGTACCATTCCATTCCTTCACCTTCGCGTCGGCCTTCCTTGAATGCGCCGTCAAATTTGCGTGCCCCGTTTTCGTGCAACAAAGTCGTGCTGCCGGTGAATGGCTTTGGGTTGCCCGCTTGATAAAAAAGGAGATCCGCCTGGCTGCGTTTCACACTGCCGACCAAGAGCGGGGCTCCCACCGTGGCGCCCGGGCTCGAGGGGGGCTCAAGTATTCCGGGCACTGCCGGCGGGATGGGATGATGCGGTGCAAGGGGGGCGAGGTTTCCCGGCACTACGGGTACGGTTTGAGGGATGTTTAAATGAGCGCTCACCGCAGGAACCAATGGGGTGACCTCCGCCGCTGGCGTCACTTTGGGAGGCGTCGGTTCCACTGGTGCAATTGGCGCAATCGGTGCAGGCGGCACATCAAGCACCGCCGGGAGTGCTGCCGTTGCTGCCGGTTTTTGCCACGGCAAATATTTGCAGCCGTTGAAAATGCAAATCATGCAAAGGCAACCCAGCGCCAAGCTAGCGCCCTTTATATGGTACACGGGTTTCACAGTGGGTTTGACGTAGCAAATGCAGTGCCAGTAACAGAGAAAAGAGCGAAATGTTGGCAGCACCTCATGGAAAACGACTTTTCGGGAGGATTATAGCAAAAAACGGCACTTTTCCTGGGTGATTGTTTGAGATTTGGCCGCTGCATCACACCAAATATCCGTTGCCAGCGCGCTGTGGCATTGGCATATTCGGCGTATGAAGAAACGCCTTTTACCACTAGCGGCCGGCTTGGCCATTTTCCTGACCTCTTCCACACTGCACGCCGATGAGCCTGCGCTGGAAGGCAGCCGCGTGCGCGAGCAGCTCAACGAAATGCACGGCCAACCCGCGCCGGAGCTGGCATTGAAAGGCTGGATCAATACCAAGCCGATGACGCTCAAGCAGCTCAAAGGCAAAATCGTGGTGATCGATTTCTGGGCCACTTGGTGCGGGCCGTGCCTCGCCTCCATCCCGCACACAAATGAGTTGATGGAAAAATATGCGAAACAAGGCGTGGTGATCATCGGCGTGTGCGCCGCGCGCGGTGCAGAAAAAATGCCCGACACCGTGAAGCAGCGCGGCATCAAATATCCCGTCGCCGAAGACACCGGCACCATCGCCGCCTACAAGGCAAACAGTTATCCGGATTATTACATCATCGATCGCAACGGCGTGCTGCGCTGGGCGGACATCGCCAACCGCGATGTGGAAAAGGCGATCAAGATTTTGCTGGCGGAAAAGGACAAGACAGAATGATCACGCGCCTTAGCTTTGCGCTGTTTGCATTGTTGCCGTTGGTTGCAGCGGCGGAAGAAATTCAGCCCACAAAATTTGGCAACGGCATCATCACCCTGCCGATCTTCCCGCCGGGCCAAGTGCCCAAAGGGAAGCAATCGCCGTTGACCGTGGTGCGCGATGCCAAAGCGTATGCGATTGTTTTGGATTTGATTCCGAGAAAACAAATTTCCCGCACGCGCCCTGCGCCGCCTAACGACGATCCGTTGTTGAAGAGGCCAAAGGTTGATTTTGCCAAACACATTTTGCTGATAGCCAGCCGCCCGTCAATGACGCGGCCGGTGTTCAGGGAAATCACGAAAGAGAAAAACGAGATCGTCGTCACCGTAAATTTTCCACGCGACCAAATCGCTGCACGCCCCATCCATATCGGAACCTACTCGGCGGTGCTGATTCCCAAAACAGATTTGCCCGTGCGCCTGCAACTCGTTGCAACGCGTTGAGGCCGGACGATAAATCTTTGCCGGTAGGGATGCGCTGTGCGCGTCTATACCCGGGCCACCGGCCCGGGCTACATTCTACCTCCTGACTTCTATCTCCCCTTTAAATCTGAAAGCACTTTTTTGAATCTTGGGTTTGACACGCGGGTTTCAATTTGGTTTTCTCCGCGGCTCTCCGGGAGGTTGTATGGGAAAACCCAATAAGGCTAACGCGTTTGATAAGATTATGGCGGCGATTGCAATTATTGCTTTGGTCGGTTTTTGTGTGGCTTTGTGGAAAATTATGGGCTGAGCGCCCGCTAAAACTCAGGTATTTCAGTGGAAAACAGCCTTTTCGGGCTTGTGTGTTTCTCATCATTTCAGGCATATTTCGCCTGTATATTAATGAATTGCGGGGCCGCGATGGCGTCCAATTTCCAGCACAATGAAAATTCGGAACCTCTTTTTCACAATGGCCGCAGCTGCGGTGTGTCTACCCGCGATGGCAACGGAAGCCAAAGAAAAGCTCCCCACGGCTGAGCAACGCTTTGGCGGCAAGATTGAAGACGCAGAGAATCCCAGTTTCCGCCGGCACGTGGTGCCGCTCGCGAGCAAGCTCGGTTGTAGTGGGCGCGAGTGCCACGGATCGTTCCAGGGGCGCGGTGGATTTCAGCTTTCGCTCTTCGGTTATGATTTCAAAAAGGATCACACTGCCATCACCAATGACACGAAGGACGATATCCGCGTGGATATGGACAATCCGGCGCAGAGTATGTTCATCCAAAAACCGCTGAAACAAATCAAGCACAAGGGCGGCGAGATTTATGAGGAGGGCAGTTGGGAACACAACTTGATGCTGAAATGGATTCAGGAGGGCGCGAAGCTGGACGTTGTTGAAACCGGCGCGTTCGATCGGCTGGAAATTTTCCCCAAAGAAATCGTGGCACGCAAGGCCGGCGAGAGCATCCAGCTCAAAGTGCTCGCCCATTGGGCCGATGGCACGGTGGAGGATGTGACGCAGTTCACACGCTTCCGCACCAACGACGAAAGCGTGACCGAGGCGCACGAGGGCGGGCGCGTGGAAATCAAAGGCAAAGGCGATTCGCATATCGTGGCGTTTTACGACAACGGCGTGGTGCCGGTACCGGTGATGCTGCCGGTGAGCAAGTTGGTTGGGAAAGATTATCCGAAAGTGAAGACGCACACGAAGGTGGACGCGTTGGTGGTGGACAAGCTGCGCAAGGTGGGCCTCGTGCCATCGGAGACTTGCACGGACACCGAATTTTTACGACGCGTCACGCTGGACGTGACCGGCACGCTGCCGACTTCCGATGAGGTCAAAAAGTTCCTCGCTGATAATTCGAAAGACAAACGCACGAAGAAAATCAATCAACTGCTGCAACGCCCCGCGTACGCCGCGTGGTGGGCCACTAAGCTCAGCGATTTCACCGGCAACAGCCCACAACAAATCCGCGTTAACAATCTCCCGCGCGACACCAACCTCAGCGGGATGTGGTACGATTGGCTCGAGCATCGCGTGGCGGAGAATGTTTCGTACGATAAAATCGTCGAAGGCATCGTGATGGGTTCCTCCCGCACCTCACCCGACCAAACCTTCGAGGAAATGTGCGAAGAAATGGGCAGCTATTTCCGCGACAAAAATCCGAAGGGCTTTGAGGAGCGCGAAAATATGCCCTTCTTCTGGGCGCGCCGCAACCTCCGCCAGCCCGAAGCCAAAGCGATGGCCTTCGCGTACAGCTTCCTCGGCGTACGCATCCAATGTGCCAACTGCCACAAACATCCTTTTGACCAATGGACCCAACAGGATTTCAAATCGTTCCAAGCCTTCTTCACCCCGATCCTTGCCGGCACCAATAACCGGAGCGAGGGAAAAGGCAATATGGATTACCGCACGCTCACTGCTGAGTTGCGGAAGGAAGCGAATTACGACCGCAACGATCCGCAGCAAAATCTAAACCGACTCCTGCGGCCGATCATCGAGAAGCGCCTCAAAGCCGGCGAGCCCATCCCGTGGCAGGAGGTTTACATCCGCCAACGCGTGCAGCGCAAATACACGCCCGAACAAATCGCGCGATTCAAGCGCCGCAACCCGAACTTTAACGCGCGCGTCATCACCCCGCGCGTGCTCGGCGGCGAAGATGTTTTGGAAGCCAAATACGAAGACCCGCGCGCGCCGTTGATGGAATGGTTACGCGCGCCGGAGAATCCCTATTTTGCGCGCGCCTTTGTGAATCGCGTGTGGGCGCATTATTTCGGACGCGGCATTGTGGAGCCAGCCGATGACTTGAACCTCGCCAACCCGCCCAGCAACGAGGCGTTGATGGATCATCTCGCCAAAGGGTTTGTGGCCAGCGGGTACGATATGAAATGGGTGCATCGCGAAATTATGAATAGCGACACGTACCAACGCTCGTGGCGTGTGAATGAAACCAACAAGCTGGACGAGAAAAATTTCAGTCGCTACGTCCTTCGCCGGTTACCCGCTGAGGTGGTGGCCGATTCCATTATGCAAGCGACTGCCTCCGACGATCGCGTGGAGGAATTCGTCACCAATATGGACACCCGAATGATCGGCAGCGCCAGCACCACAAACTACCGCGGCCGCAACGGCGCGGCGTATATGTTGCAGCTCTTCGGCAAGCCGCTGCGCGAAAATAATTGCGACTGCGAACGCACCAGCAGCCCCACGCTCTTGCAAACCATTTTCACGCGGAACGATCCCGAAATGCTCGCGCGCATCGAAGGCACCGCACGCGGCAGCAGCAGCTGGATTAGCGAATTGCGCATCACCCACGGCGAAAGCCCGCGTGACCGCGCCAATGCCGCGAAGGCCCTGCAATTGCGCCGTACATTGGAAGGAATGCGCACACGCGCCAAACGCTTTGCCGCCAACAAACCGCGCAAGCCCGAAGGCAATAACCCGGCGCAACTCAAGCAGTTTCAGGCGCGACTCAAAACGTATCAGAAATCGATGGCAAAAATGCAGGGCACGATCGCCGGTTACGAAAAACGCATTGCCGAGCTCGTGCCGCCCAAAGCAAAGCTTTCGGTCAAAGAAACCGATGCGATGATTACCGAAGTGTTTTTACGTACAGTAAGCCGCTATCCTTCGCCGGACGAAATGAAAAGCGCCAAGGCCGATGTGGCCGCCGCGAAGGATCCCATCACCGGCGTGCGCGATTTGCTGTGGGCGATGCTCAACACCAAAGAATTTATGGTGAATCACTAACTGACTTTTTTTACACAACTCAATAAGGAAAAACAAAATGGCTAATCATACATATTGTGACGGAGTACAACGGCGCGACTTTCTTAAAGTAGGCGCGTTGAGTGGATTTGGGCTGGGCTTGGGTCTGCCGCAATTTCTGGCGAAGGCCGGCGACGGCGCGGTGAACCCCAACGCCAAAGGCAAGGCGGCGATTTTTGTGCGGCTCTCCGGCGGGCCTACGCATATGGACACGTTTGATCTTAAACCCGATGCGCCGGACACGCATCGCGGTGAGTTCAAAGAAATCAAAACCAACGTCCCCGGCGTGCGCTTCTGCGAGCACCTGCCGAAGCTGGCGAAGGTGGCTGATAAGTTTGCCATCCTGCGCGGCGTGAGCCACACGCTGGCGGCCCACGCGCTGGGCACGCAGTATTTGATGACCGGCAACCGCCCTTTACCCAGCCTGCGTTTCCCAAGCTACGGCGCAGTGGTCAGCAAAGAAATGGGCAGCGCCAAAGAACTGCCCGCCTTCGTGGCCGTGCCGAATCAAGGCAATGATCCCACCGGATTTTTGGGCGTGGAGTACGGGCCGTTTGAAACGGGCGCCGCACCGCGCGCGGGTGTGCGGATGGATGTACGCGGCTTGGCGCTGCGCGGCATCACGCTCGACGAAGTGGATCGCCGCAACAACCTCGTGGCCAAGTACGATCAAGCCTTTGGCGATTTCGCGAAGGACGACAAAATCCTTGCCGGCATGGATGAGTTCAGCGCCAAGGCATACCAAATGATGCGCAGCACCAAAGCGCGCGAAGCCTTCGATCTCACCCGCGAAAGCCCCGCGATTAGCGGCTTGTTTGATGACCAAAGTTTTTCGCAAAGCTGTCTGTTGGCGACGCGTCTGGTGCAATCCGGCGTGAAGTTTGTGACGCTCAACCTCGGCGGTTGGGACACGCACAACGACAACTTCAATCGCCTCAAAACCACCAACCTCCCCGCGTTGGACGCCGGCCTCAGTGGCTTGTTCGCAACGTTGGAGGAAAAGGGAATGCTCGAGAGCACCTCCGTTTTTGTGACCGGCGAATTTGGACGCACGCCGAAGATCAATGCCCGCACCGGGCGCGATCATTATCCGCGCGCGATGTTCTGCCTAATGGCCGGCGGCGGCATGAAAGGCGGCCAAGTGATTGGCGCCTCCGACGCCAAAGGCGAAGGCCCGAAGGACAAAGCCATCACCCCCGACGACGTCGCGGCGAGCTTCATCCATTCCCTCGGCATCGATCCCACCAAGGAATACCACACCCCCTCCGGCCGCCCCGTAATGATCGTCCGCGACGGCACGGTGATTCCGGAGTTGTTCTAAGGAAAAAAATCACTCCAGCCCCGCAGGAAACTGCGGGGCTTTTTTTGTGAACCGCCAAGGCGCAAAGATGCCGAGGGGAAACAGAAAATAAAACTTGGCGTCTTTACGCCTTAGCGGTTAAATAAAATTTTCACCGATGGCTGACGAGAAACAATCTGAACCCGAAAAGGCGAAACCCGCTGAGGCTGAGGTTTCGGAGGCGAAGCCGGTGGAGGAGATGAGTGAGGAGGAGCAGTTGGCGGCGTATGAGGAGGAGATGAAGAATTCCGATTGGGGGCATCAGCCTTGTTAGGGGTTTGTTTGAACCGCTAAGGCGTAAAGACGCCAAGGGTTTTTTTGAAGTCTTGATGTTTGGGGCTGTTCTCCCTCACCCCGGCCCTCTCCCGCTGGGAGAGGGAGTAAGGAGCTTGCCAATAAATTTCAATCGTTCGGAATCGTTCGGAATTGTTTTGAAAATC
>JAAZZB010000082.1 GCA_014239365.1 Verrucomicrobiia bacterium | reverse complement strand
TGCCGACCTAGGATGGAATGATGCCGACCTAGGATGGAATGATGCTGACCTAGGATGGGATGATGCTGACCTAGGTTGGAATGATGCTGACCTAGGATGGAATGATGCTGACCTAGGTTGGAATGATGCTGACCTAGGATGGAATGATGCTGACCTAGGATGGGATGATAGGATTCAATGTGAACCGCCAAGACGCCAAGGTTTTGGTAGGGACACGCTGCCGCGTGTCCACGGACGCGCACAGCGCGTCCCTACCGGGGCGATCCATAATCCCGTAAAGGTAGGGCGTGCTGTCCCAGCGCGCCTTGGCCGGCTCGGAGAGCCAGCCCTACCTTTGGCCCACCGGCCCGGGCTACATTTCCCTATTCCCACCCGTGACTTAAATTGGGTTTCAGATGAAATGAAGATGTGAGGCTTTTAACACAGATATTCAGGATGGACAGGATAGACAGGATGGACAGGATTGAAAAAACAAATCCTGAATATCCTGCTTATCAATGTTCTCTCCTTTGGCTAATCGCGATTAAGCGATGATTTTCCAGAGGGCGAAGAGGAAGGCGACGAGGGTGAGGGAGGCGGCGCTGGCGAGCATCATCTCGAAGCGTTTGCTGGATGGGGCTTGGGTGGCTTGTGTGGATTCTGCGCTGCCCGCGTGATGGTCACGCGAGTTTTGAATGTTTCCGTCGTTTTCCTCCTGTAAATCGATGTTATCGTTCATGGCGACCGTTTAAGCAAAACACGTGCCAACGGATGGGTTATTCGCGTTTGTGGATAAATATGTAGCCCGGGCGGGTGGCCCGCGTTCCGGATCATTGGTCCGGCGAGAATCGTGCATAAGTTTTGCTCGGTGATGGTGTGCGGTTTTTTTTAGTCTTCGGGCATGGCGACTCATGTTATTGCCGTGGCCAACCAAAAGGGAGGGGTTGGGAAAACCACAACATCGATCAACCTTGCCGCGTGTTTGGCGAATCAAGGGCAGCGTGTGCTGTTGCTGGATCTCGATCCGCAGGCGAATGCGACGAGTGGGGTGGGCGTGGAAAAACGCGAGGGCGGCAGCGCGTATCCGGTGCTCGTGGGCGATGCGTTGCTGACGGATCAAATTGTGCGCACGGAGTTTCCAAATCTTTCGGTGATTCCGAGTGAGGTGGATTTGTGCGGGGCGGAGATTGATCTGCCGCGGATGGATGATCATTTGCATCGGCTGCAGGGCGCGTTGGATTCGGTGAAGATGGCGAATGTGTATGACGTGATTTTGATCGACTGCCCGCCTTCGCTTGGTTCGTTGACGCTGAATGCGTTTGCGGCGGCGGATAGTGTTTTGGTTCCGCTGCAGTGCGAGTACTACGCGCTGGAGGGGATCTCGATGGTGACGCGGTTGATTCAACAAATGCACGACACGGGCGATAATCCGGGCCTGCATATTTTGGGCATCGTGATGACGATGTACGACGGGCGCACGCGGCTTTCGCAACAGGTGCTCGAAGAAGTGCGCGAGCATTTTGCGGAATTGATTTTCGATACCACCATCCCGCGTGCCACGCGTTTGGCGGAAGCGCCGAGTCACGGCAAGCCGGCTTTGCATTATGATCCGGATGGCTTGGGCACGGCGGCGTACGATGTGCTCGCTGCGGAGGTGGCACAACGCCTCAAAGCGGCCGAGGCCGAGGCGCCCCCGGCGAATGTGGTGGAGGCGGCTACGCTGCAAAATCCGGTGCCGATGCAAAATCAGGCTTGAAGCGCGCCGCGCGTTTGCCGACACTCCGCCCGCGCTTCACGGGCCGGTGAATCCCTGTTTGGTTATCCGGCGGTGGGGTGTGTTTATTTGCCGAACACTTTTTTTAATGGCCAAACTACGAGTAGAAATGGAGATCGAACGGGCAACGATGGAGTTGCCCGACACGAAAACTCTGCGCCTAAAATGGCCGGAGGGTTATGCCGTGGATTTTTTGACGGGGCAGTTCATCACCGTGTATTGGCCGCACAAGCAAAAGTATAAGCGCGCGTATTCGCTCTCGAGCAGTGCGCTGGATCGCGGCCATTTCGAGATCACCATCAAACGCGACGGCAAGATGGGCACGAGCCTCGTGGACTGGGCGGAGGAGGGCGACTCGTTATGGGTCATCGAACCGACGGGGAAATTTCTGCCGGTGTTGGATCCGCCGGACAAGCATTTGATTTGCGTTGCCGGTGGCTCGGGTGTGACGCCGTTCCGCGCGTTTGTGCGCGAGGCTACGCAGTTGAAGTTGGCCACAAAAATTACGGTGCTCTATTCCGTGCGCACCACGCACGATGTGATTTTTGATGAAGAATTTCGTCAGCTGGAAAAGGAGAATCCCAATTTTGAATTCCTCGTCACCTGCACGCGCCTCGCCGATAACGATCCGTGGGAAGGCCGTCGCGGTCGTATTGATTCGGCTTGGGTGAAGGAGCAAGTCGGTGATTTGGAGAATACTATTTTTTACGCGTGCGGCCCGAACGCGCTGGTGGATTTCGCCACCAACCTTGTGCGCGATGGGCTCGGCGCGGGTAAAGACCAAATGATGATCGAGAAGTGGGGTTGATCCGCGGATAAAGCTATGCCAAAACGCACGCCTCTCTATTCCCAACACCTCGACCTCGGCGCGCGCTGCATCGATTTCGGCGGCTGGGAAATGCCGGTGCAATACGCCGGCATTGTCGCGGAACATCAGGCGGTGCGCGCGGCGGCGGGCGTGTTTGATATTTCGCATATGGGCGAAATCTGGGTGGGCGGCGCGCACGCGGCTGAATTTCTAAACCTCACGCTGACCAATGACCTCGGACTGCTCGCCGTGGGCGAAAGTCAATACACGCTGATGTGCAACGACGCGGGCGGGGTGATCGATGATCTTTATGTGTACCGCATCACCAGCGAAGCGTTTCTGCTGATGGTGAACGCCACGCGCATCGACGCCGATCTTCATTGGCTGGAATTTCAAGCGAGCAATCACGGCGAGGATCGGTCGGTGAAGGTGAAAAACCAATCGGCCCAAACCGGCGCCATCGCGGTGCAAGGCCCGGCGACGCTTTTGTTTATCAACGAACTCTTCCACGGCGACGGCCTCATCCGTACGGGTCGCCCCAGCGAGCTCGTGAAAAATCAGGTGGACGCGTGGCGCTTCGGCACAGGCGAAGTGTACGTGGCGCGCACGGGATACACCGGCGAAGAAGGTTTCGAAATTATCGCGCCCAATGAACAGCTTGTGGCGCTGTGGGATACTGTGCTCGAGATCGGTAAACCCCACGGCATTGTGCCCGCCGGTTTGGGCGCGCGCGATACGTTGCGGTTGGAGATGGGTTATCCGCTGTACGGCCACGAACTGAGCGAATCACTTTCGCCCATCGAGGCGGGGTGCGGTTATTTTGTGAAGGTGGACAAAGGCAAATTCACCGGCCGCAGCGCGTTGATGAAACAAAAAGATGAGCGCCCAAAAAAGAAAATCGTGGCCTTCAAAATGAACGGCAAATCTCCGCCCCCACGTCAGGGTTACGAAGTGTACAATAATCTCGAAGCCAGAAAAGAAGTGTGGTCCGTCGCCAATGCTGGACTTAAGCCGCAGGAAACGGATCCGGTCATTGGCGTGGTCACCAGTGGCACGCAAAGCCCCTCGCTCGGCTGCGGCATCGGGATGGCGCAAGTGCACATCGACCGCGCGCGGGAAGGCACCGTCATTGATATTTCCATTCGCGGGAAACGTTACCCCGCGACCGTTTGCAAAAAACCTTTATACAAAAAACAATGAGCAACATTCCAGACAACCTGAAATACGCCAAGAGCCACGAATGGGTTCGCATCGAGGGCGACACCGCCACCATCGGCATCACCGACCACGCGCAAGCCGAGCTGACCGATGTGGTCTTCGTGGAGCTCCCCGAAGCTGGTCGCGTGCTCGCCGCCGGCGACAACTGCGCCGTGGTGGAATCCGTAAAAACCGCCAGCGACCTTTATGCCCCCGTGGCCGGCACCGTGCTGGAAATTAACGCCGCACTCGCGGACACCCCCGAGCTCGCCAACGACAGCCCCTTCGATGAAGGTTGGTTTTTCAAACTGCAACTCAACGGCGAACCCGATACCGCCCACCTCCTCGATGCCGCCGGCTACGCCGCCCAAATCGGCGAGGCCTAAAATGCGGGTGCTTCTCGCCACTCTTTGTTTTGCGTTTAGCGTAAACGCCGCGCCGGATCTCGTCCTGCGCAACGGCTTGATTTACGACGGCACCGGACGCGCCCCATTCAAGGGCGACGTTGCCATCCAAAATGGTCGCATCATCGCCATCGGCAATGTAGCCCGCGCCGGTGGCCCGCGAAAAATCATCGACGTCAACGGGCTCGCGATCGCCCCTGGATTCATCGACGTCCACACCCACGCCGAGAATATCGTCTACCATCCGAAGGCCGAAAACTTTCTGCGAATGGGCGTCACCACTTTGGTGCTCGGTAACTGCGGCTCATCAAAACTCAACCTCGGCGAGTTTTATAGCAAGCTTGAGAAGAACGGATTCTCCCCCAACATCGCCAGCCTCATCGGCCACGGAACCGTGCGCGGCCAGGTAATGGGCGGCTCAATCCGTCGTCCGCCCAACGCCACGGAATTGGCCGCGATGCAAAAACACATCGCCAAGGCAATGGAAGACGGCGCACTCGGAATGTCGACGGGCCTCATTTATCTGCCCGGAGTTTTTGCGAAAACCGATGAGCTGGTTGCCCTCTCCAAAACCGTCGCCGCTCACGGCGGAATTTACGCAAGCCATATGCGTAGCGAAGGCACTAACATTTTCAAAGCCATCGACGAGGTTTGCACCATTGCCGGGCAAGCCAAATTGCCCGCGCACATTTCGCATCTCAAACTCGCCGGTCGCCCAATGTGGGGCAAGCATCCGCAACTGCTCGCCCGCCTCGATCAAGCCCGAGCTGATGGCATCCGCCTCACGCACGATCAATATGCCTACACCGCATCGAGCACGAGCTTGCATCAGTTGTTGCCCGACGCATTGATTGTCGGCGGCACAAAAGCATTCGCCCAACGCATCAATAATCCAAAGACCCGCGCCGAAACCATCGCGTGGATGAAAGACCGACTGCGCAATCGCCAGCGGGAAAGTTATTCCTACGCCGTCATTGCCTATTACAAAAAAGACAAACGCTTCAACGGCCTCAACGTGATGGAAGCGGCAAAACTGCACTACGGCAAAGACGACCTCGACCACCAAATCTCGCTCATCTTTGAAGTAGAAAAAAACGGCGGCGCAAGCGCGGTCTTTCACGGAATGCACGAGGACGACGCGCGCGCCTTTCTGCGTCATCCGCACACGATGTTTGCCAGCGATAGCAGCGTGCGCGCCTTTGAAGTCGGCGTGCCACACCCGCGCGGCTACGGCAACGCCGCCCGCTTCCTCGCCCGCTACGCGCGCGACCAAAAACAACTCAAGCTCGAAGAAGCCATTCGCAAACTCACAAGCCTCCCCGCCCGCACCTTCCAACTCAAAGGCAGAGGCGAACTCCGCAAAGGCTTCGCCGCCGACATCGTCGTTTTCAATCCCGCCAAAATAAAAGACAACGCCACCTTCAAAGCCCCCCACCAATACGCCACCGGCTTCCGCTTAGTTTTGGTGAATGGAAAAGCAGTGGTCGAACATGATCGCCACAACGCCGCCGGTCCCGGCCAGGTTATTCGGCGTGGGAAGTAGTTAAAAAATCCGCAATGTGCATCACGCGGATTTTTGGGTTGGCTTTTTTTAGGCCGGCTTGGATTTGGAGGAGGCAGCCGGGGTTGGTGGTGACCACGATGTCGGCGCCGGTGGCGAGGATGTTTTTGATTTTTCGTTGTTGCAGGCGCGCGGCCATTTCGGGTTCGGTGAGGTTGTAGCTTCCGGCGCTGCCGCAGCACACATCGGCTTCGTTTAATTCGACAAAGTGTTCTCCCGCCATCGCACGTACAAGTGCCCGTGGCTCAAGTGTGATCCCTTGCGGATGCGCTAAGTGACACGCATCGTGATACGTGACTTTGCATTCCAGTTTCTGATTTCCGTTTCCTGTCTCCTCGGAAATCCACTCGGTCAAATCTTTGACCTTGGCGCTAAAGGCAGTGGCGCGTTCGGCCCATTCAGGATCGTCGGCGAGGAGCTGGCCGTATTCTTTCAAGGTGCTGCCGCAGCCGGCGGCGTTGATAATGATGGCCGTGAGGTTTTGCGATTCGAAGGCGGCGATATTGCGGCGGGCGCAAGCGCGGGCTTTGGCGAGCTGACCGCTGTGCGCGTAGAGCGCGCCGCAGCAAGCTTGGCCTTCGGGGCAGTGAACGTCCCAGCCATCTTGATTGAGCAACTGCACGGTGGCTTCGTTGGTGCGGGCAAACATCACCTGCATCACGCAGCCCTCGATGAAGCCGACTTGCCCGCTCGCGGGTTGGGCGGAGGCGGGGTTTTGTTTTGGGGTTCTCGATTCGGGAGAATGTTCGGGAACCAACTCCAACGCCTCGCGCGCCATTCGGGGGGCGAACCAAATGAAGGGGCGCCGGTTCATTAGTCTGCCAAAAAACAATGCCAGTTTTAATCGCCGAGGGAAGGGGAACACTTGCTCGATGGCGATGCGGCGCAGAAGGGTTTGGAACCACCCGCGCCGGTGGTGGTGCTCGATGTGATCGCGGGTGTGCTCGAGGAGGTGGCCGTATTCCACGCCGCTGGGGCACGCGCTTTCGCAGGCGCGGCAGCCGAGGCAGCGGTCGATGTGCCCGATGGTGGTGGCCTCCATCGGCAGGCGACCGGACTGCAGGGCGCGCATCAGATAAATGCGGCCGCGCGGCGAATCGTTTTCATTGCCGGTTTCCAAATACGTGGGGCAGGCCGAAAGGCACAAGCCGCAGTGCACGCAAGCGAGCGACTTATCTTCGTCGATGAAAGGCTCGATCATAGCGTGGGCAAAATGCCTTCGGGATCGAAGGTGTCTTTGATGCGAGTTTGCAGTGCGGGCGGATTGAAGGCAATGTCGTCGCCAATGCCGCCCTTGAATTTTTCCGGATGATGATGGCGGCAGTAAACTGTGCCATTGCCCGCACGCGCGACAAAATCGCAGTCGGTCATTGAGCGAAGGGACTTAATTGTATCAGCGGGTGCAACGGATTCGATGCAGTGCGCGGTGGGCCGGAATGCCGCGTCGTATTCCAGATCGGTTTTTGCACTGATGCCGAAATCCGCAACGGCTTCTGTTTGCGCCTCCACATCCGCTTGCGCACCCGCAAAGCCGACCACCAAATTGATGGGCTGTCCATCGAGGCGATGGAGGTCGAGCACGTGCGGTTGTAAATCTTATTCCCAAAGTTTCTGCAGTACATCCTCCGCGTCATCGAGCGAGGCACATTCTTTTTTGAGAAACACTTCCGCTTCCGGTTTGGGAAGCAGTTTGAACGTAGCCTCCACAATGACGCCGAGCGTGCCGCGGCTGCCGATGAACAATTTGCACAAATCAAAGCCCGCGACATTTTTGACCACCTTGCCGCCATTGCGAACCAGCCGTCCATCGGGCAACACCGCCGCGATGCCAATCAGCCAATCGCGCACGGAGCCAAAGCCAAACCGGCGCGGGCCGGTGGCGTTTCCCGCGAGTAGCGCGCCGATGGAGAGCGTGTTAGGGTCGGGCGGGTCCACCGGAAGCCATTGGTTTTGCTGCGCGAGTTGCGTTTGGAACTCGCCCAAGTTCATCCCTGCTTGCACCGTCGCCGTCATATCTTCCGGCACGTGCTCGATCAACTTGCCGATGGCTGACAAGTCGAAGGCCTTTACCGCCTTTGCTTTCGGGAGCGCTTCCCGAAGTTGCTCGATGCTGTTTGGGGTGAGAGTCATTTCAATCGGTTAAATTCTTCCACGGTGAATCCGATTCCACGGATGATGGTTCGCAGGGTTCCCTTGGGCACATCACCCGGATGACTGGGGACAGGGATGGTGAGTTTTTTTCAGCGTGAAACCAAACGGGATGGCGTGAGGTGCGGATTTCGCGAAAGCCGGCGCGCTTGAGTTTGCGCGCTAATACACGATGTGAAATCGGAATCAGCTTAGGCATTGGCCGAGCGCTGATAAACATTCAGGCCGTCGTAATGCGAAACGGCGATTGGCGCGTCCACCGTTTCGCGTGCTTCGAGGCAGCTTTCGATGGCCTCGATGGCGGCGCGGTGAGCTTCTTCCAGCGTGTCGCCCCACGCCACACAGCCGGGAATGGCCGGTACACGCGCGGTGAACTTGCCGTCTTCATCCTGAAAATAATCGATGGCGAATTGTTCGTGAGTGTCCATATTTTACCTCGGTCAATATAGTTGAAAACAGCTTACGCGGCGACTTGTTTTTTGGGTGCAAATTCCGCGCAGCGTTTGCCGCCGGGGAACATTTTGTGGGGGTTGCAGCGTTGGGCGGGGTCGAAAGCGCGGCGCAGCATTTTCATTGCGTCAAGGTCGTCGGTCGAAAATTGTTTGGGCATGAAATCGATTTTCTCTGCGCCGATGCCGTGTTCGCCGGTGACGCTGCCGCCGAGTGCGATGCATTTTTCCAAAATATCGTGACCCGCCGCCAACGCGCGTTTGGTTTCGCCCGGCTTGCGTTCATCATATAAAATCAGTGGATGAATGTTCCCGTCGCCCGCGTGGAAAACATTCGGGATGCGTAGGCCGTGCTTTTCGCTGGTGGCGCGGATGAAGCGCATGATCTCCGGGAGTTTACTGCGCGGCACCACGCCGTCTTGCGTGACGTAGTTTGGGCTGAGTCGGCCGATGGCACCGAAGGCGCGTTTGCGGCATTTCCAGATGGCGGCGCGCTCGGCGTCGTCCTTGGCCACGCGCACTTCGCGTGCGTTGTGTTGGTGACAAATTTTTTCGACTTGTTTGCCTTGCGCCTCCACGCCGTCGCGCAAGCCATCGAGCTCCACGATGAGCACCGCGCCGGCATCGAGCGGGAAGCCAAAGTGATACGCTTCCTCCACGGCTTGGGTGATGAGCTGATCCATCATCTCCAGCGCGCCGGGCACAATGCCCGCGCGGATGATGTCGCTGACCGCTTGGCTGGCGTCGTCCACGCTTTCAAAAATGCCGAGAAAAGTTTTGAACGCGGGCGGCGTTTTCATCAACCGCACGAGCACGCGCGTGACCACGCCAAACATCCCCTCGCAGCCAATCGCCGCGCCACGCAAATCGTAGCCGTCTATTTCCTCGCCGCCATCCGGTTCGGTGCCGAGCCATTCCACGGTGCCATCGGGCAATACCATTTCGTAGCCGAGCACGTGATTGGTGGTGACGCCATTCTTGAGCGTGTGCGGTCCGCCGGAGTTAGTGGCCACATTGCCGCCGATAGTGCAGGCGGATTGGCTGGAAGGATCGGGGGCGAAGAAAAGTCCGTGCGGCGCGGCATCGCGGGTGATCCACGCGTTCACACAGCCGGCTTCCACGAGCGCGCGGCGGTTTCGGGCATCGACGTTTAGCACGCGGTTCATTCGCGTGAGAGCGATCATCACGCCGCCATCCACTGCCAATACCGTGCCGCTGAGGCTCGTGCCCGCGCCGCGCGGGATGATGGGAAGCTTCAGCCGGTTGCAGAGTTTTACGATGGCCACCACTTCATCGGTAGTGCCCGGCAAAACCACGGCGGTGGGTAAATTTTTTTCCAACGTGTACGCATCGCATTCGTACACGAGCAATTCCTCCTCGGCAGACAACACGGCCTCCGCGCCAACGATGTCTTGCAATTCGCGGATGAGGTTCGTTTGCGCCATAGCGGGACGCACCGTGCCAAAATCCTTTACCTGTGTCGAGGCGTGCGGCTACGGTGCGCGCGCATGAATGTTGAAAAATTTCTTCCGCCCGCGCGCACCCTCCTCGGCCCCGGCCCGAGTGATGTGGCGCCGACCGTTTTGGAGGCGATGAGCCAACCGTTGGTGGGGCACCTTGATCCGTCGTTTGTTTTGATGATGGAAGAAATCAAAACAATGCTCCGCGCGGTGATGCTCACGGAAAATGAAATGACCTTTCCCGTCAGCGGCACGGGCAGCGCGGGGATGGAGTTTTGTTTTGTGAATCTGATTGAGCCGGGCGACGAAGTGGTGGTCGGCATCAACGGCGTCTTCGGCACGCGGATGGCGGACGTGGCCGAACGTTGCGGCGCGAAGGTCACCCGCGTGGAATCCGAATGGGGCCGGATCATTGAGCCCGCGCAAATTGCTGCTGCGTTGGAAACCACAAAACCAAAGCTCGTCGCCATCGTCCACGCCGAGACATCGACTGGCGCGCTGACGCCCATCGAAGAGATTTCAAAAATCGTGCACGACGCCGGTGCGTTGCTGTTGCTTGATGCGGTTACTTCCCTCGGCGGTTGTCCTGTTCGGGTCGATGACTGGCAAGTGGATGCAATCTATAGTGGCACCCAAAAATGCCTCAGTTGTCCGCCGGGGCTTTCGCCGGTTTCCTTCAGTGAAGCCGCGATGAGCGCGATCCGCGCGCGTTCGCAAGGCGTGCAAAGTTGGTATCTCGACGTCAATTTGTTGGCCAATTATTGGGGAGAAGGCGCGCGCGCGTATCACCATACCGCGCCCATTTCGATGAACTACGCACTGCACGAAGCCCTTCGCCTGGTGCTCGAAGAAGGCCTCGAAAACCGCTGGGCACGCCACGAGGCCAACCACAATTTGCTTCGGGCTGGCCTCGCCGAGTTGGGTCTCGGCATCGCCTCACAGGAAGGCCATCAACTTTGGCAACTCAACGCCGTGACCATCCCCGAAGGCACCGATGAAGCCGCCGTGCGCGCCGCGTTGCTCAACGATCACGGCATCGAAATCGGCCCCGGCCTCGGCCCCCTCGCCGGCAAAGTTTGGCGCATTGGTTTAATGGGCCATTCCTCCAGCGAAGCAAATGTCAACCGCGTGTTGGCGGCGTTGAAGGAATTGCTTTAGGCGGTTGTTCGCAACAACTCGTTAATGCGCGTGAAGTGTTCGGCGGGGAAACCCGTTGCGACTTTGGTTTGGTAATCTTGCTCGATGGGGTTTTTTATTTTGCGGAGGTCTGAAAATTGATCGCTATCGATGAGGCCGCGTAGCCACGCCCAGAGAGGTGAGGTGGGCACAGGGTAATCGCTGCCGTGCACAGCGCGCGAGGCGAGAAGATCATTTTCCAAACAAGGGCGCAGGCCGTGGCTTCGAGTGGGGACGTTAAGCGCGCTGGAATCGGCGTACAAATTTTTGTGGTCGCGCATCATCCGCACGAGGGTGGGGAGGTATTCGGGATCAAACGGCCCGCTGCCGGTGGCGGCGTGCGCGGCGATGACGTTCACGCCACACTCGAGCGGCAGGCGTAAAGATTCAGGATTGGCATAGTCGGCATTGATGACTTCGAGCGTGTGCTCGCCGCCGGTGTGGGCCAAAAAAGGCAAGCCGGCCTCGGCCATCCGATTCCAAAACGGTTTGAAGCGCGGGTCGTTGCAATCGATGTTCTGGCAATTCGGCAGGCACTTCATCATCACCGCGCCAGCTTCGAGGCAGCGATCCAATTCATCCATCGCATCGGGTCGGGCAGGGTGGATGGACACGGCCGGGAGAAATTCCGGATGCTCCTTGGCCAGCCGCAAAACGACATCATTAGGCACAAACGCGCTCCCACGGTTTTCCAGCAAACTGCCTTGTGTGTCATAAACCGCCTCCTGCGCCAAAAGGCAAACAGCGTCGACGGCCGACTCCCTTAGATAGTGCAACAGCCGATCGCGGTATAAATCATCAAAATCCGCCGCCCGCAATGCCTTCACGGGCACGCCCAATTTGCGCAACATCAGCGCGTAGAGAGGGTATTTTGTCGGCGTCACCCGAATCCAGCAGCCATTTCCACTGGCCTCATTGCCCACCATATGGACGTGCATATCGATGATTTTCATAGGAAAACAGGCAAAAATTGCAAAATGGCGGAAGGGGTGGGATTCGAACCCATAGACCGCCGGTTCATTCAGATTCGTCTAGGGTGTATTCGGGTGCATAATTAGGGGCTATTCTTACACTTCCCAGCTCATCCTGTCCGGCGCGAATATGAACTGTGATGCACCGAAATGAAAGAAAAGTTGTTCGGATTTGTTCGGAAGCTAACGCAGGGGGTACCCTCCCCCAGCCGGGGCGCACATATCGCACCCCCCACCCCCATTTACACCTCGCGCGTGAGGTTTCATCCTTGTTGGTCCAGGTAAGGGAAGCCATACTGTCCGCAGCAGTTGGTCGACCTGAATACAGGCAATGCTGATGGCAAAACCAGAACCTACTACCAAGAAGGAAGGAAAGGTCAATCCCCTAAAGGATCCCGTCCTCTGGGCGAACTCGTTGAGCAAATCCGATCTAGAGAGGGAGGCGACGCCTTTGGAGCGACAACTGTTACTAGGGTCGTTAGCATGCTGGGACCGGATGAAGTCGGCTACAGTGGGGCGATGTTGGAGAGAGGGAAACCGGCTCAACCGGGAGTTCCCCGAGGAGATAAACTACCTTTAGGTTTAGGCGAAACCTTCTACATGCCGGCGGGGAGGGCGGAACTTGCTGGGGTCGTGGAGGCAACTCCTGAGAACTGCAAGGCTTACTCTGAAGCTTTTGGCATAAAGGTCACCCCGCATCCGATTTGGGGGCTGCCAGTTTTTTAACTGGCCGACCGGTGATTGAACTCCGACGTTACGCGGTGAGGTGCGGGAGTTGCCTCTAGCGGCTAGCCGGAAGGCGGAGAAGCGTCCCGTGAACCGGTTGATCGAGGACTGGAAAGCGGTTGGCGGGGGTGGTGGGTATTAGGGGGTAACGGCTGTGTGCATCGACTACAAGCCCCGTACCCGATTTGGGCAAAGGCGCTGGTGGCTGCTTATCTGGCTGAGGAGGGTTTTCTCCGGGGGAGAGTTAGGCTGTTCTCCTCCGAGTGCGGAAGCTAGGTTTCCCCCCCCGTGCAACCACTCCAACCACCCGACTCCATGCACCTCACAGCCGCTCAAGGCTGGCTCGAACTGGGCAACCACGAGGAGGCATTTGAGGAGCTGGAACAGATTGAGTCAACCTTGCGCGGCCACCCCGACGTGCTGGAGGTGCGCTGGGGCATCTACGCCTCAATCGAGAAATGGGACTACTGTCTGGAGATAGGTAGCGCGATGGTCAGACTAGACCCCGC
>JAAZZB010000005.1 GCA_014239365.1 Verrucomicrobiia bacterium | reverse complement strand
CCTTGGCGGTTCACAATGAATCTTATCATTCCAACCTAGGTCAGCATCATTCCATCCTAGGTCGGCATCATTCCATCCTAGGTCGGCATCATTCCATCCTAGGCTGGCGGCTCTTGGGAATGGGTTGGAAGGGTTCTGGCTGGGCTGGCGAGCTTCCGGAACAGGTTGGCAAGCTTCCAGCCCGGGTTGGCGAGCTTCCAGAATGGGTTGGAGAGATGAAAACCCAGTCAGAAGCCTTCCAGCCCGGGTCGGCAAGCCTCCAACCTGAGATAGAATGTTGCCAACCTCGGGTAAATCCCTGAAATATCCCTTACCGGATTGTGGATCGCCCCGGTAGGGACGCGCTGTGCGCGTCCGACCCGGGCCACCGGCCCGGGCTACATTAACCCTCAACCCTCAACCCTCAACCCCCGGGCCATCGGCCCGGGCTACAGTTGCGTGAACAAGTACCGCGCGGCGACTAGGTCTTTTTGGATTTGGGTTTTTAGGGCGTTGGGGGTTTCGAATTTTTGTTCTTCGCGGAGTTTGCCGACGAAGGTGAGGGCGAGGGGTTGGCCGTAGAGATCGCCTTCGAAATCCAATAGATGGGCTTCGACGTGCAGGCGGGGATCGGCATCGGCAAGGGTGGGGCGGTGGCCGATGTTGACGGCGGCGCGGTGGGTGGCTTCGCCGACTTGGGCGTGCGCGGCGTAGACGCCGTTGGGCGGGAGGCAAAGGCCGGTGGCTTCAAGATTGGCGGTGGGGTAGCCAAGCTCGCGGCCGCGTTGATCGCCTTGGATCACTTCGCCGATGAGGGCGTATTCGCGCCCGAGCATTTGGCCGGCGGCATCGAGCTGGCCGGCCTCGATGGCGGCGCGGATGCGGGTGCTGCTGACGGTTTCTTCATCTAACGAAACGCTGGCGAGTCCGTGCACGATGAAATTCATTTCCTGGCCGAGGCGTTGGAGGAGGTCCACGTTGCCCTGGCGTTGATGGCCGAAGGCGAAGTGCGCGCCGACGCAAATGGATTGGATGCGGCCGAGGTCCACGAAGAGGCCTTGGATGAAGAGCTCGGCGGGGATTTGGCTCATCGCTTCATCGAAGGGGAGGACGAGGGTGGCTTCGATGCCGAGGGCTTCGATGGCGGCAAGGCGTTGGGGGAGGTTCTGGATGAGGCCGGGGGCGCGGTCGGGGGCTAGCACGGCGGCGGGGTGTTGGGAAAATGTGACGCAGAGCGGAGTGGCCTCGAGCTGGTGGGCATCGGAGACGGCTTGGCGGAGGACTTGTTGGTGGCCGAGATGGACGCCATCGAAGAGGCCGATGGCGCAGCAGACGCGGCCGTTGGGGGGCTGCACTTCGCGGGCGTCGTGGAGGGTTCTCATTCGTCGGCGGCGGGCAGAAACATTCGGGCGATGTCGAGCAGGGAAACCATCCGCGCGGGGAGTTCCTCGACGGGCAGCTTGACGAGGTCTTCAAGGCGGGTGGCGGTGGCGACGTTGAATTTGCCGGATTGCGTGCGGTGGAGGGCGCTCAAGTGCGCGCCGCAGCCGAGGGTTTGCCCAAGCTCGTGGGCGAGGCTGCGGACGTAAGTGCCTTTGGTGCAGTGGACGCGGAAACGCGCGGCGGGCTCTTTGTACTCGCTAAACTCGTAGGAATAAATGTGGATCGGCTTGGCTTCGCGTTCGATGGTCTTGCCTTTGCGGGCGAGTTTATAAAGCGGCACGCCGTCTTTTTTTACGGCGGAAACCATCGGCGGTTTTTGCTGGATGTCGCCGGTGAATTTTTTGGCGGCGGTGTTGAGGGCGTCGCAGTCGCGCGCGGGCACGGGGGCGGTGGTGGTCACTTCGCCTTGGGCGTCGTAGCTGTCGGTGGCTTGGCCGAAGGTGATGGTGCCTTCGTACACCTTGTCGTCGGCAGTGAGTTTTTGCGAAAGCTTGGTGGCGCGGCCGAGCAGGAGAATGAGGAGGCCGGTGGCGGCAGGATCGAGCGTGCCGCAGTGGCCGACTTTTTTGATGCGAAAGAGATTGCGGACGATGTCCACAATGTCGTGCGAGGTGGGCCCGGCGGGTTTGTCGATGAGCAACGCGCCGTTGAGTTCGGATTCCGGTTGAAGCATTTTAGGCTTTTCCGTTGGCTTTCGAGAGAGCGGATTTGACTGCGGCGAGCACGTTGCGTTGGGTGGCGAGTTGCGTGCCGAGGATGCGCGCGCCGGCAGCGGACATATGCCCGCCGCCGCCGAAGTCCACCGCGATGGTGGAGACATCCAACTCGGGCAGCTTGGAGCGCAAACTGATGCGCGTGATGTTCGGCTCAATTTCCTCAAAGAGGCACGCGACCTTCACGCCCTGGATATCGCGGATGTGATCGATGAGCCCTTCGCTTTCATCGGGCACGGCACCGGCTTTTTTGTAATCGGCCTGGCGAATCCAAAAGTAGGCGACTTGGTTTTGCTCGATGAGCTTGAAGCTGTTGTACATATGCTTCTGCAGTTTCACGCGCGAGAGGGGGTAGCTTTGGTAAACCTCATCGCAAATGCGGGCGAGATTCGCGCCGCGGTTCACCAACTCGGCGGCGGCGTGGTACGTGGAGGGGCGCGTGGTGGGATACTGGAAACTGCCGGTGTCCGTGCTGATGGCGGTGAAGAGGCAATCGGCAATGAGCGGCGTGACGGGCCACTTGGCTTGTTTCAATAAACGAAAAATCATTTCGCCGGTGCTGGCGCTTTTGCTGTCGACCCAATTGAGGTCGCCATAGCGGGTGTTGGAATTATGGTGATCGATGTTGATGAGCGTGCCGCGTTTGCTGACGGTGTCGCGGATGGTGCCGAGGCGTTCGTGGTTGGCGCAGTCGGTGACGAAGACGCAATCGAAAGCGCGGGGCTTTTGCGCGGCGCGCACTATTTTCTTCGGGTCAAGGAATGCGAGTTTGTCGGGCATTGCGTCCTGATTAAACACAGTGACTTTTTTTCCAAGACCGCGCAGGGCATAGGCGATGGCGAGCTCGCTGCCGATGCAATCGCCATCGGGCCGCATATGGCCGCCGACGGCAAAGGTGTTGCCGTTGTTCACGGCGCGGATGATGCGGTCAATGATTTTGAGCGGGCGCATCAGTCGTCGTCTTCCTCATCGCCATCGTCATTGATGGGATCGGTGGGGTTGGTTTGCTCCATCTCTTCGAGGATGGACATCACGCGGTTGCCGGCCTCGATGGCGTCGTCCAATTCGAATTTAATGCGCGGGGTGTATTTGAGCACCACTTCGCGGCCGAGCATATATTGGATGCGCGAGCGTTCGGATTTCAGACACCCGGCGGCGGTGCGTTTTTGTGCGTCGCTGCCGAGCACGCTGACGAAGATCATCGCGGAGTGGAGATCGTTGGCCATCCCCACATCGTTGACGGTGATGAGGCCGCACGATTCGGAGTCCAGTTCGCGCCGGAGGATTTCGCCGACCGTGCGTTTGAGTAATTCGCGGACGCGTTGTTGGCGGAGCGAGGGCATGGCGGTTAGGGGGTTAAAGTGTGGCGGCGATTTGTTCGGTGGTGATGCTCTGGATGAGATCGCCTTCCTGATAATCATCAAAGCCCTCGACGCGGATGCCGCATTCCATTCCCGAACGCACGACGTCGGCGTTGTCCTTGAAGCGCTTGAGCGTGGTGACTTTGCCGGTGTGCAGCGCTTTGTCTTTGCGCATCACGCGCACTTTGCCGCGGGTGATGCGGCCATCGGTAACCATACAACCGGCGACCACGCCGCCTTTGCTGAGCGGGAAAAGTTGCCGCACTTCGGCGGTGCCAATGACGACCTGCTTTTCCTCGGGATCGAGCAAACCGGCCATCGCGTCTTTCACTTCATCAATCAGTTCATAAATAATTTTGTATTGCTTGATCTGCACGCCGTGATGTTTGGCGATGTCCGGCGCGCCTTTGTCCACGCGCGTGTGGAAACCAAGAACAACCGCCGAGGACGATGCGGCGAGGTTGATATCGCTTTCGCTTACGGTGCCCACGGCGCTGTGGATGACCTCGAGGTTCACCTTGTCCGATTCAATTTTGCCGAGCGATTCCACGATCGCTTCGGCGGAGCCTTGTGTGTCGGCTTTGACGATGACCTTCAGCGTCTTGGCCGAGGCGGCCTCGATGGTGTCGAACAGGTTCTCCAATGTAACACCCGCAGCGCGGCCATCGAGCCGTTGTTTGTGGGCGATTTCGCCGCGTTCTTCGGCGAGGTCGCGTGCGGCTTTTTCGTGTTCCACCGCGTGAAAATCATCGCCCGCTTCGGGCACGCCATTGAGGCCGAGCAGCTTGACGGCGTACGACGGCCCGGCGGTTTTCAATCGATCGCCTTCTTCGTTAATGAGCGCGCGGGCTTTGCCGTAGTATTGGCCGCAAATGACAAGGTCGCCAACTTTGAGCGTGCCTTTGCGGACGATCACCGTGGCGGTGGGGCCGCCCGGTTCCATCCCGCTTTCCACCACGTTGCCGGCGGCGCGGCGGTCGGGGTTGGCTTTGAGCTCGAGCAGTTCGGACTGCAGCAAAATGGCATCGAGCAATTTGTCGATGCCCTCGCCTTTGAGCGCGGAGACATCAACGAAAAGTGTGTCGCCGCCCCAATCTTCGGCGGATAGGCCGTGCTCGCTCATTTGCTCGCGTGCGCGCATTGGGTTGGCGCCGTGCACGTCGCATTTGTTGACCGCTACTATAATAGTAGCACCGGAAGCTTTGGCGTGGTTGATGGACTCAATGGTCTGCGGCATCACGCCATCGTCGGCGGCAATGACGAGCACGATGAGGTCGGTGACATTCGCGCCGCGCGCGCGCATCGCACTGAAGGCGGCGTGGCCGGGGGTGTCCAGAAAAGTAATGGGCTCGAGGCGTTTTTTATCCTCGGGGTGGGGGACATCGATGGAGTACGCGCCGATGTGCTGGGTGATGCCGCCGGCTTCGCCGTTGACGACGTTGGCGCTGCGGATGGAATCGAGCAACGTGGTTTTGCCGTGATCCACGTGGCCCATTACGGCGACGACCGGCGGGCGTGGCTTGAGATCGCTCTCATCGTCGTCGAGATCCAGTTCGAGTTTTTTCTCAGGAATGGGCGCGGGTGCCGTGGCGTCGCGCTGGCGTTTTTTGGCTTCGAACTTGAAACCGTTTTTGGCGCACAACTGTTTGGCCGTCGGTTCGTCAACCGCTTGGTTGACGTTGGCAAACACGCCGAGCTGCATTAAGTCGGCGATGAGTTGGAAAGGCTTGCGCCGGATGGCTTCGGCGAGTTCGCGCACCATAATCGGCGGCTTAAGCGTGATGACCGGTGCGTCGGCTTTGGCGACGTAACGGGGCTTGGCCGGTTGCGCGGCGCGCTTTGCGCCGGGCTTGTCGGCGGGTTTCTTTTTGTCGTCTTTTTTATCGCGCCGTCCGCGGGCTTCGCGGCGCACGGGCATATTGCCTAAATCAATGAAGCCAATCTTTTCGCCAACCTTCGGCCCGGCGGGTGTGGCGGGTTCAGCGGGGGCGGCAGGAGCTGCGGGCGCTTCCGGTTCGGCGGCCACTGCGGGTTCTTCGGCAGGAGCAGCTTCGGTTGCTTCCTCCTTTTTGTCTTCGGTCGTTTCCTCTTCGGCTTCCTCGACAGGTTCGGGCTCGGGTTCCGGCTCCGGTTCGGGTTCCGGTGCCACAATCAAAACGGGGCCGCTCTCAACCGGTTTGGCTTCTTCGGCTTTTTCGGCGGCGGCTTCCGCTTCGGTTTTGGCGGGGGCGAGTTCCTTGGCGATTTCTTGTTCGAGATATTCGCCGGTGATTTTATCGAGCGAACTGGACGCAACGCGCGCATTGGCGATGCCGAGGTCCTTGGCCTTGGCCAGCACCTCTTTGCTCTGGATACCCAGTTTCTTGGCGATGTCGTAAATGCGTACGGGCATATTTGGCTTTAGTCTGTCTTGGTGTCGGCGGCGGGCTCGGTAGCCTCGGCGGTTTCGTCGTCCGTGTCGGGTTCGGCTTCCGTGTCGGGTTCGGCTTTCGTGTCGGGTTCGGCTTTCGTGTCGTCGGTCGCGGGTTCTTCAGTGGTTTCGGTGGCCTCCGGTTGTGGGGCAGATTCTTCTTCGGCTGGAGCTTCGGTGGCTTCCGCTTCGGGCGCGCCGTTTTCTAGTGAAGCGAGGGCGGCCATAATCGTTTCCGCGTGCGGGGCGAGATCGGGGATTTCCGCGAGGTCGGCGGCTTCGGCTTGTTGCAAATCGGCCACGGAATGGAAGCCGCTTTGGACGAGCGTTTGCGCAAGGGCATCGTCGATGCCGGGCAGAGCGGTCATCGCCGCCACGGCGCTGGCGACTTGGTCGTCGAAGGAGAGGACCTCCACTTGGTCGGCCTCGATGTCGATATGCCAGCCGACGAGCTTTTGGGCGAGGCGCGCGTTTTGGCCGCGCTTGCCGATGGCGAGTGAAAGTTGATCTTCGTTGACAAAAACCTGGATGCGCTTGTCGGCCTCATTGATTTTGAGGTTTTTGATTTCCGCGGGCTTCAGGGCTTCGATGACAAAAGTGCTGATGTCCGAGCTCCAGTGGATGATGTCCACCTTTTCGTTGTTTAGCTCGCGCACGATGTTTTTGACGCGTTGACCGCGCAAGCCCACGCACGCGCCGACGGGATCCACTCGGCTATCGGCGGAATGCACAGCGAGCTTGGTGCGCCAGCCCGGCTCGCGGGCGACGGCGATAATTTCCACCGTGCCATCGGCGATCTCAGTAACTTCCTGCGTAAAAAGTTTGATGACAAAATTCGGGTCGGCGCGTGAGAGAATAATTTCCGGGCCGCGTCCGGTTTCTTCCACGGCTTTGACGTAGCAACGCAGTTGCTCGCCCGGCTGATATTCCTCAATCGGCACCCGCTCGCGATTGGGCAGCAGCGCCTCGTAGCGGCCGAGGTCGATGATGACATCGCTGCGTTCGAAGCGCCGGACGGTGCCGCGCACGATGTCGCCGGTGCGGTCTTTGAATTCCTCGAAGATGAGCGCCTTCTCGGCGCGCCGGATGTATTGCTTAAGATTTTGATTGGCGTACTGCGCGGCGATGCGGCCGAAACCGGTGGGGGTGACTTCCTTCTCAATCTCGTCACCGGCCTTGGCGTCTTCTTTGAATTGCATCGCATCGAAGCGCGAAATTTCGTCCTGCTCATTCTGCACGCGATCCACCACGAGCAGCCGCGCGAAGGCACGGATTTCGCCGGACTTGGGATCCGTCTCTACCCGCAAATCGCGACTGGCGCCCACGGCCTTTTTTGCCGCAGCGAGAATCGCCTCGTTGATCGCTTCAGTCAGCGCCTCGCGGCTGATGCCTTTTTCTTTTTCGTAAAAATCCAGCAGAGCCAAAAACTCCGCGCTATTTATGCCTTTATCCATATATTTGGCGCCTTTCACGGGTAGGTTGCCCGGCGCTTTGACCCCACTTGGGGAACAAAAAAGCCGGTTAAAAACCGACTTGCCGCATCTGGCTCCACGAGCCAATACCTACCTGTCGCCGAGAGGGTAGGCGCGCGGTGGGGCAGCGTCAAGGGCAAACGAACCGCTTGCGGGCAGGCGTGCGGGGCGGTAAACTCGGCGGATGAGCGATCACGAAGATGACTCCACGCCGCCTGTTTTGCCGCAGCAACCGCAGTCCTATCCCCGCTCCACCGGCGCGGGGCGTTGGGTGTTTATGTTTCTGTTTTTAACGCTGGGGGGCATCTTGTTGCTGGGCGGATGGTTTATTTCTTCTGTAGGTGAGGCGATGGATTCGCTGGCGGCGCCCACGGATCTTTACACCGAAACCATCGTGCGCAGTGGCGACACTGAAGAGCGCATTGCCATCGTGCCCGTCACCGGCATGATTACCAGCTACGGCCTCAGTGCGGAGCAAAATATGGTGACGCGTATCAAGAAACAATTCGACCTCGCCGCTGCGGATCAACGCATCAAAGCGGTCGTCCTCCGCATCGATTCCCCCGGCGGCGAAGTGCTTGCCTCCGATGAAATTCACAACGCGATCGTGGAATTTCAAACCGACACCGGCAAACCCGTCATCGCTTCGATGGGCGGGATGGCCGCGTCCGGTGGTTATTACGTCGCCGCACCGTGCCGCCTCATCGTCGCCAATAAACTTACCATCACCGGATCCATCGGCGTCATTATGCAGTCCGTAAACTTTCACGGGCTGATGGATAAAGTCGGCGTGCAAGCGGTCACTTTTAAGAGTGGCGCCAACAAAGATATGCTTTCGCCCTTCAACCCGCCGGAGTCCACCAGCAATGAGCAGAAAAAAATCCTGCAGGATTTTATTGATTCCACTTACCAGCAATTCGCCTCCATCGTCGAAACTGGCCGCGAGAAGAAAGGCCACCGCGCCACTCAACACGCCAAAGAATTAGTCACTGACTGGAAGGACTACGCCGACGGCCGCATTCTTACCGGTACGCAGGCGCTCAAGCTCGGCATGGTGGACAAGCTTGGCAACCTCGATGCCGCCATCCGCCTCGCCGAAGATGTCGCCGGCATCACCGAGGACACCGCCCGCCTTGTGCGGCACGATCCGCCCGTGGATTTTTTGGGCCTCTTCAGCCTGTTCACAAAAAGCAGCACCCCGCCCGCGGGTAGCACCGTGAAGGTCGATCTCGGGCTCAACCCCATTTCCCTCCGGCCCGGTTTGCCCTACTACATCGCCCCCCATCTTTTTGCCCAATAGTTTTTTTGAAAAACGTCCACCTCATCCAGCACCCCATCGCGCAAGCACGGCTCGCCACCTTGCGCGATAAAACCACGCCTCACCCCGAATTCCGCCGCGCCCTCGGCCAGCTCGGATTGCATTTGCTGCACGAGGCCACCGCTGATTTGGCAGTCAAACAAAAGCGCGTGCGGACCCCACTC
Organism: Verrucomicrobiia bacterium; assembly: GCA_014239365.1. Lineage (GTDB taxonomy): Bacteria > Verrucomicrobiota > Verrucomicrobiia > Limisphaerales > UBA1100 > JACNJL01. Next base: position 3,106 of record JAAZZB010000005.1, on the reverse strand, counting down.
GGCCCCGCGCCCGCCACCGTGCCCGCGCGCGAAATCCTGCTCGTCCCCATCCTGCGCGCGGGGCAGGGGCTCATCACGCTCGCCGATCAAATTCTCCCCGAAGCCCGCATCGGCTACCTCGGCATTGCCCGCAACGAAACCACTCTCCAACCTGAAGGGTACCTCGAAAAACTCCCCGCGCGTTTGGGCCGGTTTGACGTATTCGTGGTCGACCCCATGCTCGCCACTGCCGGCAGCGCCATCGCCGCCGGTCAACTGTTGCAAAAACGCGGCGCGAAGCACCTCCGCTTTATCCACGCCCTCGCCGCCCCCGAAGGCCTCCGCGCCTTGCGGCGGGCTTTCCCCAAAAACCAAATTTTCACCGCCGCCCTCGACAGTCACCTCAACGAAAACGGCTATATCATCCCCGGCCTCGGCGACGCGGGGGATCGTTGTTTCGGATGTTAAATTCTATTTTCACCCGAGGATTTTTCGGCCGTTGCCGTCTATTTGCTTGCCCCGAGGGGTGGATTGATTAGCTTTCCCGCGCATGGCTGCTGCCCGCAAAAAATCGCCCAAGAAAACCGCCAAGAAAAAGGCGGTGGCCAAGAAGCGTGCGCTCGCCAAGAAAAAATCTGTGCGAACGCCCAAACCCATCTCGGTGATTTCGCACATCAAACAACCCGATCATACGGGTGGGTCGTACGGTGAAAATTCGGCCATCAATATTTATCTCAAGGAGATTGCTCAGACCCCGCTGATCAAGCCCGCCGAGGAAGTGGTGCTCGCCGAGCGCATCAAGCAGGGCGACGAAGAGGCTGAACAAGATTTGATCAAAGCTAATCTTCGGCTCGTGGTGAAGATCGCCCGCGACTATGACGGCCTCGGCCTGCCATTGCTGGACCTCATTGAGGAAGGCAACTTGGGGTTGATGAAAGCCGTTAAACGGTTTGACCCCAGCAAGGGCGGCAAGCTTTCCACCTACGGCTCGTGGTGGATCAAGCAATCCATCAAACGCGCACTCTCAAACAAATCCAAAACCATTCGCTTGCCCGTGCATTTGGTGGATAAAATTTCCAAAATGCGCCTCGCCTCCATTAAGTTGCAGGAACACCTCGGCCGCGAACCCACCGACGAGGAGATCGCCGAAGAGATGCATGTGCCACCCGCGAAGGTGGTGCAGCTACGCACCGCCGCGATTCGCCCCGCCTCACTCGATGCTCCGCTGGGCGATGCCGACGAGCCGGATACGCTCGCCGATGTGGTGGAGGATGATCACATGCACACGCCTTATCAGGATTTGGAGGACAAAACGGTGGTCTCGATGTTGCATAAAATGCTCGATAGCATCGATGGCCGCGAAGCGGATATTTTGCGCTATCGCTTTGGCTTCGGCGAGGGCGGCGAAATGCGCACGCTCGAAGATGTGGGCGAAAAATTTGGCGTCACCCGCGAACGCGTCCGGCAAATCCAAAATGTTGCCCTCGGCCGTCTGCGTCGATTGATCACAAAATTCGAACACATCAAAGACCACCACTGATGAGCAAAGTAACCGCCGGCGAACTCGAAGCCGCCATCCGCAACGTGCCCGACTTCCCCAAGCCCGGCATTCAATTCAAGGACATCACCCCCGTGCTCGGCAATGCCGATCTCTTCGCCGGCACGATTGATCACCTCGCCGCGCATCACGCCGATTCGCGCATTGACGCCGTGGTGGGCATTGATGCCCGCGGCTTCATCTTCGCCGCTGCCGCTGCGCGCCAGCTCGATGCCGCCTTCGTGCCCATCCGCAAAAAAGGCAAGCTTCCGCACAAAACCATCGAAGAAAATTTCCAGCTCGAGTACGGCGAAGACACCGTCGCCATCCACGAAGACGCCCTAAAACCCGGCGCCCGCGTGCTGCTCCTCGATGACCTCCTCGCCACCGGCGGCACCGCCGCCGCCGCCGCCAGTCTCGTCCAGAAAGTCGGCGCGGAAATTGTCGAAATCGGTTTCCTCATCGAGCTGAGTTTTCTTAACGGCCGCGAAAAACTCAACGGCCATCCCATCCACTCCGTCATCACCTATTAAGCGATGACCCGCACCGCAGTCTTCCCGCTGCGCGATTACCATCTCGCTGCCACCCTCACCTCCGGCCAAGCCTTCCGCTGGCGCGAGGCAAATGGAACGTGGGAAAACATCATCGCCAACCGTTGGGTGCGCCTCAGTGTAAAAGATAAAAAACTCCACGCCCAAACCGCCGCCCCACAAAAAGATTGGCATTGGCTCACCGACTACCTCCAACTCAATGTAAACCTAAAAAAAATCCTCGCCACTTTCCCCAAGGACGACCCCCACCTCGCCGCCGCCAAAAAATCCTGCCCCGGCCTTCGCCTGTTAAAACAAGACCCGTGGGAAACCCTCGCCGGTTTCATCTGTTCCTCCAACAAACGCATCATCCAAATCCAACAAATTATCGCCGACCTCTGCAATCAATTTGGCGAACCCATCCATGAAAATTGGCAAACCTTCCCCACCGCTGGCCGCCTCGCTTCATTAACCCAAGCCGACCTCCGCAATTGCCGAATGGGTTACCGCGCCAAATACCTCCACGCCACCGCCACGATGATCGCCGCCAACGAAATCAATCTCCCCGCCATCGCCACCCTCGATTACCAACCCGCCAAAGCCGAACTCCAACGCCTCCCCGGCATCGGCCCCAAAGTCGCCGACTGCATTTTATTATTCGCCTACGCCAATCCCCAAGCCTTCCCGCTCGACACCTGGATCATCAAAGCCCTCCGCCAACTCTACTTCCCCCGCCGCAATCCCACCCCCAAGCAGTTGCGTGCATTCATCCAGAAACACTTCGCCCCCCACCACGGCTACGCCCAGCAGTATTTGTTTCATCACGTGCGCACGCAGGGCGGGTTATTGGGGGAAGCCAATGAAGAGTAGGAGTTGGTCTACTTGGTTGGTGCACGACCCGTGTGCCGTGCATTCTGCCCACGCATAGGCCACGGGCTTTTGGCGGGGCCTTTGGAATCGGTCTTGATGGCATAGAGCTTTCCGTCCCATGACCCGACGTAAACCGTGCAATCTGGTCCGATGGCGGGGGAGGAGGACACAACATGTCCCGTTTGAAATT
>JAAZZB010000036.1 GCA_014239365.1 Verrucomicrobiia bacterium | reverse complement strand
GTCACGTTTTGTGCTCGTCCTCGGTATCCTGAAATGGATTGGGCTCAATCGGTTCGGTGAATTCGTTTTCGTCATCATCGGCATTGGGTTTTTCGTCCTCGCCTTCGAATGGGTTGGGGCCGGTTGCTTCAATTTTTGGCAATGGTATGGATGGCGGGCTTGCTGCTTGGCTGCGGAAGCGAGGAAGGCGGCGACACTGCGGCAGACCGCGAGCCGCATTTTTTGGCAGGGCGACGGCTGGTGACGCAGCAGGATTACGCGGGCGCGGAGAAATCCTTTTATAAAGCATTGGAGGCCAACCCGCGCTCGGCGGCGGCGCATTACGAATTGGGCGTGCTTTTTCTTTCGCGCAAGGACGATCCGGCGGCAGCGATTTTTCATCTGCAGCGTTATCTGACGCTCAAGCCGGACGCGGAAAATAAAAAGGATGTGCTCGGCCAAGTCGAAGGATTGAAGAGCGATCTCGCGGGCGAAATTCTTGGCAACCCGCAATCGCAGCCCAATCAATCCATCCAAGCCCTGCGTCGGCAGCTCAATCAATTGGCGGCGGAAAACGCGGCGCTCAAACATCAACTCCTTTCCAAAGGCATCACGCCCAATCCGGTGCCGACCACCAACACCACCGCCACGCTTCCGCCCCGGCCCAACCCCGGCGGCATCCGCGTGCCCAATCCTCCGCGCCCGGCCACCACGATGCGCACGCACAAGGTGAAGCGTGGCGACAACCCCACCAGCATCGCGCGCCAATATGGCGTTACCGTTGCTAAACTGCTCGCGGCCAATCCGGGCCTCAAACCGGCGCGGATGCAGATTGACGATGAACTGAAAATCCCGCCACGCCAATAATGATGCAGCGATGATACAACGCCTCCTCCTCATCACGCTTGGCTGTTTTTGGTTGTTTATGACGTGGCAACTGTGGCGCGTAGAATACGCCGGCCAGAAGCTCGGCGCGGCGGTGGAAATTTCCACGGTGTGGGACAAGGTACGCCGCGCGCCGGATGATTCGCATTTGCAAATTGTGCACGCCCCTTCGGGCCGGTTGTTGGGCAGTCTCGATTGGGAACCCAAGTTGCTGTCCAAAACCACTTCCAAGGTGGAAGGCCAAATCACAGAAATTGATGGATACGAATTGGCGATAGATAGCGGCGTGTATTTGCTTGGAGCTGATCAGGGTCAAGTGCAGTTTGATCTCGAGCTGGTGCTGAGTGCCGCATCCAAATGGCAAACCGTGCGGATCGATTTTCGCAAGCTCGATGAGCAAAGCAATCTGGATCTGCACCTCGGCGCGCTCGCCTCGGCCACTAATCAAGTGCTCAACCTCGGCCTTGAACTTCATAATTACACCAACCAAATCCAGATGCCGTTGGAGGAAATGCGCGATCCGCGAAAATTTTCCAAAGCGCTTCTCGCGCTGCGCGGCACGGGCAAGCTCACGACGATCACCACAATGTTTGCCATCAACAAACTGCTCGACGAAGCTAATCTCGGCGCGGAACTCAACTTCAATTTCGAGCTTCCCCGTCAGGCGCACCTCGATCGCCTCCCCGGTGTGCGGTCGGATATTCGGGTTTACCGCGTGGACTTCGAGCCCTTCAAAGGCTGGCCCGCCAGCGTGTACATTCACCCGACCGGCGAAATTTTGCTCGTGCGGCTGCCACAGGGCTACGAGCTGCGCAACACCCATTATTACGGCATTGCCCGCCGTCGCAACCAATGATTGAACTGGAAAATTTGGTGAAAAATTTCGGCGACCTCACCGCCGTGGATGACCTCAGCCTCACGGTGGACAAAGGCGAATTTTTCGCCGTGCTCGGCCCCAACGCCGCCGGCAAAACCACCACCATTAAAATGCTCGTGGGCCTCATCAAACCCAACACCGGCAATGTGCGTGTGTGCGGCATCGACGTGCAATCCGATCCCATCGCCGTGCGGCGGCATCTTGCGTACGTCCCGGATTTTCCTTTCCTGTACGATAAGCTCACGCCGTGGGAATTCCTGCGCTTCACCGGCCAGCTTTTTCATATGGATGAGGATCTCATTCAGGAACGCACGCGCGAACTCATCCCGCGCTTCAACCTCGAGCCGTATTTGCAAAAAAGCATCGAGAGCCTCAGCCACGGCACGCGCCAGCGCATCGCGATTGTGTCGGCGCTGATGCACGCGCCGGAAGTGTTTGTGCTCGATGAACCGATGGTGGGGCTCGATCCGCATCACCAGTTTATATTAAAGGAAGTTTTGAAAGAACGCGCTGCGGAAGGGATGACGGTGTTTCTTTCCACGCACCAAATCAGTGTGGCGGAGGAAGTGGCCGATCGCATTGGTATCATTCATATGGGCAAGCTCGTCGCCGTGGGCACCAAGGAAGAACTGCACGCAATCAGCGGCCGCAGCAAAGCCGTGCTGGAGGAAACCTATCTCGCCCTCACCAGCGAGGAATCCGATGTAAGCATACAGCGCCAAGTCCAACAGGGATAACTGCCACCCGCCGCTATGGATTTTTTGCCTGCTGTCCGAAACCGGTTTGCCTCGCCGCTGATGCTCTTGCTCCGTGTACACCTCGCGCAGGCGGCGCGCCGGTTCAAGGATGCCAGCCAACGGTCGGGCTTTCTCTCAGTGTTGATCGTGGGGTTCCTCCTTTTTTATCCGTTGCTCGCCGCCGGAATGTTTTATGGCGGGCTGCGTTATGTTTCCAAATTCCCCGGGCTGGGCGATCTCCTCATCGAGCGCCTCATCTTTTTGCTGTTTGCGTTTCTCTTCATGCTCCTGCTTTTTTCCAACGTGGTGGTCGGCTATACAAATATGTTCAAAAACGAGGAGTCGCGTTTCCTGAACACGCTGCCCATTCTGGCTCAATCCATTTTCCGCTGGAAACTCATCGAGACCGCCGTGGTTGCCTCGTGGGCATTCATCGTTTTGGTGGCGCCGCTGCTGCTCGCCTTTGGCATTCATCAACACGCGGACTGGTATTTTTATGTGCTCACGCCTCCGCTCGTGGCGGTGTTTATTATGTTGCCGGCAGTGTTCGGCTGCTGGATCGCCGTGGCGATGGCGCGTTTTCTGGACCGCTCACTCTTCCAAGCCACCGCCGTGCTGTTGCTGCTGGCGATGTGTTACGCGGTGAAGGTTTATCTCCAACCCGAAGCCGCCAGCGAGCAGACGCTCGAAACGCGCGTGGTGGATCTCACCGATCGGCTGCTTGCCAAAACTCAAATCGCGCAGTTTCCGTTCCTGCCCAGCTATTGGCTTTCCAGCACGCTCACGCATTGGGTGGAAGGCGCGCGCGCGGCGGCGGGGTTCTTTGCCGCGGTGCTGATGTCTAACGTGCTCTTCTTCGGCTTCCTTGGGTTTACAAAAACCGGCCGTCATTTTTATGCGTCGCTTTCCTCCACGCTCAGTCGGGGCAGCCTCGCGGGCGATTGGTCCACCGCCATGCGCCACGCGCCGCGCTTGTGCGCGCAAGTAATTTTGCTGGCGTGGTTTTTGCCGGTGGTAGATTTTGCGCCACTCCAAAATCATTGGCGCGGAGAACTCGCCCCGCTTTCGGCCCACTACGCCGCACAACGCAAATCCGAAGATGTGGACACCCAATCGCTCGGGCGCTGGCTCACCAATCACGTCGCCGCGCTGGAGCCCCGCCTCGCGCGCGGCACGCTGTTCCATTTGCAGCCGGAAATCCGCAACCTCTACCTCCGCAGCAGCTCCGGCGAGATGCGGCAACTCGGCCCGGACCTCGACCACCTTTTGCAATCCAACCTGCGCCCCAGCCTTTCCGGGCTGGACTTCGCACGCGGCCGCACTTTACTGCGCGGTGCCGCCGCCGATTTCGCCGCCGAACCCGAGGCCACGCTGCTGGCTCCTTTGCCAAACTCTCAGGTGATTTTGCTGCACTCACTCGGCGCGCCCCAACTTGAAGATCGCACACTTTCGTTTCCTGCTAAAGCCGGCACGGATGATCCTTTGCCCGGACAAACGCATCGCCTGTTGCTCCGCCGACGCGTCGCATTGGTGGATGCCGACAACGAGCCCACCGGAAAAAAAGTTTGGATCACTGATCACGCGAATTATTTTGAAGGCACCCTCGCGCGTGAAGGCGAAACGCTCCGCCTCACTCTCGCGGGCGAAGCGCCTGATGAAGAATCCGGCGTGCACGGCTTCGACCTCCTCCAAATGTGGCGCACAAATTCATTCGCCGCTAACGCACCTCCCAAAAAACTCGATTGGAAAAATTGGCAACTCGGCCGCGTGGACACTCCGGTGGCCGCCCGCCCACCGCCATCGATCCAAGCCGCCGCACTGCCGCTACTGCCACCACTGGCGCTGCTGGCCATCCCGCTGATGGCCCTGCTGGCGTGGGTGTTCAACAGCCGCACCGCCCATCTCCTCGCGGCCGGCGCGGTGGTGGGTTTGTTCATTGCGTTTATGACGGGCAGCGATTACTGGCTCGCCCGGCTCGATGGCGGCGACGGTAGCGGGGGCAGTGCCTTTGGCATTTCCGGCTGGCAATTCCTCGGCTTCGGCGCGTGGCTGATGCTCGCCGCCGCGCTCGTGCAGGCGATCACCACAATTTGGCAATCGCCCCTCGCCGCGCGATTCGAAAAGTGGTTCGAGCAATGGCAGGAAAAACGCAAGGTATTCAAATACGAACCGGGCTTGGCGGAACGCATTTTCAAAAAAATTCCCGGCCTGCCTTCCGACGTGCTCGCGGTGCTGCTCAAAGACATCCGAATGTTCTGGCGCGACACCGCGCAATGGGGGCAATCACTCATCCTCTTCGGCATTCTCGGCGTGTATATTTTGAACCTCCGGTTTTTCACCGAGCAATTCACCTCGCTCTTCACCGGCGGCCGCTTTGGCGGCGATTACTTTTTTAAGCTGGTCAGCTTTATGAACCTCGCCGCGTGCGCGCTGAATCTCGCCACGTTGACCACCCGTTTTGTCTATCCACAATTCTCGCTGGAAGGCAAACGACTGTGGATCGTCGGCCTCTCGCCGCTGGGCCTCTCGCGCGTGGTGAAAGTGAAATTCATGCTCGCCTCGGCCATCTCGCTCCTCATCAGCCTTCCGCTCATTTGGTTTTCGTGCCGCATGCTGCAGCTGCCCCCATTTCAGGTTCTGTTTTTCATCGCCGCCATTTCCATCATGGCCATCGCCATCAACGGTCTCGCCGTGGGGATGGGCGTGATGTATCCGAACCTCAAAGAAGATAACCCCAGCAAAATCGTCGCCGGCTTTGGCGGCACCTTTTGCCTTGTGCTCAGCTTCGTGTACATCGGCCTCGCCGTGATGCTGCTCGGCGCGGGCTCGCCCTTCGGCTCGCCGTGGCAGGTCTTTGGCCGGCACCCGATGGAAATCCGAATGATTTATCTCGGAATGTTTTTTGTGTTCTCCGCAATCGTCGGCTTCGGCCCATTAAGCTACGCGCTCACCCGCGTGAAAAAATTTGAACACTGAGGGGGGTTTGGGTTTTGGTCATTGGGCATTTGCAAACCCCGTTTGCAACCAAAGCTTTACACCACCGCTTTTTTTCCGTAACTTTTCCGCATGGCTGTTTTCGATGGGCCGGATTTATTAGAGGAGGATTTTCCCGCTACTGCCAAAGGCGCAACTTTGGTGAATGAGGATCGCGAGGAATTGGATACTCAGGCTTCGAGCCTGCAATCCAAGCTGGCGGATCTCAATCGCGCGCGCGAGAAGTTGGAACGGGAAAAGGCCACCGTGGAGGAATCGCGTCGCAAGTTTTCGGAATTCCAAACCGGACGCGATGAGATGCTGCACGAACTCACGCGCAGCCTCGGCTTGCTCGAGGAATCGCAGCTGAGCGCCCGCCGCGATGCCGAACAAATGGCGCGCACGATGGATGACCTACGCGACGCGTTGGGTAAAGTCGACGCACTGCTGGACGTGGACACTCACGATGAAGATTGGAAAGTGCTGCTCACCCGCAACCTCACCACCATCGAAAATGCACGGATGGAGCTCAACTCCGCGCGGTTGAAATGGACTTTGCTAAGCGGCGTTCCGGACGAAGAAAATCCGGGCTTTGCCGCGCCGGTGCAGCCGGGCCAAACGGGCCTGCCGATGCCAAACAGTTTTGGCCAACTCTGCCTCTGGGGCCTCGCCCTCACGTGGCCGGTGTTGTTGATTGGCGCGGTCATCACGGCCGTGTTGCTCTTGCGGGGGTAACGCGATGGGATGGTTCACGCGAAAGATCGACCCGATGACTTCGCGGTCGCGCGAACTGCGCAACGAAATTGCCGAGCTCGAATCGCAGATCGCACAAATCAGCGATGCCTCCACCCTCGCCGACCCGATCCAAATCCAAACCGTGCTGGCGGAAACGCGTTACCTCCCGCCCGATACAATCCTCCGCGCCGACAAAGCCTTAACCCACTCGCTGCCACCCATTACTGATCCCAACTGCACCGGTCTCTACAACGACCAAGGCGTGCAAAAGTTCGACCTCGCCGGGTGGTGGCTTCGCGTACGGCGCAAGCCCGCCTCCGCTCCCACCGGCAACGACAAGCTCGTCGCCTACCTCGCCGCCGGCCGCAACTACGGCTACACCGCCCTCCGCAGCGAACGCCGCGTCGCCCGCAACCGCTTTATCCTCCTCGCATTCGTCCTGCTCGCAATGCTCTGGACCGTCCTCAGCCTGCTCATCCCGCAGCTATAAAACCCGGGAGGGCGAAGCTCCCGCTGAGCCGAAGGGAGGCGCAGCCGCCCGTAATCATCCCGAAGGGATGAAACAAAAGTAGCCCCGGGTGAAGGCCGGGGAAACAAGTTTGAAAAAACGATACAACCCCAAAGGGGTTGAACCTCAAGGCCAACATTCAACCCCTTCGGGGTTGCTCATTCGCAAATCGGCGCGCGTTCCGTGCACCACGGCTCAGCAGGAGCTTCGCCCTCCCAATATCCAGTTCAAAAAACTTGCAGCCCATCCCCAATCCCGTAGCCTCACGCAATGCCCGCCACATTCATCAACACCCCGCTC
>JAAZZB010000047.1 GCA_014239365.1 Verrucomicrobiia bacterium | reverse complement strand
CTCGGTTAAAAGCGAAAAAGATTGTCAACCGCCCGCAAGCGCGACATCCTCCGCGTTTGGCGGACCGTAGCGCAGCCTGGTAGCGCGCCACACTGGGGGTGTGGAGGTCGCGAGTTCGAACCTCGCCGGTCCGACCATTTTTCAACTCGCTTGCAGGTTTTTCTGCTTTGGACTAAAATGGCTTCCTTGCAAGCACTTACTGTGAATTTGGAATCCACGATGCCCGGCGCGTTGAGCCCGGAGGATGTTGCGCGGCTGGATGCGTTTCATGCGTTGATTCATGAACAGACGCAGGTGTTTGCCGGCTATCCGGTCACGGCTAATTTTAATTATCACGATCTCTTTCGGTTTCTTGATTATCCGCTGAACAACATCGGCGATCCGTTTGATCCCTGTACTTATCATCTCCACACGCGCGAGTTTGAGCGGGAGGTGCTTGATTGGTTCGCGGAATTGCAGGCCGCGCCGGAGGGTGATTGGTGGGGCTACGTCACCAACGGCGGCACGGAGGGCAATCTTTATGGGCTCTATCTCGCACGCGAGTTGTACCCGAACGGGATGGTTTATTTTTCGCAGGACACTCATTATAGCGTGAGCAAAAATTTGCGGTTGCTGCGGATGCCGCACATCATGATTAAATCGCAGCCCAGCGGCGCGATGGATTTGGAGGATCTCGAGGAGAGCCTTCGCATCCATCGCGATGTGCCGCCGATTATTTTTGCCAACATCGGCACCACCATGCGCGAGGGCGTGGATGATATTCCGACGATTCAAGGGATGATTAAAAACTTGGCCATCCCGGAATCCTACATCCACGCCGATGCTGCGTTGTGCGGGATGACGCTGCCGTTCATCGACGGAGCGCCGGAGTTTAATTTTTCCAGTGGCATCCAAAGCATGTCCATCAGCGGCCACAAACTCATCGGCTCGCCGTTGCCGTGCGGCGTGGTGCTTGCGCTCAAACCGCACGTGGATCGCATTGCGCGCAGCATCGAATACGTCGGCACGTTGGACACCACCATCACCGGCTCGCGCAACGCCATCACGCCGTTGATGTTGTGGTACGCCATTCGGCAGCGCGGCAAAGAAGGTTTTCGCGCCGTGGTGGCCGAATGCCTTGCGTGCGCGGAATACGCCGTGGAACAGCTCAACGCCATTGGCGTGAAGGCGTGGCGCAACCCGCACGCCATCACCGTGGTGCTCCCCAAACCCTCCAGCTTGGTGCTCGATAAATGGCAGCTCGCCGTGCAGGAAGAGATCGCGCACATCATGGTGATGCCCCACGTGGATCGCGACCGCATCGATCGCCTTGTGGCCGATATTGCGGCTAACCCGGTTTAGTGATTTTAGTTATGAAACTCATTTCCATCGTCACCAAAAGTCGCGACGGCGTCACTGTCGAGATCGCCGCCTTGCTCGGCGAGAACGATATTAACATCGAATCGCTTGATGCCGAAGTGGCCAACGGCACCGATGTGGTGACGCTCTCCGTGGATCATTACAACCGCGCGCTGCAAGTGCTGCGCGATGCCGGCTGGAACGCGGTGAGCGAGGACGCAATGCTCGTCCGCGTGCGCGATGAGCCCGGCGCATTGGCTCGCGTGGCCAAGCGGTTTCTTGATGCGGGCGTCTCCGTCCACAGCATCCGAATCGTCCAACGCAGCGGCGAATGGGGAGTGATTGCGGTGAGCGCCGATCCCATCGAAAAAGCGAGGGAATTGGTGACGGATAATTTGTTGGCGGAAGATGAGGAATGACCAAGGTTCAAGGGTGCCGTGGGTTTTGGAATGGGTCATTGGGTTTTTCCAAACATTGACTTTTCCTGTGCGATTCGCTTCAGTGGCGGGGAAATGTATTTACGATTTTTAGGAGCAATCGGCGTGGCGTTGTTAATTGCCTGCGCCACGGGGGCCAACGAAGATAAGCCAAAGAATGGCAACGAGGGCAAACCCACCGCACCTGCTGCGACTGGCAAGGTGGATTTCGTTAAGGATATTAAACCGATTCTCGAATACAACTGCGTGGCCTGCCATCGCGAAGGTTGGGCGGAAGAGAAGGGCGGCGGTTATCAACTCGACATCAAAGAGAAGGCCCTCAAAGGGCGGCGCATTCGGCCGGGCGATCACGAGCGCAGTATGGTTTGGGAAAGTATGACGTTAGAGCTGGATGACGAGGAAGTAATGCCGCCCAAAAACAAGGACCAACGCCCCACTAAAGAAGAGATCGCGCTGATTGCGTTGTGGATTGATCAAGGCGCGACTTGGCCCGATGGCTTGCAGCTTTCAGCCCAGAAAAAAATCATCAAAGGCGAAGACGAAAACAAAATCGTCGAAGCCATCCGCGCAAAAATTATCGCCCAACACAAACCCGTGGCCGAAGCGGATATGAAGCCTTATGTGGACAAGATCCCCGGCGCGTTATCCGATTTCACACTGGTTCCCATCAAGGGCGGCACATTTTTGATGGGCAGTCCCGCAGACGAAAAGGACCGCAACACCAACGAAGGCCCGCAACGAAGTGTCACAGTTTCGCCATTTTGGATAGGCAAACACGAGGTCACTTGGGATGATTATCACAAGTTCATGTATTTCGAGAGAAACTTGAAATTGAAAAAGGGCACACAGGAGTATTATCGCGATGCGACCGCGGTTCCCACAAAACCCTATGTGAATATGGATTTCGGAATGGGCACCGGCCAGCACCCGGTCGTTTCGATGACGCAACACGCGGCAAACAAATACTGCGAATGGCTCAGCATGAAAACCGGTAATTTTTATCGGCTGCCCACCGAGGCGGAATGGGAATACGCCTGTCGCGCGGGAACCACCACCGCGTACTCTTGGGGCAATGAGGCCGACCGTTCCACGCTGAACTCCAAAACCTGGAACAGCGCCAACACTTCGGATCCGATCACTTTTGATATTGGCTATCGCAAGATCGGCCTCAAAGCCCCCAACCCCTGGGGCTTGCACGATATGCACGGCAACGTCTTCGAATGGGTGCTCGATGGCTACGCGCCGTACAAAGCGGCCAGCGGCACGTTGGTGGATCCGTGGGTGAGGGGCACAAAACCGTATCCGCACGTGGCGCGGGGTGGGTCGTTTCATTTCATTCACCCCAAAAGCACGTTGCGCAGCTCGGCACGAATTTTTTCCGGGCCGAATTGGAAACAGCAGGACCCGCAAATTCCTAAGAGCATTTGGTGGCTCACCGATGCCACTTTTCTCGGCATGCGCATCGTGCGTCCACTCAAAGTGCCCACGCAGGCGGAAATGAAAGATTATTGGAACAACGAGGTGGAATACGATGTGCCGATTGATTAACCCCAATTTGGGCTTGCGAGCCATCTCCAATCCGCTAAACTTTTTCCACCGACAGAAACTCGAACGGACAATCCAAAATCGCTATGAAAAAAAATCCTAAAACCAATGTCAATCGACGTCATTTCCTAAAGTCTTCCAGTAAGCTGGCCGCCGCGGGCGCGGTGCTTAGTCAGATTCCAATCGAACGCGTGGCGCACGCTGCCGTTGGCGATACGGTGAGCGTGGCACTCGTGGGCTGCGGCGGACGTGGCAGCGGTGCGGCGAATCAGATTATGAACACCAAGGGAAACACCCGCCTCGTTGCCGTGGCTGATGTGAATCCCGAGAAAGCCAAGCGCTCGGTCGCCAACCTGAAAAAGCAGCACGGCGTTAAGGTGGACATTCTTGAGGACAAGATTTTTGGCGGGCTTGACGGATACAAGAAGGCGATCGATTCGGGCGCTGATCTGGTGGTGATCGCAACCCCGCCGGGCTTCAAGCCGCAGCAATTCGAGTACGCGGTCAAAGCCGGCAAGCACGTTTTCTGTGAGAAGCCAGTGGCGTCCGATGCTCCGGGTGTCCGACGTTTTTTGGAGGCTAACGAGATCGCCAAAAAGAAAAATTTAATGGTGGGCATCGGCCTGCAGCGGCGCCACGAGGAACGCTACATCGAAAATATCAAACGCCTGCACGACGGCGCCATCGGCGACATCAACCTAATGCGCGTGTATTGGAACGGTCGCGGAATTTGGTTCCGCAACCGCACCCCCGACCAATCCGAGATGGCCTATCAGTGCAACAACTGGTACCACTTCATCTGGGCCAGCGGAGATCAAATCTGCGAGCAACACATCCACAACCTCGACGTTGGCAACTGGGTGATGCAAGGCTACCCCGTGATGGCGAACGGGATGGGCGGCGGTGAAGAGCGCATGGACGGTGACCGCAGCAAGTCGCAGATTTTTGATCACACCTTCGTCGAGTACACCTACGCCAACGGCCACAAGATGTACAGTCAGGGCCGCCACCTTGGCGGCAACGCAACCTTTGGCCACGTCGCCGAGTACGCCCACGGCAGCAAGGGCGTCTGTAAACTGGCTTCGTCGATTAACCCGTTCGACGGCGACCCAATCCGCATCGTCGGCAAAGGCGGCGGTCACCAACAGGAACAACACGACCTTATCGAGACTCTGGCGAAAGGCGATATTTACAACGAAGGCGACTACGGCGCCAAGGCAACCTTCACCGCCATCCTCGGCCGCGAAGCTTGCTACTCCGGGCGCGTCCTTAAGTGGGATGACCTCCTCAAAAAGGGTCACAACTACTGCCCCGGCATTGACGAATGGACGATGGATACCGATCCGCCCGCGATGAAAGGTGAAGACGGCAAGTACTCCGTACCCCAGCCCGGCAAATGGAATCCCCTCGTCTGATTTCAGAAACTCATTAAACGGATTGCTCAATCCGGCAATCACCCGCACCCTTCGGGCGTGCGGGTATTTTTTTGTCTACTTGGATTATTGGCCTTTGGTGGCTGCTGCAGTTTGTCGGATGATTCCGCGTGGAAACGCTTTGAATACGTCGACCCCGAAATGGGCGTCGACTTCTACCTCAAATTCTACGCCAAAGATCGCCCCACCGCCGAACGCATCGCCCGCCAAACCTACGCCCGCGTCGAAGCCCTCAACGCAATCTTCTCTGACTACCATCCCGCCAGCGAACTAAACCGCCTCTGCCGAAAACCCCACGGCCAACCCGTCAAAGTTAGTCCCGAATTATTCGACATCCTCCAACGCGCCCAAACCCTCGCCCACGAAACCCATGGCGCATTCGACATCACCGCCGGCCCAATGATCCGCCTCTGGCGCACCGCCCGCCGCCAGCAAAAACTCCCCAACCCCGAAGCCCTCGCCGCCGTAAAAAATCGTGTGGGCTATAAAAAAATAAAACTCAATCGCCAAACGCGCACCGTCACCTTACTCGCCCCCCAAATGCAACTCGACCTCGGCGGCATCGCCAAAGGCTACGCCGTTGACGAAGCGATGAAAGTGCTCAAAGCCAACTGCATCCACCGCGCCTTCGTCGCCGCCAGCGGCGATATGCTCACCAGCGCTCCGCCCATCGATCGCGAAGGCTGGCGCGTCGACATCCGCAACGTCGATCAATTCGGAAACATTTATCCCCGCACCGTTTTTCTAAAACACCAAGCCCTCTCCACCAGCGGCGACACCGAGCAATACATCGAAATCAACGGCCAACGCTACTCCCACATCGTCGATCCCCGCACTGCCCACGGCCTCACCCATCGCATGCAAGTCACCGTAATCTCCAAAGCCTCCACAAAATCCGACAGCCACGCCACCGCAATCAGCGTATTGGGGCACCGCGCCGGATTAAACTTCGCCAACCAAAAAAACCTCCAAACCCTCATCCTAGATTTGAAAAACAAAAAACCCCGCATCACCGAATCAAAGCGGTGGAAATGGTAGGGACGCGCTGTGCGCGTCCGTGGACACGCGGCAGCGTGTCCCTACCGACTTGCATAATAATTTTCGAGAACCATATTCTTTCGAATGCCTGACTCTCACAAAGAGCGCAGTACGCCAGCCAGAGGGGTTAAAGATATTTCCAACCAATCCACGATTCTATGGTTAACCGTTTGCACCCAAGGTCACCAGCCGTGGCTGGCCAACAAATTCAATTATGAGTTATTGCAGGAAATATGGCACACACAAGCAACGGCGTGGATGGTAGGTGATTTCCTGCTGATGCCAAATCACCTCCATTGTTTCTGTGTCCCTGGAGCTCCCAGCAAAGCCGTTGAAAAATGGGTGTCGTTTTGGAAATGTTCTTTCACAAAAAAAGCAAAGCCGGACGCCGGTTCTTGGCAACGAGGCGTCTTCCACCACCGCATTCGAAGCGCAAATGAATACTCAACCAAATGGACCTATATGATGGCTAATCCGGTCCGCAAAGGTTTGGTGAAAAATGCGGATGACTAACCATGGAAAGGAAAAGTGCATTCCTTTCGTTGGTACGGGTAATCCGGTAGGGACGCGCTGTGCGCGTCCGTGGACACGCAGCAGCGTGTCCCTACCAAGCCATAATCTCCTCCACCGACGCCGTGCCCGTTGTGCCGAGTTTGTGGATGACGACTGAGGCGGCGCGATTGGCGAGTTCCAATGTTTCAGGCAATTCCGCACTGGCCGCAATCGCGGTGGCGAGATTGGCGGTGACGGCGTCGCCGGCGCCGACGATGTCGATGGTGCCACGCACGGGCAGGGCGGGGGAATGAGTTGCTTCGCCATCGGGAGTGGCGGCGAGGATTCCTTTTTCTGCCAAACTCACAAACACCGCTTGGCCGGTTTTCCGGGCTAAATTGATTGCGGCGGTTTTGGGTTCGCCATCGGTGAACTGCGCCAATTCATTAGCGTTCATTTTGTAAATAACGTGCGGCCAATTTTTTAAGCCGTTGCGGCTATCGCCGATGATGAGGGTTTGCGATTTAAATTCGTCAATCGCTGCCAATAAACTTGTTGTGACTACGCCGGTTTCCGGTTCATCGACTTGATCCAGCACAATCATCGCATCCACCTTTCCCGCGAGGGCGCGTACGGCGTCGGTGAGATTTTGCTGCAACGTTTCGGGCGTGGGATTCCAGTTTTTACTGTCGAGCCGGTTGAGTTCGCGGGGCGGTTGGCCGGGCTCCATCACCAGCGGTTTGCAATAGGTAAAGGTGCGTTGGGTTTTGCGTTCAAAAAAATAATTCATCCGCACGCCGGGCATTTGCTCGAGAGCGCGCTGGAGTTCATAGCCTTCGCCATCGCAGCCACAAAAGCCAACGGGCCACAACTCGCCCACGCCAAGGGCGGAAAGGTTGGCGAGCACCGTCCCGGCCGCGCCGGGTTGGGCGCGGATGTTGGTGACATTGTGCACGGGGAGGCCGGTCTCAAGGGAGGTTTCTTGTTTTGAAGAATCGATTTCCAGATAACGGTCGCAACTGTAATCGCCCACCACGGCGATACGCAACGATGGGTATTTGTCGGTGATTGCTTGAAAGCGTTCGGTGGTCACGATTCCAATTCGCGCAGGAGGTGATGAGTGAAGTCGACGTTATCGCATTGCGCGTAGTGCATCGCGCCGCCCATGCGGGCGTAGCTTTTGCAGAAACGGAGGTAATAGGCGGGGTTATCTTTGGGCGGCTCGCCGGTGGTCCAATCCCAGCCGCCGCCGTCTTGGATGTCCACGACGTAAAATGAATGGTCGCGCACGATCTCGCGATTGGCTTGCAGTCGGAGATTGTTCACACAGGAAATGCTTTTTTCAAAAACCTGCGGGCCCATGATGGCGCTGCCGACGGAGAGCACCACGCCGTTGTCGAGCCCTTCCACTGTGCCGCCGAAGGTTGCGAAATCCAATCCTGCGGCACGGCCGAGGGCGGCGCCGTTGAACATTGGATGGTTGGAAATAATATCGTAGCCAATTCCCGGATGCACCGTGAGTGGCACGCCGTGTTTGAACGCATTGCCGAGCACGGAGGAGTTTTTCCACTCGTGGGAAATTGTGTGGCGACCTTCGGCGAGGTTGTGCTGGCGCATCGCGTGCAACAGTTCGGCGTGGGCGGGGCTGGATTGGTTTTCCAATTCGGCCATCGTGGGGAGCGTCACGCCATCCTCGTCGATCATGCGGCCGACGCTTTGGCCAAAGCCTTCGTTACTGAGCGCGCCCGCGAGGAGGGCGAGGTGAATGCAACGGCCGGTTTCTTCCCACGCGCCGAAGGTGCCGGTGGCGACATTGGTGCGCACGCTTTCAGTGGATTGGCCGTGGTGCGCCCATTCCCAATCGTGGATGACGCCCGCGCCGTTGGTGGCGAGATGGGTGATCCAGCCGCCGGCCATTAATTTTTCCATCAGCAAATGTGCGCCGTTTTTAATCAAGTGCGCGCCGTAAATATACATCACGCTCGCGCCTTTTTCTCGCGCGGTGCGGATGTCATTCGCGCATCGCACGATGTGTTCGCGATTGGCGGGCGATAGTTCGGCGGGCGTGGTTGATGGATCGATGAGGGTTTCCTCAATGCCGGCCATACTGTCGCGCTCGGCTAGGGGGTAAACTTTGAGTTGTGAGAGGTCGATGGGTTTCATTTGCCAAAAATTGTTTGTAGTAGAGTTTCGGGATTTCGATAGTCGGCAATAATTGCATCGGCACCGGATTCGATGAGGACGGCGCGTTTATGTTCGTCCACTCGGCCGGAACCGTTTTCGTGCTCGTCACTGCACACGGCGATGGCGAGGCCGCCCAGATTGCGGGTGGCTTCAATTTCCGCTGCGCCATCGCCGAACATCACGAAGTTGTCGCCAGTGAACGATTCTTCCGCCATCAAATTTTCGAGCACGGATTGTTTGGTGAAATTTTTGGCATCGGTGTGGCCATAGACATGGCCATTGCAAAATGGAGTGAGGCCAAGCATCTCGGCTTCGGTGCTGATTTGGTCGTGCGGATTGCCGCTGAGAATGATGATGGACAATTCGCGTGCGGCAAGTTGTTCCAACAAGGTGCGTCCGCCGTGGACGATATAATCATCGCGCGTTGCCGTGCCGTCACGGAGTTGTGCGTAGCGTGCGTGGGCATTGGCATGGAGCGGTTCCAAAAAAGATTCAAGCAATTCATCAGCTTCTGCCGTGCCGCCGCGTTGGCGAATTTGCGCAGCCATTTCGGTGGTGAATAATGGAGTGGGGCGGCCGTTGAAGCGGATCATTTCCCGAAACAAATGCGTGCGAATGTCGGCGGCGGTTTCGCCTTCGTGCAAAGGGAAACGCGGGATGAGCACGGTTTGCGCCACCTCGGTCCAGCCGTGGCGAAGCCAGGAGAGTGTGCCATCAAAATCGAACACCACGTGCGTTGCGCGCGGGCGGGGCGCGAAGCTGGGGAGCAGCTCAAGGGGCGATGGATCCGTGGCGGTCGGCACGCGGACAGTGAAATAGGATTTCGGAAAAAAAGCAATCTTGCGAGAAACAGACTTGATTCGCAGGCGCGGGTGTTCCCCAATGGGCGCCCCATGAATCGACGCCAATTTATTGCCGCCAGTGCCTGCGCGGCCGCCTTACCCACCTTTGCCAAAACGCCCAAGCCATTGCGCTTGGGGCTGGATAATTTCGCCGTGCGCGCGCTGGGTTGGAAAGCGGATGAACTGATTGACTACGCGGCAGCGCTGAAATGCGATTCGCTGTTCATCACCGATCTGTTTGCGTTCGAGAGCTTCACGCCGCGTTATCTGCGCGAGGTGAAACGGCACGCGGACGGAAAAGGCATCCGGCTTTACGTCGGCTCTTGGAGTTTGTGCCCATCCTCCGTGACGTTCAAAAAAGATTGGGGCACGGCGGCGGAACACTTGGCGCTGGGCGTGCGCGTGTGCAAGGCGTTGGGGTCGCCGGTGTTCCGCGTGATTTTGGGCTCGCGCAAGGATCGCCTCACCGCGGGCGGGATTGAGGCGCGCATTGATGATATGGTGAAATTTCTCAAAGCAAATAAATCGCGTGCCACCGATGCGGGCATCAAGATCGCGGTGGAAAATCACGCGGGCGATATGCACTCGCTGGAACTGGTGCGGCTCGTTGAGGCCGCGGGGAAAGATTGGGTGGGCGTGAATTTGGATTCCGGCAATGCGGTGTGGACGTTGGAGGATCCAATGGAGAATTTGAAAAATCTTGCGCCGTATACTTTGACGAGCAGTTTGCGCGACACGATGGCGTGGCCGAGCGCGAATGGGTTCACTGCCGCGTGGCGCGCGATGGGCGAGGGCTTGGTGGATTGGAAAAAATATTTTTCGCATTTTGGAACAGTGTGTCCGGACGCGCCGGTTTGAAAGTCGCCACCGCCTTGCCACCTTTCGCGAATGCCTCGAATTGCGCGTAGCCCTTTGGCTTGCCTTTCGGCCACGCTTTCCAAAAACCATCCGTCTTCACTTTTAGCTCGTGATTGAATCCGGAAATCGT
>JAAZZB010000076.1 GCA_014239365.1 Verrucomicrobiia bacterium | reverse complement strand
GGCTTCGCCACCGGATTTGCGTCCGCGCAGGCGGGCGGGGATGACGCGGGAATCGTTCATCACCAGCACATCGCCCGCGCGCAGGAATTGGGGGAGATCGATGAATTGATGGTGGGCGAGGGAGCGGTTGGCCCTCTTTATAGATAGCAAGCGCGATCCATCACGCGCGGATGCGGGGTTTTGGGCAATCAATTCAGGCGGCAAACTGAAGTTGAAATCCTCAGTTTTCAGGCTTTTCCCCTGATTTTCAGTGCTCACGGCCGGAATTGAGGCATTTTTTGCGAAAAAACGCGAGCCTCAGAGAATTTCTGGAATCGAAAAATAACCAAAAAAAACTCACAAAAATGTTGACGAATGTGAATAAGTGTCACTAAGGTGTTGCGCTGTGTGGCGAAGTGGGTTAAAAGTGCATCACGCAAACGATGTCAGAAGAAACGGTCAACGTGCCAGTGTATTACAATTCGCTCTATCGACATGGAGTGGATGGCAAGCGGCGTGTGCAGGTGCCGGCCAAGTGGCGGCCGTCGCGGCCGGACGTGGAATTTACTTTGATCGTGTGGCCCAAGTCGGCGCACGGCCCGTGCTTGCGGGTGTTGCCGCCGGAACAGATGAGCCACTTGATGGCGGACATTAACGCGATGAGTAATGACGATCCAAACAAGGTGGTGCTCAAACGCTTCATCGGCAGCGAGAGCGCGCAAGTGCCGTTGGACAAAGCGGGCCGAATTTGTTTGCCCGAAGAAATGGCAAAGTCAGCCGGCATTAAAAAGGACGCCGTGCTGGTGGGTTTGTTGGATCGATTTGAAATTTGGAACCCGAACCGATACAGCGCCGTACGCGGCGAAGATCAAGTGATGGCCGGCGCGGCCTTCACGTTGATGGAGTAACGGAGGGTGAGAATGTGTTCTGCCATTCGGCAGACGCCAAGGAGGTGGGAAACGTGGTGGCCGGGGCAAGCGCCCCGGCCATCGCGGCCCCATTAATAAAATGAGGAAGAACTGGAAAAGCCAATGCAGGTTAGCCTTCGTGCTGGCAGCGCTGTGCCTTTCGCCCATCGTCGCACGGGCGTTCGTGCTGATCGGCCCAACGAACCCCTCCATTGCTTCACAGGGAAGGTTAGCTGCTCCGAATGCTGCAGGTGGCGCGGCGGTGCCTAATCCGAATCTGGACGACCCTCTTGGCAGGCCCACTCCGGTGAAGGAGTTTAACCGCTGGAATTATCCGGAATTAACTTACGCCTTTGATAGCACTTTCATCCGCTACTTTGGTCATAACGGGATGGCGGCAATCAGCAACGCGTTTACGGTGCTCAACGATTTCTTTGAGCCGGCGGACAAAACATACACCAATGGCGTCAGTTCGTTGAATTTGATCACGGAATATGACCAGCATTTTTCCACGTGGGAATTCAATCCCTCGGCAAATGTGAACAGTGTGACGGATATTGAATCGATTACGTTGGGATTGTTGGTGAACCATTTGGGCTTGGGCAATCCGCACCGCTATTGTTTTGTGATTCACGATGTAATGGGATACGCCCGAGCCAACAACACGGGCACCTTTCAGGTGACGATGCGGAATTATGATCCGTACACCTATCAGCCCACCTCGGTGATCAATGGGGTTACGCACAGTTATTGGTTGTTTAATGACAGCCCGGCCAACACGGCGAACATCACCATTTGGGACGCGGTGGAATACACCGTTGGCAGCGATAATCAGTACAGTGCAATTGCGGCAATCCGGGATGTCATTAACTTTGGAGGTTTGCCCTGGCCCGCGGTGGCTCCCACGGTTTTTCGTACGCCGGGCGTATTTTTTCGGCCAGACTATTCTGGGAATACTCCCGCACCACCCAATGTGGGAGGCAAGGTTCGTGATAAGCCGCGGCATACGTTGACCTTTGATGATGCGGGTGGATTGAAATATTTGTACCGCACCAACAACGTAGTGTTCGAGGCACTGGATGCTTCGGTGACTCTAGTGACGGCCGCCAATATGAATCCTGTAGCAGCAGCAGCCTCGGGTGCCGTTCCGCCAAATTCGCCCTTTCTGACGCCCCAACGGCGGACGATTGCCGGCCTCATCGCAGCGAATATTAACCCGGCAATTGCAACCGGCGGAGCGGTTCGTCCAAATCCCACCGGACTGGTGGGCGGTGCTGCGGCGGGTGCGGTGTCGGCGAATGCGTTGCGCGGGGGGATCAACAAAATCAAATTTACTTATCGGGCATTTGATTCATTAATCGGTGCAGATTATCTGCCTCACACTACGGTTTGGACCGATGTCTTCATAACCAACGCCGTCGAAAATGCAGCGATGGTTCACGGAAACCCGCCCTATTTTTCGCAAGTCGTTTCGCGGACAACAACCATTCCGGATATTATATTTATTGCAAATGATTTGGGTGTGGTGAACAACACCATTCCGGTCATCAACTTGCCGAGCACAGCGGGCTGGACGACGTTGACTGCGCCCAATACCCAGCAGGGAGCTGTGGCGCTAATGCAGGGGCCCGGGACGATTTTGCGTCCGGCCGCTGCGACATCGATTCAATATATGTTCACCACACGCGCGCCGTTTCATCAAGTTGTTTGGACGGGTGAGCCAGGTATTGAAGGTAATTTTGTGACTCAATTTCAGTGGGGATGGATTACGAATACCGGCCCGACGGATTTCATTACATTTCCCGAATCCGACATCACGCAAATGGAAGCGGTTACGGCTCCCTCCGGAACGCCGGCGTCGATTGCTCATATTGATATTTTGAGTGGGGCGACCAGTGAAATTAGAACTGATGGTATAGTGAACCGTACGCGCGATACTGTTTATTTATACGGAAGTCGTATGGACACAGTTACTGAAATTCAGATAATGCAGGGGGGTGCGACCACTGTCGTGCAAAAAATTAATCCGCGTTCATATATTATGAGCGATCAGTTGATTAAACTGCCTCCGGGAGTTTTGTCCAGCGTGTCCGAAAATGCAGTGGCTCGTACAATTCGTTTAGTAAATCCTCAGGGCGAGAGTGCCATCTACAATTTTGCGACTGTTTCGGCAGGCGTCCCTCTGGTTCAAAGTACGCAGTACGATGGGTTGCCGCTGAATGCGCGGAAAAGTTTATTGATTCGAGGCAGCGGGTTTATTACAGCAGCTGGAGCATTTGCGAACCAAATCGAATTTTATGATGACAATAATTTGACGAATTATGAATTGGAGGTTCCGAATTTCAATATCGTTACCGCACCGGATGATAACGCGAGTGGTAAAAAATGGACAGTCACGGACACGACAATATTTATTCCGGCAGATTATTTTTGGGATAACAATGCAACGCGTTACGGAAATAGAACCGGCCTTATCAACACTGCAATTCGGAGCGATGGCAACAATACGGATGTAACGCTAACGACATTTGGTCGAAACATTCGGGTGACTCGTTCGGATGGTCAGCGTAGTCCGGCCCGGCCTAATGTGCACAAATTCACACATATTGGAATTGGGGGAGACCGGACGGTCGTTGGGCGAACTTGGCCAGTGATCAATGAAGTTTTCACCAGTTCCACTATTCCTGCAGGAATCCTTACAGATGATGCGAACCGAACGTGGGTGCGAGGGGATGATGCAGATGTTCTCACAATCCGAGGGACGGGGTTGGATTTGGCGTTGTCCATATATTTTGTGGATGGAGACGGGAATTTGATTCAGTCAACGGATAATAGCGGTCTTCCGCCACGAGCGTTGAGCTTGAGAAACACTGTGGAAACGAGCGCGCTTGCGGCAGGGGTATCATTGCAGGCTTGGGCAGCGGGCGGCGCGGACGGGTTTGAATTAAGGATTCAGCCCGTAACATTCGGGATGAACGCAAATGCCCTTTTCGATACTCAAGCTGGAACAAATTTGAGCCCACGGAGGCGGGTGGTTATTAGAACTCCATTCGGAACAGCGGTTGCGGCTCCGGGGAGTTATCTGTTTATCCAAAACTAATGCGTGAAGGAATTTATTCATCTGCCTGTTTTGGGGGAAGCTGTTCTGGCTGGGTTGAAGGCGGATGAGGGTGGCCGTTTTGCGGATGGCACGCTGGGCGGAGGCGGTCACGCAGAGATGATTTTGAAAGCCAGCACTGGGAGCTGGCTTGGGGGAAGCGATCGGGATGGCGCAGCTGTGGAGGCTGCGTCGTCCCGGCTCGCGCCCTACGCGGAGCGGATAGAGATTAGGCGCGGAACATTCGGCACCTTGCCGGATTGGATTGAAGCGGGAACGTTGGATGGTGTGTTGTTGGATTTAGGCGTGAGTTCGCCTCAGTTGGATGAAAGTGAGCGAGGGTTCAGTTTGCAACAGGAAGGCCCGCTGGATATGCGGATGGATAATCGACAAACAGAAACTGCGGCCGACTGGGTAAATAACCGGTCTGAATCTGAATTAGCCGATTTGTTTTGGCGCGACGGCGGTGAGCGGCGGTCACGGAGAATTGCGAAAGAAATCGTCCGTTTAAGGGAGCAGTCGAAATTTGAAACCACTACTCAATTGGCCTCTGTGGTGGAAGCCGTTTGCCCGCGCCGAGGGCGCAAGGTGCATCCGGCGACGCGTGTGTTCCAGGCGTTACGTATAGTAGTGAACGATGAGCTGAATGAATTACGAACGGGACTCCCAAAGGTTTGTGGCTTGTTAAAACCCGGGGGGCGATTGGCGGTTATCACATTCCATTCCGGAGAGGACCGGATGATGAAAAATTTTGGAAGAGAGGAGTCACGAGATTATGACGTGCCCGGGGGGGAAGATGTGCCGGCTCTGCGAGTGCCAAGGCCGGCACGTATGCGTTGGGTAAACCGAAAAGCCATTCGCGCGAGTGAATGTGAATTAGAGGCAAACCCCCGCGCGCGCAGTGCTCAGTTACGGGTGCTTGAAAAATTAGGGGAATGAAAGGCGAACTATGAACGCAAATCCATTCATTCGAAAAATATTGTGCGGAGTCGGCTTTGTCGCCCTGGTTGCTCAGGGTGCCATAGGGCCCAGTGGTGAAGTGTTTTTGCTGGGCGGAGAATTAGCCGGGCATCAACGCAATCCACATCTAGATTTTGACATCAATGGCGGGTTTGTAGTCTGGGAGCACGTTTCAAAAAATAGCAATGGCGCGCGGATTCTTGTTCAGCCAATGAACGCGCTGATGGCGCACAACGGATCGCCCGTGCGTGTAAGTGAATCCACCAAACGCGAGGATGAGGGGAAACCGCAGGTGAGTGTGCTGCCGAGTGGGGGCGCGGTGGTAGTTTGGGAAGCGGGCCCAAGAAAGACACGCAATGTGTATGCTCGTTTTCTTGATGCATCGGGAAGACCACTGGGAGGCGCGCAAATTGTGAATTCGTTTAATCGTGGCAATCAAGATAGTCCGAGTGTTGCGGTGAATCAAAAGGGTGAAGTATGGGT
Source organism: Verrucomicrobiia bacterium (assembly GCA_014239365.1). Taxonomy (GTDB): domain Bacteria; phylum Verrucomicrobiota; class Verrucomicrobiia; order Limisphaerales; family UBA1100; genus JACNJL01. The sequence goes on along the minus strand of JAAZZB010000076.1, from coordinate 29,252 downwards.
CGCGTGGGAAAGCCAATATCAGGATGGCGCGGCAAACGGAGTTTATGCGCGTCAATTTAATGCGCAAGGAATCAAGGTGGGTTCTGAGATTCAAGTGAGTCAAACCATTAAATGGAACCAGTTTAATCCGGATATCACTGCGTTGAAGAATGGCAATTTTGCAATCACATGGGTGAGCGAAGTGGAGCACGGCAAACAGCTCGCTATGGCTGGCACTGGCAAATACGGTCAGACGGGTGGAGGTGAAAGTATGAAGCAAGTAAGCGTGTCATTTATGCGTAGTCGCGTAATGGGACGGTTATTAGGCGGAGGCGGCAATTTTTTGGGAAATGAATTTCGCGTGGATGGAGGGGAAGCACTATGCTCGAATCCGGATATTGAAGGAATTGCTAATGGAGGATTTGCGGTCGCGTGGGAAGAATTAAATGAAGGCGGCCTTGGTTTGGGGCAGGATATTTATTCACGTCAATTCAGTTTGAACGGGCAACCCACGAGTGAGCGCAAACGACATAATAAATTTGTAGGCGGTGATCAGGTAAACCCAACATTGGCGGTGACGCAGAATGGCGTGTTAATTGTTTGGGATTGTGGATCTGACGTTAATCGGGGTGAAGAAATCCACGGTCGACTGCTCTCGGGAGGCGCGGAAATGCGGATGAATACTCAAGTGTTAAATCGGCAGTATATGGCGGCAGCGGCGGGAAATGGAAAAGGAAAGCTGATGGTCGTTTGGGCTGATGTGGTGAGTCCATTGAGTATTATCTTGAAGGCACGACATTTTACGACCGCGAATCCATCGACTAATCTGGCCGCCGGGCCGGATGTGGTGGGGGGAGGGCAGGGCCCGAAAAAAATTATACTGGTTGCCCAAAAAGAAAAAATAATAAGTCCAAGCCGGGTTTCGATGCGGGCAAAAAAAGAAGAGGCGGTGAGCAATATGATTGTGAGGCACGAAAGTGAGATTTCCGAAGCAATGCGGATCACGCAAGTATCGGCGAAAGCAGCGGTTAAGGCGGTGCAGAATGCGGCGAGCCAAAATTCACGCATCCAAAAAACACGAAATATAGGACGAGTGAATGCTCCGGCAGGGATGAATTCCATGTCGCGTCCGGTGAATGCCCAAGTCGTGCAGCCAACGGGAAACCGAGGAAGTGCGCCTACTCAATCAAGGGTAGGAGTAAAGGCTAGTTTTGGAATGCACTCGGGCGGAGGTGGGGGTTCGGGTGGCGGAGTTCGAGTGAGCACGAAGCGGCGACCCATATCAATTCAACATTCACCGAGAGGCAGTGCAGGATCACAATTGCCGTCATCCACTGCCCCAAGCCAACAAGCCGGTGGAATTGCGCGGGGTGGGATTCAAGGATTTGGGGGTGGTCGCGCGCCCAATTCAATTGTTTCAAATCAAGCCGCGCGGAACACGCTTTTGAACAGTGCTCGCAACTACACTAATCCACGTCGCGTGGGGATGATGCGTCCGGCACCAAACATCCGGAATCGAACAACAATTTCATCGGCGGGAAGTCGTGCTTCGTTTAATGTCAGAAATCCACTTGCAGCCGGAAACAGCAATCGGGGTGTCCTCGCCCCGTCAGGCGGCAGAAGCCCAATCACGCAAGCGCAACCCAGTGGATTTAGCGGGAACACCACGCCACGCAATTCTGCAGGCAGAAGTTTAGGTGGGAGTTTCAGAGGCGGGGCTTCGATAGCGCAAGATCGAATGCAAAACATCCGTACAAGAGCAAACGAAGGGGCGGTTCGAGCTCAACAGAATCGCAATGTCCCGCTCCCCTCGACAGTTACTCTGCAAAATGGCCGGATGAATTTGAGGTTCAATAGCCGACCGGGAGGCCGTTACGTGGTTGAGATGTCTAATGATCGAAATAATTGGAATGCGGTCGGTCGGCCGCAAGTGGGTACGGGGCGGACGATGAGCGTGCCAATTCAATCGAACGGCCAGCGGTTCATCCGAGTGGTGCCGCGTGATTAGTGTGGGATGGGAATAACAATGAATCGAAAACGCAAAACTCTGTCGGTACGTTTGGGGCCTGCGCTCAAGGCGGTTGTAATTTGTCTCGTCACCTGCAGCCTCGGATTGGGGTATGTTTGGCAAAAGAAACAAATCAATGACCTCGGCGCGCAGATTAAGGAGAACGAAAACAAGCTGGAAGATTTGCGGCGCGAGAACAAACGACGCGGCGATACGCTGGCGTATTTGATGAGCCCGCAGGAATTGGACGCGCGTCTGCGCCAACTCGGGCTGGATCTCGAGGTGCCACGGCCGGAACAAATTGTGGTGCTGGTGAACGCTAAGCCCGCCACAGCGCAGCCGCTGCGCACGGCCAGTCGCTAGGCCATCTCCTCCAGCGGGGAAGTGTGTATGGAGGAAAAAGTCACCATCAAAATTCGTAAAGGTGCCCGCCGCTGGCTTTTCTTTTTTGCCGCCGTGATGCTGCTCTCCTTCGGTGCGCTTGGCTATCGGCTGATCGACCTCCAAGTGTTGCGGCACGACGAGCTCCAATCCACCGCGCGCAACAACACCATCCGCACCCTCATCCGCGAACCGCGCCGTGGCGACATTCGTGACATCCGAGGCAACCTCCTCGCCACGAGTTTGTTTGTGAAAACCGTGTGCGCCGATCCGGCGCTGATCGGCAATTGGCATCCCCAAGTGGCCCACGCGCTGGCATCCATTTTGGATTTGGATGAACAGAAATTAAGCGCGCGCCTCAAACCGCAAATGATGCTCAACGAACAGGGCATCCTCCGCACCAATCGTTACGTCATCCTCAAGCGCAAAGTGCCGCGCGAAATTTGGGAGCAAGCGCAAGGCGCATTGCGCGATATGGAACTGGGGATGGACGAATCGAAGTTCAATCGCAAACAACGCCTTGCATTTCGGAGCCTTCGTCGGCAGTCCGTTTTTGCAGATCGCAAGGAAGATCAGTTGCGCGTGTACCCCGGCAAACATCACGCCGCGCACGTGCTCGGCTTCGTCGGCGGCGTCGACCATCGCGGTAAGGAAGGGATCGAGCGCGTGCTCGATAGCAAACTCGTGGGCTCCCGAGGCTGGCGCGTCACCGAGACGGATTCCCGCAAGCGGGAAGTGGTCGCGCTGCGCCAGCAGGACGTCGCCCCGCGCAACGGGCTGCACGTTGTGCTCACCATCGATTCGGGCGTGCAACACATCGTCGAGGCCGAGCTCGCCAAGGCGATGGCCAAACATCAGCCGCTGGGGATCACCGCCATCGTCGTGCGCCCCAAAACCGGCGCCATCGTGGCGATGGCCAACCTGCCGGACTTTGACCCCAACGATCCCGGTATCGCCAAACCGGAAACCCGCCGCAACCGTGCGGTGACCGATACCGGCGAGCCGGGTTCCACTTTTAAAATCGTCCCCGTGGCCGCCGCGCTCAACGAACGAATCGTTAATCTTGCCTCCGCGTTCCATTGCGAAAACGGATCCTTCCGATACGCCGGACGCGTGTTGCGCGACCACCACGCTTACGGAAGTCTTTCGGTCAAATCCATCATCACAAAATCTTCCAACATCGGCGCGGCCAAAGTGGGGTTGCGGCTCGGGGCGCCGCGGTTGCACGCTTATATGCAGCGGTTTGGGTTTGGCGCACGGTCGCGTATTAGTTTGCCCGGCGAAGTGCGCGGCACGGTGCATCCATTACGAAAATGGAATAAACTTTCCATCACCCGCGTGCCGATGGGCCACGAGGTTTCCGCCACGCCTTTGCAAATGGCGATGATGATGAGCGCCATCGCCAATGGCGGAAAGTTAATGCGGCCGATGGTGATGAGTCATCTCGAGGATGACCGCGGGCGGGTGGTGGTGCAGTATCATCCCGAGCCCGTGCGGCAGGTGGTTTCCCCCGAAGCCGCGCGTGCCACCACCGAAGCACTCAAGACCGTTCCTCAACCGGGCGGCACCGCCAAGCGCGCCGCGCTGGAATACTACACCGTCGCCGGCAAAACCGGCACCGCGCAAAAGGCCGGGCGCGGTGGTTATTTGCCCGGCAAATACCACGCCTCGTTCGTGGGATTTTTCCCCGCCGACGCGCCGGCATTGTGCATCCTCGTTACGATGGACGAACCGAAAGGCGACTACTACGGTGGACTCACCGCCGCGCCGGTCTTCAAGGCCATCGCCGAGCGCACGGCTGGTTATCTCGGATTAAAACCGGACCTCGTGCAACAGGGTTCCATCGTTTCTGACAACGACCCTCAACCGCGCTGAGTGATGAACGGCGCTGAGTTGCTCCACGATTTGCCGCACGAACTCGTGCGCGGCAACCTCAACGCGCCCATCACCGGCCTCGCATACGATTCCCGCCGCGTGACTCACGGCACGGCATTCATCGCGCTCCCCGGCACGCGCGTGGACGGCCACGACTTTGCCGCCACAGCAATCGAACTAGGCGCATCCCTCATTATCACCGGTCGCCCCGTCGAGTTGCCCGGTGAAACCGCCATCATCCGTGTCGAAAATCCGCGCGCGGCGATGGCGCAATTGGCCGCGCGCTTTCACGGAAAACCCGCCGCCCGACTTCACCTCATCGGCATCACCGGAACCAACGGCAAAACCACTGTCGCCTTTCTCGTGCGCGAACTCCTGCGCGGCACGGGCCACCGTTGCGGCCTCATTGGCACGGTGGAGTACGACCTCGGCGATCGCATCATTCCCGCCGCCCGCACCACGCCGGAGTCGCTTGAGTTGCACGCGTACTTTGCCGGAATGCTCCGCGCCGGATGCAAAACGTGCGTGATGGAAATCAGCTCACACGCCCTCGCGCAGCACCGCGTGGCGGGCCTTGAATTTCAAACCACCGCCTTCACCAATCTCACTCAGGACCATCTCGATTACCACGGCGATATGGAGCAGTACTTCGCCGCCAAGCGAACGCTCTTCACCCAACAACCCGAAAACACAAATCGAATCGTCAATGCTGACAGTCTCTTCGGCCAACGCCTCGCCAACGAATTTACCGCCACCACTTTTGGCGAAACCGATTCCGATTTGCAAATCACCCAACTCAAATTAGGCCAGCAAGAAACCCAATTCACTTTGGCGGGCGTGGACTTCACGATGCCTCTCATCGGTCGCCACAATGTTTCCAACGCCGCCGCCGCGCTGGGCATTGTCCGCGCCACGGGAATGGAATTGGCCGATTGCGTCCCGCGACTTGCCAAACTGCCGCCGGTGCCCGGTCGCCTTGAGCCATTAAGCGAGGGCCAGCCTTTTGCGGTTTATGTGGATTACGCCCACACCGATGACGCGCTGCGCCAAGTGCTCACCACGCTGCGCGAAATCACGCCGGGCCGTTTGCGCGTGATGTTCGGCTGCGGCGGAAACCGCGACACCGGCAAGCGCCGCAAAATGGGCGAAGCCGCCGCTGCCTTGGCGGATGACATTCTCATCACCACCGACAATCCGCGCCGCGAAAATCCGAATCTCATTGCCGAACAAGTCGCCGAAGGCTGCCCGGGCAAAGGCCGCATTGAACTGGACCGCGCGCGCGCCATTGACGAAATTCTCCGCGAAGCCAAAGCCGGCGACACCGTCCTTATCGCCGGTAAAGGCCACGAAACCTATCAGGAAATCGAAGACATTGTGATGCCCTTCGACGACCGTCAACAAGCACGCGCCGTACTCGCCGCATTGCATCAAGAGCACTAATCCACAAATGCAACCGCGCCCACTCCAATTTGCAATCGAAGCTTGTGACGGCCAACCGCATGGCATTGACCCAAACACAATGTTCCAGCGCGTGTGCACCGACACTCGCAAGCTCCAGCGCGGCGATTTGTTCATCGCCTTGCGTGGTGAAAACTTTGATGGCAACCAATTCGCCGCCGCCGCCATCGCGGCCGGAGCGGTGGCGGCGGTTGTAGATTCGCGTTACGATGCGCCTCATATTTTAGTGAAAGATACCCGCCGCGCGTTCGGTCAATTGGCGGTCGCTCATCGCGCGGAAATGGAGGCCACGGTTTTTGGCATCGCTGGATCGAACGGCAAAACTTCCACCAAAGAAATGCTCGCCGCAATCTTGCGCGCAGAAATGGAAACGCTCCACAGTGAGGCCAGTTTTAACAACGACATCGGTGTGCCCGCCACACTGTTGTCCATCGAGCGTCACCATCGTGCCGCGGTGCTGGAGTTGGGCACCAATCATCCCGGCGAGTTGCCGCCATTGGTGAAAATGGCCGCGCCGCAATTCGGATTGCTCACCGGTATTGGCCGCGAGCATCTGGAATTTTTTGGCAATCTCGAAGGCGTGGCGCGCGAGGAAGGGATGCTCGGTGAATTGTTGCCCGCCGGTGGAAAACTTTTTCTGTATGGCGACGACGATTGGAGTCAATCAATGGGCGAACGCAGCAACGCACCGGTGACCACCGTGGGTTTCGGCGACGCGAATGATTGGCAAGTGAGCGGCGTGCAAGTGGCCGAAACCGGCGCCACATTTGAAGTGCGTGCGCCTTCGGAGGAATGGAGTGGTGAATACACCACCCCGCTGCTCGGCCGCCACCAAGCCGCTAACGCCACGCTGGCCATCGCGGCGGCGGCGGAGCTGGGACTCAATCGCGAGGCCATCGCGCGTGGTTTGGCCGAATGCCCCGCACCGGCAATGCGTTTGCAGTTGAGTGAAAAAAACGGCGTGCGCTGGCTGAACGATGCGTACAACGCCAACGCTGATTCCGTGGCGGCCGCGCTGGAAACGCTGGGCAGTTTGGAGGTAACAGGAAAACGCTACGCGGTGCTGGGTGAAATGGCCGAGTTGGGCGATCATGCCGAAGCCGCGCATCGCGAGGCGGGCGAGCAAGCGGCTGAGATTTTGGATGGCTTAATTGCCGTCGGCGCGAATGCAGCGATCACAGTCGGCGCGGCGCGTGAAGCGGGTTTGGCAAAAGCTGAAGCCGTATTGGACGCCGAAGCGGCGGCTTGTGTTTTGCGCGATTGGCTGCAGCCGGATGATGCGGTGTTGCTGAAGGCATCACGCGCGGCGCGATTGGAGCAGCTTGAAGATTTAATTTAAGGGAGGATGTTTTATTATTTAAGTCAACTGCCGGAATGGCTGGTGGCAAACGGTCACGCTCAATGGGGCGACTGGCTTTCGCCGCTGCGCGTGTTTCAGTACATCACCTTTCGCGGCGCAGGCGCGGCGGTGACGGCGCTGGTGCTGTGCTGGCTACTGGGGCCGATGGTCATCCGCTGGCTGCAACGCATCGGCGTGCGGCAGGAATACGAGGATCGCGCGCGCGAGGACGGCAAGATGACCGACGGCGTTTCCAAACGCGGCGTGCCGACGATGGGCGGGCTGCTCATCGTGGGCGTCATCGACCTCTCGGCGCTGCTGTGGGCGCAGTGGAATCCGCTTGTCACTCTTACGCTGCTCTCGATGTTGGTGCTGTGCTTGCTTGGGTTTTACGACGACTACTCAAAAATCACGCGCCAAAACAGCGATGGCCTCACAGAAAAAGTGAAGCTCATCGTGCAGTTAATTCTCAGCGCAACCATTGCGATTTATTTGTGGCGGTTGGCGGAAACGCGCCAGCTTATCACCGAAGTGATGGTGCCGTTTTTGAAGGACCCCATTCTCTCCGGGCCTTCGGCTACGATGGTTTTTTCGTGGGCGGCGGTGGTCGGAGTGGTCATCACCGTGTGCGCGATTATGGGCAGCTCCAACGCGGTGAACTTTACCGACGGCCTTGATGGCCTTGCGGTCGGCAGTGTGCTGATTGTTTCGATGGTTTTTTATGTGTTCACTTATATCGCGGGCCATGTGGAATTGGCGCGCGAGTTGTACGTGCCGTCGGTGTCCGGCGCGGGCGAGCTTTCGGTGGTGTGCGCGGGGATGATGGGCGCGTGCCTTGGGTTTCTGTGGTTCAACTGCTTCCCCGCACGCGTCTTTATGGGCGACACCGGCTCACTCGCGCTGGGCGGTTCGCTGGGCATCATGGCGGTGCTCATTCATCAACCTTTCGTGTTGGTCATTGCCGGCGGCATTTTTGTGCTTGAGGCGGTGTCGGTCATTCTCCAGCGCGGTTGGTTCAAATGGACGCGCATTCGCACGGGCACCGGTCGGCGCATATTTTTAAAAGCCCCGCTGCACCATCATTTTCAGGAAAAAGGCTGGCACGAAAACCAAGTGGTCGTGCGGTTTTACATCATCGGCATTCTCTTCGCCGTGCTCGCGTTGGCCACGCTGAAACTGCGCTGACCAATGGATTGGTCGGCACAACAAGTATGCGTCATCGGCCTCGGCCGCAGTGGCGTGGCGGCGGCGGAGTTGCTGTTGCAACACGGTGCGGCGGTCACTGCGGTGGACACCGCCGATTCGCCAGCACTCCAAGAAATCGCCAGCGGCCTCACCGCCAAAGGCGCGACTTGCATTCTTGGCGCGAATGAAATTCCGGATGCATTCGACCTTGCCGTCATCAGCCCCGGCGTGCGTTTGGATCTTCCGTTGGTTGCAAGCCTCCGCACGCGGGGCGTGCCGGTTTGGGGTGAACTGGAATTGGGTTGGCACTTCACCGAATGCCCCGCCATCGCCATCACCGGCACCAACGGCAAAACCACTACCACCGAATTGGTCGCCTCGCTACTCGGCCAAGCGCAGATCCGCACAGTGGCCGCTGGAAATATCGGCACGCCGCTTTGCGCTGTGGCTGGCGAATCGCGGGCGCTTGATGCGGTGACGTTGGAGGTCAGTTCGTTCCAGCTCGAAACCATTGGCGACTTTCGTCCCGCCATCGGCGTGTTGCTCAACCTCGCGCCGGATCATTTGGATCGGCACGGTTCGATGGAAAATTATATCCGTGCGAAAGCGCGTTTGTTTGAAAACCAAAAACCGTTCGACCACGCCATTATCCATTTGGAGGCGTTACGGGAATTGGAAAAACTCAATCTCGCACCGCATTCGAAAGTCATCACCTTTAGCGCAACGGACGCGTCTGCCGATTTGCACGTGGATCGCAGCTTGCTCGTCAGTACACTTCCCGATTGGGCCGGGCCAATTCTTGATCTCGATGAGTGCTCGCTCGCGGGATTGCACAATGCCGAAAATCTTTTGGCCACGCTCGCGGTGGGGAATTGCCTGAACATTTCTGTTGCTGAAATGAAAGCCGCGCTGGCCGCCAGTTGTGCGGGGCCACATCGCTGCGAGTTTGTGGCTGAAATCGATGGCGTGCGTTTTGTGAACGACTCCAAAGCCACCAATGTTCATGCCTTGTGCAGTGCCTTGCGTGCAATGCCTGCAGGCGATTCGCCCAAAAATATCTGGCTTATCGCCGGCGGGCAGGACAAAGGCTTGGATTTCCACGCGGCGGGGCCGGAGATTGCCAAGCGTGTGAAAGGTGCGTTTCTGATGGGCGAAGCGCGGGAGCAGATTCGTGCCGCTTGGGCCTTATTTTCCCCTTGCGATTTGGCTGCAAATTTGGTAAAAGCAGTGGCAGAAGCAAGGAGGAAAGCTGTTCCCGGAGATGTGGTTTTGCTGTCACCGGCTTGTGCCAGTTTTGATATGTTTGACAGCTATGAACACCGGGGTCGCGAGTTTTGCCAGGCAGTGATCGGGCAGAGCGCGGACACCCGAACCGGCGTTTGAACGCCGTAACCGCTCCGGGGAGAAACCCGTAAGCCGATGGCGTGCGTGTGACTGTTCACACGCTGTCGACAAGTTTTTCACAATGGGTTTGGCGGGCCATCCTCCTTGCTGTTAACTAATGCCTCGCCTGCGGGCGTGGGAAACAAAGGAGGTGTCGACCCGAAGATTCGGGTTTCCACTATAAAAAAGGAGAGTGTTATTATGAAGGAAACCAATCCAATCATTCCGCCGGGATTAAACTTTGAAGGCGCAAGCCGCGGTCGCTCCAATATGCGAATGGCCGTCATCGTCGTGGTGTTACTACACGTGGCTCTGTTCACCGGCATTTTGTTCAACGCGTGCAAACAAAAGGAAGAGGCTGCTGACAGCACCAAAACCACCGCCGAACAAATGGCTGAAATCGCCGGGCCCGCGCCTGATCCAGTATCCGAAACCTTGCCCGATCCCGTGCCCACTCCGGCCATCGGCAGTGGCGGCAATGGTGGTTTTAATCCGCCGCCGATCAATCCGCCGGTCAACCCGCCAATCGAAACTGGAGGCGGCTTTGAATCGACAACCGTGCCGCTGCCGATAGAAACCGGCACCACAGTTCCGCCCACCATCCCGCCGCCGCCCGTTACCGGCACCACGGAACACGTGGTGGCCAAGGGCGACTCGTTTTATTCCATCGGCCGCAAGTACGGCGTGGGAATGAACGCAGTGGGCAAGGCGAACCCGAATGTTGTTTCCACGCGATTGCGGATCGGGCAGAAGCTCATCATTCCCGCCGCGACGCCAAGGCCGACAGTCGCGATGCCCGTGCCCGACGCGCCCAATGTGTACACCGTGAAAAGCGGCGACACGCTGGGCCACATCGCGCTCAAGTATCGCACCAAGGTTGCCAATCTGAAATCGATCAACGGACTCACCTCGGACTTTCTCAAGATTGGCCAGAAACTCACCGTGCCAATGAGAACCTCCGCGCCACCCGCGCCAATCCCAACAGCGGCCCCGGCGTTGTCACCGGCGACGGGTTTGCCCATCAGCGTGCCGGCGCCGCCCATTGCGGCGGGGCCATCGAGCAGCGTGGCGCCACCGCCGCCCGCGCAGTAAGGGTGGTCAGCCGCGATGCGGTACGCCACCACCATTTTGGCTTTTTGCGTGGCCGGCCTTTTGGCGCTGGGTATGGTGATGCTCTATAGCGCTGGAATGGCCAGCGGCGGCGCGCGTTATCTAATGATGCAGCTCGTGTGGGGCGGGCTGGGGCTAGGCGTTTGCTTTGCCGCCACTTCAATTGACTACCGCATTTTGCAGCGCTTCGCGATGCCGCTGTTCATTGGCACACTCGTGTTGCTGGTGTTGGTTTTGATTCCCGGCATTGGCATCAAACTCAATGGCGCGCGTCGGTGGTTTGATTTGGGGCCGATGAATTTTCAACCGTCGGAGTTGGCCAAAATCACATTGCTCATCGGCATCGCCGCTTGGGCGGATAAATATGTGAAACAGATGCGTGAGTTTCGTTATGGACTGCTCTTGCCCGGCGCGCTTATCGCACTCACCTTGGGATTGATTTTTCTGGGGCCGGACTTTGGCACTACAATGTTGCTCGCTGCGGTGTGTTGCATTTTGCTTTTTGTGGCGGGCACGCACTGGAAATATCTCATCCCGCCGATGGGTGCGGGCGCGGCGGCCATCACGGTGGCGATTATGAATGACCCCGTGCGCATGAAACGCATCACCGCTTTTTTGCATCCGGAACAACACCGCGAGGGCACCGGGTTTCAGGCGTATCAGGCGATGCTCGCGCTGGGCTCGGGCGGCAGCACCGGCGTGGGTTTGGGCAATGGCCGACAAAAACTCGGCTTCGTGCCGGAGCATCACACGGATTTTATTTTCTCAGTCATCGGCGAGGAACTGGGCGTGGTGGCAAGCTTGTTGGTGGTGCTGGCGTTTGCGGCGATTGTCATTTGCGGATTATACATCGCGTGGCATTCGCGCGATCGTTTCGGGATGATTCTCGGCACGGGCATCACGTTTTTGATTGGGCTGCAGGCGTTCATTAATATCGGCGTGGTGACGAGTGCGTTGCCGAACAAAGGCTTGCCGCTGCCGTTCATCAGCTATGGCGGTTCGAGTTTGGTGATGATGCTCGGCAGCGTGGGGGTGTTGCTCAGCATTGCCAGTCGCGCGGGAGAATCGCCACCGGAAAAAGCAAAGGCGCGTGGGCCGTCGCCCGAACCGCAGGAACTGTTGCCGGAAACCTCGTGATGCCTCCGCACGTGGCCATTGCGTGTGGCGGAACCGGCGGCCATTTTTTCCCCGGCGTGGCGGTGGCGCGCGAGCTGCAACAATCCGGCGTGCGCGCGACACTGCTGGTTTCCGAAAAACCGGTGGACCAACAAGCCGTCGCCACCGTGCCGGATCTTCCTTATTGGTGCTTGCCCGCCGTGGCGTTTAGCGTGCGGCATCCCATTCGTTTTTTGCTCGGCTTGCGCGCGGCGATGAAAAGTGTGCGGCGGCATTTTGAATGTGACCCGCCCCAAGCTGTGCTGGCGATGGGCGGCTTCACTTCCGCCGCGCCCATTTGGGTGGGGCGACGAATGGGCGCGGCCACATTTTTGCACGATTCCAACGCCATTCCCGGTCGGGCAAATCGTTTGCTGGCGCGGAGTGCGGATGAAATTTTTGTGGGCTTTGAGGCGGCAACCCAACATTTCAGCGGTCGCGCCATCGTCACCGGCACGCCCGTGCGGGCGGCGTTTCGCGAACAAACCTCCAGCGATGAACCGCTGTTGCTCATCACCGGTGGCAGCCAAGGTGCGCGGGCCATCAATCGATTGGTGACTGAAATGAAATTGACCAACACGCCCATCATTCATCTTTGTGGCGAGGCTGATTTTGATGAAGTGAAAACCGCCCACGCCAAACACTCTCCCCAAACCGAAGTGTTTGCATTTTACGAGGACATGCCCGCCGCATTGGCGCGGGCCTCGGTGGTGATCGGGCGCGCGGGGGCGTCTTCGCTGGCGGAGTTGGCGGCGGCGCGGGTGCCGGCGATTTTGATTCCGCTGCCCAATTCGGCGGACGACCATCAGCGCGCCAATGCCCGCGTGGCGGAGCAGGGCGGCGGGGCGATTGTTTTAGAACAGGACGAAACAACTTCCGCAGGCTTGGCCAAACTCGTTAGGGAGTTGATGGGTGATTCATCACGCCTCAAAAAAATGTCCACCGCGATGGGCGCACTGGATGCGCCGGAGGCGGCACGGCAAATCGCCGCGCGTATTCTTGAGCGTTTGGGATAACGCGCCGTCGACAAAACCGCGCGCACCCTCTAAACCATCCGCCGGATGAAACGATTGAACCGCGAACAGATGGCGAAATGGCTGGCGGAGGCGCTGCCGGGCGCGCCGGTCTATTTGGTGGGCATCGGCGGTTGCGGGATGAGCGGGCTGGCGCATTTGCTGCTCGATGCAGATTTTGCGGTGCACGGGTCGGACTTGGTGGAGAATGCCGGGGTGCAGCAATTACGCGAACGCGGCGCGGAAATTTTCATCGGTCACGCGCCGGAACAACTCATCAATGCCCGGCCCGGCCTCGTGGTTTACAGCTCGGCCATCCGCACGGACAACCCGGAACTTGCCGCCGCCGAGCAGCAGAGCCTTCCGGTGGCGCGCCGGGCGGTATTGCTCGCGGCGCTGGCGGATCGGCGGCGCAGTGTTTGCATCGCGGGGATGCACGGCAAATCCACCACCACCGCGTTGCTCGCGCACGCGCTGGAAGCGCTTGGCGCAAATCCGGGCTTTGCCGTGGGCGCATTGGCACCGCAGCTGGGCCGTCATTCACGTTGCGGCGCGGACGATTCTTTTTTTGTGGTGGAAGCCGATGAGAGCGATGGCACATTGCGCGAGTTCCATCCGCGCCAATCCATCGTGCTGAATATCGACGAAGAGCATTTGGATTTTTATTCCAATTTCGAGGCCGTGTGCAATGAGTTTAGCACGTTCGCAGGGCAGACGAGCGGCACGGTTTTTTTCTGCGCTGATGATCCAAGACTGGTGGAGTTGTATGCAGAACAACCGGCGGCCGTAACCTTTGGCTTCGATTCCACGGCTGATTATCGCGTTGAGATTCAGCCGGACCACAGCTTCATCGTTTGGCTGGGCGAAGCGCGGTTGGGGGAATTTACCATCCGCTTGTTTGGTGAGAAAAACGTTTCCAACGCGGTGGCGGCGATTGCATTTTTGCATCACAACGGATTTGCGGCGGAGGAGATTGCCAAGGCGGTGGCGGACTTTCGTGGCGTGGAACGACGGCAACAGGAAATTTTTTGTGACGATCGCTTTCGCATCTTTGATGATTACGGGCATCATCCGCGCGAGATCACCGCCACGCTGCGGGCCATCAAGGAACAATGCGGCGGGCGTTTGGTGGTGGCGTTTCAGCCGCATCGGTATTCGCGCACGCAACATTTGCTCAGCGAATTTGCGGAGAGTTTTGGTGATGCGGATTTGTTGTGGGTCACGGAAGTGTACGCCGCCAGCGAAACGCCCATCGCGGATGTGAACGGCCAACGGCTCGCGGCGGCCATTAGCAAACAAGGCCGTCCGGCGGGCTACGCCGCCTCGCTCGAGGTACTGCGCGAAACGATGCGCGCGGCATTGCAGCCGGACGATGTGGTGGTGTTCATCGGCGCGGGCGACATCACGCGCGTGGCGCACGAGTTGGCGAGGGAGTTGAAACAATGAGCGGTCAAACCCATTCTGCGGAGTTGCGCGTTCAACTGAGCGAAGCCTCGCGCGTGGCGGAAAATGAATTGTTAGCCAAGCGCACCACTCTCGGCGTGGGCGGTGCGGCAGAGATTTTTGTGGAGCCCGCCAGCGAGGCGGATCTTGCGTTGGCGATAAACTATTGCGCGGCGAATAAGTTGCCGGTGTTTGCGCTGGGGCGCGGTTCCAATTTACTGATTCGTGATGGCGGCATCCGCGGCGTGGTGGTGAGTTTGCAGAATGAATTTTTTTCACGCATTGAAGTGCGCGGCACGGAGTTGCATTGCGGCGCGGGGGCGCGACTAAAGCACGTGGCCAATGCCGCGCGCGATGCGGGGCTGGCGGGGCTGGAATTTCTGGAGGGCATTCCCGGGTGTATCGGCGGCGCGCTGCGGATGAATGCCGGCGCGATGGGCGCGATGACTTTTGAGGCAGTGCAGCGCGTGCGGTTTATGAACCGCGACGGACAAATTGAAGAACGCCCGGCGGCGGAGATGGCGGCGGTGTATCGGAGTTGTCCTGTCTTGCGCGATGCCATCGCGCTCGGCGCGGTGCTGCGCGGGCAACCCGCCGAGCCGAATGCGGTGCGCGAGCGGATGGAGGAATTTCGCAAACGCCGCACGTCCACCCAGCCGCACAATCGCAGCGCGGGGTGTATGTTCAAAAACCCTGCTGAAAAACCGGCCGGCCAACTCGTGGATGAGTGCGGGTTGAAAGGGCATCGCGTAGGCGGCGCGAGCGTGTCGGAGGTGCACGGAAATTTCATTATCAATGACGGCCACGCAACCGCCAGCGAAGTCATCGCCCTCATCACAGAGGTTCGCGCGCAAGTACTTGAATCCACCGGCATCGAGCTGCAAACCGAAGTACAAATCATCGGCGAATAACCGGCAAGCTCACGTCTTTAGCATTGTTTTGAGGCCGGTTTTTTGTATACTCCGGCCAAGGAGGTTTGGCGAATCAGTTCCACATCACCGTCTTGGCTGGAGGGCCGGGCGCGGAACGGGAGATTTCATTGCGCTCGGGCGGGGCCGTGCAAAAGGCATTGCGCGCGTTGGGCCATTGCGTGAGTGAGGTCGACCCGCTGGATGAGAACTGGAAACTTCCCACCGACACGGAGGTGGTATTCTTGGCATTGCACGGCGAATACGGAGAGGACGGTCAGGTGCAAACCCGGCTGGAGAATTTGGGCGTGCCCTACACGGGCAGCGGGCCGGAAGGCAGTCGCGTGGCGTTTGACAAGGAGTTGACGAAACAGGTGTTCGAACAAAACGAAATTCCCACTCCGCGCTGGACGATGCTGGCGAACACCGCCGCTCCGCCGCCTGAAGATTTGGGCGAAGGCTGGGTGCTCAAGCCGCCGCGCCAAGGCTCCAGCGTGGGCCTGCAAATTGTGGAAACGCCGGAACAATGGAGCGAGGCATTGGCCATCGCGGGTGACGCTACTGATGGTGGCGGGCCGGTTTTATGCGAAGAACTCATTCGCGGTCGCGAAATCACCGTGGGCATTCTTGATGACGCTGCGTTGCCGATCGTCGAAGTGCACCCCAAAGAGGGCCCGTACGATTATGAAAACAAATATACCGTTGGCGCTACGGATTATTATTGCCCGGCGGAATTGCCGCCGGACACAGCCGATCGTATCAGTGAAATCAGTTTGAAATCATTTGAGGCCGTGGGTGCGTCGGAATTTGGTCGGGTGGATTTGATGCTCGATGTGGCGCTCAACCCGTTTGTGCTCGAGGTCAACACACTGCCGGGGTTGACCGAGACGAGTCTCTTGCCCAAAGCCGCCGCCGCTGCGGGTTTGGATTTCCCCGCGTTGTGCGGGCGGATGGTGGATTTGGCATTGAAAAAATAATGTGGGGTAAAAAATGCAATCGCCGCCAGGGCCGTTATCGGTTGCTGGAAGTGGATCTGCCCGTAGGCAAGGCACGCCGCCAACGCGTGAAGGCCGCGGTGCGTGTGGGTGGCTGGGTGCTTGGCGTGGCGGCGCTGTTTCTCGGCGTGTGGCACGGCGGCGCGTGGGTGATGCGTGTTGGGTTTTATGAAAATGAAATTTTCGTGGTCAAGACCATCGACGTCCGCGTGCAAGGCATTCTTCAGCCCGCTCAGTTGCAAAAGATGGCCGGAGTGCAGACGGGCGAGAATTTGTTTCGCGTGGATCTACTGCGCGTAAAGCGTGACCTCGAGCTCACGCCGCTCATTGAATCCGCCGCCGTGGAGCGCGTGTTGCCCGACACGCTGCGCCTGCGCATTGTCGAGCGCCGCCCCATCGCGCAGGTGGTGGGCTACCGACAGCAGCCCGACGGAACGCTCGCCCGCCAAGTGTATTGGCTCGATGCGCGCGGCGTGGTGATTCCGCCCATCGCTCCCGGCCTCACCGCGCAAAAAAAACAACCCAAATGGCTGCCGCTCATCGTGGGCATCCCGCCTGCCAAGCTGTTGCCCGGGCGCACTGTGGATTCGCCCGGGCTGCGTTCGGCGTTGCAACTGGTCAGCCGCTTCGACCTCTCGCCGATGGCCGGTCTGGCGCACTTGCGGCAGATTGATGTGACCGGCCGCGAAACGCTGGGCATCGTCACGTGGCAAGGCGCGCGCGTCACACTTGCGCTCAATGGCTTGGACGGGCAACTCCAGCGTTGGCGGCAGATTCACGACCTCGGCCGGCAACATCATCGCGCTGTGGCCACCGTCGATTTATCCATCAAAAATAATCTCCCCGTGCGCTGGATGCAAACGCCTGCTCGTCCCGCGGGCGGTTGAAAACTATGTTTGATAAATCAGAAATCATTGTGGGCTTGGAAATTGGCACGGCCAAAGTGTGTGCTGTGGTGGGCGAGGCGGATGCGGACGGCGCGCTGCAAATCATCGGCGTGGGCACCGAACCCACGCGAGGCGCGGTGCGCAAGGGCGAGATTGTGAATGCTGATCTCGCCGAGGAAGTCATCCGCGCCGCGTTGGCCGCCGCCGAGGAAAGCGCGGATGTGGAACTGCGCAGCGTTTATTTATCGGTCACCGGCAGCCATATCGAGGGGGATAATTATCACGGGGTGCATCCGATTGCCTCGGTGGATCGCGAGATTGAAGAGGAAGACCTTGAGGCGGTCGCGCGCAAAGCGCGGCCGCAAATGACCGATGGCCGCGAAGAACTGCACGCCTTGCGGCAGGGCTATCGCGTGGATGGGCAGGGCGGTGTGGACAATCCGCTGGGGCGGTTTGCCTCGCGCTTGGAGGTGGATGTCCACGTGTTGAGCGGCCAGATGACGCGCCTGCAAAATCCCATTTGCGCGGTCAAGGGATTGGGGTTGCACGTGGAAGACCTTGCCTTCGCCGGACGCGCCTCGGCCCGCGCCGCACTTTCGCCCGAGCAATGCGAGCTCGGCGCGCTGCTCATCGACCTCGGCGCGGGCACGACGGAATATGTGGTTTATCATAACCGCTCGCTGCGCCACAGCCGCGTGATTGCCGTGGGCGGCGAGCACGTTTCCAATGACATTTCGGTGGGGTTGAAACTTTCCAACGCGCGCGCGGAAAAACTCAAGCTCGAGCACGGCTCGGCGTTGCCCGATCCCGCCGCGCACGGGCGCACGTACAATTTTACCAGCGACGTGGGGCTCGACAATTGCACCGTGAGCCTGAGCCATTTGCATCAGGTGATGCACGCGCGGCTGGAGGAATTGCTGCTGCTCATTCGCGACGACCTTGCCCGCGCCGGATTGCTGGCGCATTTGCGCGCGGGGGTGGTGCTCACCGGCGGCGGTGCGCGCGTGCCGGCGCTGGAACGATTGGCCTCGCAAGTGTTTCAGATGTCCGTGCAAACCGCCCGTGCAAAAATCGGCAGCGGGCCAAGTAGTATTTTGGATGAACCCGAATGCAGCACCGCGCTGGGGCTCGTTAAGCTGGGCGCGCAACAACGCGTCGCCCAACGTCATTCGCGCACGGGCGTGTTTAACTGGTTGGCGGGCAAACTGGTGGGGGCATAAATATGGCGAAGCAACCGAAAACCAACGGAGTGAACGTCAAAGTCGTGGGCCTCGGCAACGCGGGGGCGCGGGTGGTGGATAGCCTTGCCGCGCTGGGGTTTCCCGCCGCGCGTTTTTTGGCAGTCGATACCGACAGCGAAAAACTGCAGCACTGTCAACTCGCGGAGAAACTACAGCTTGGCGAACGCACCCGCCGTGGCTGGGGTTGCAGTGGCGATGCCAGCGCGGGCGCGGCGTGCCTGCGCGCGGCGAAGGATACGCTTTCAGAAAAACTGGCAGGCACGGATTTAGTTTTGCTGGTGACCGGCTTGGCGGGCGGACTGGGTGGCGGCGGTGCGCCCGTGGTGGCCGAGATTGCCGCCGATGCCGGCGCGCTGGTGGTGGCGATTGGCATCGAGCCTTTTGATTTGGAAAATCTTGAGGCCCAATCACACGAGGCGCTGCAACGCCTGCAGGGAACGGCCGACACGGTGGTGTGTATGCCCAATCAAGCCGTGATGGATCGCCAACCCAACGGCGCTTCGGTTCCGGAATGTTTTGAGGCGGCCAATAATTTGATTCTCGAAGCGTTGTTGGGCGTGGGTCGGTTGCTGCGAACCGATGGGAAATTGAATATTGATTTCGCCCATTTCCATTCGTTGATGTCCGGTCGCCATACCGCCAGCGTGATGGCCGCGCTTGAGGTGATGGGCGATGCGCGCCCGCGCGCATTGATGGACGCCATCCTGCGCCACCCCCAACTCGAGGCCGGCAAGTTATTGGGCAAAACTGACGGCATCGTGTTGTGTCTTTCGAGCGGCGAAGATTTGCCGATGGATGAGGTGAAGGAAGTGATGAATCATTTGCGCGATGCCGCGCCCGCCGCCAAGATGCTGCTGGGGGTGCACACCGAAGCGGGGTTGGGCGCTGGGCTGACTGCGCTGGTGTTGATGCCGTTGCCGATGGAAAAAACCAAGGTCGAGGAAGAACCTGAGCCCGTTAATCGTTTGGAAGAATTGCCGCCGGAACCCGTGCCCCAAAGTGATCCAACTACGGCAAGCGCTCCCGCCGCCCCCACGCTTTGGACGGCGCATCAACAGCAACTGCCGTTGGTTAATATTTCCAAGGGCCGTTTTGATAAAGGCGAGCCCACGGTGCACGACGGCGAGGATCTCGATATTCCCACCTATCAACGCCGCAATATCGTCCTGAATTGATGGCCCCGAAAACCCTCGCCTTGTGCGCGGTTTTCGGCCATTCTTTGCCCAGCAATGCAGTGGTACACTGAACTGGCTTTATTGCTACTTTTCACGGGGATCGGCTTTTTCTTTGCTTTGGCGGAAACGGCTCTGCTTACCTTGGGCAAATGGCGTCTTCGCCAAATCACCGCGCATCAACCTGAACGCGGGGTTTTTATCCGAAAATTACTTGCCGCGCCGCAGGATTTGCTGGCGACAATGACGCTGGTGACCACGCTCGCGCACGCGGCGATTATCGCCACGGCACTGGCGATCAGTTGGAAACTCGACAAACAACATTTTATCTTTGTCGCGCTTTTGTTGGCGGCGGGATTATTGCTTTTCTGTGAGGTGGTGCCCAAGACATTGGCCATGCGCCGGCCGCAATCCTGGGCGCCGCGTGTGGCTCGTCCTTTGCTGTGGTTGGTTTGGTTTACTCAGCCGGTGCGTTTTGTGGCGCAATGGATTAATCGACAACTACTTCGGCTGGTGCCCAAAACCATCGAACCGATGCCGGAACTTTCGGATGAAGAATACAGCGAGCTCATCGAACTGGGTTGGCAATCTGGTACATTGGGTATATCGGAAAAGGAAATTATCCTCAACATCATGCGGTTGGACCGACGACCGGTGGCGGATTTAATGCGCCCGCGTTCGCAGATGGCGTCTATCCCGCACAACCTCGAATTGCCGGAGCTCATGGCTGCTGCGCGGGAAAATCAACACCGCCGATTGCCCATGTACGATGAATCGCCCGATAGCATTGTGGGTGTTTTGAATGCACCCCGTCTCTTGGCTGATCCTGCGGTGGATATGGTGGAAGTGATTGATTTCCCCTCATTTGTTCCGGAAGAAATGAACCTGTTGGAATTGCTAAAAAGTTTTCAGCGTTACCAACATAACATGGCGATTGTACTCGATGAGTTTGGCAGTACGGTGGGGTTGGTCACGCTGGAGGATATTCTCAATGACGTGGTGGGCGGATTACGACGCGAAGGGGGTGCGGATGAATTTGTGATGGAAGAAATTGTTCCGGGCAAATGGCGGCTTAGCGGCAACGTGTGGTTGGAAGATTTTCGCCGCGAATATCCCCGGCTTCAACGCGCGGACGGGGTGGATACAATCGGCGGTTTGGTGGCATCGCAAATGGATGTAATCCCGCCGGTCGGGACGGAAGTAGACTATAGTGGATTGAAACTCAAAGTCACCGAAGCCGATGGCCGGCGTGTGTTGGAGGTGGAAGCTCAACGAATTGGGAGGGGCCGATGACGGGTTTGCAATGGATTTTACTGGGCGCTGGATTTGTGAGCTGCCTCGGCGTTTCTGCATTTCTCTCCGGAATGGAGGCGGGCATGGCGGAAGTGAGCCGATTGCGCCTACGCCGTCGGGCCCGCGAGGGAAATAAAAAAGCAATCCGATTGCAACGTTATCTCGATCAACCGGAGGACACCCTTTGGACAATATTGGTCGGGAACACACTCGCCAATTTGCTGGTGCTCTTAGCCACGCTGTATTTTTTGCAGTTTTTGTTGAATGTAAAAGACCCCGGCGAGTTGGTGCATTCGAATGCCACCGCTTGGATTTATTGGTCTCTCTTTGGGGTGTGTGTGCTGGTGTTTTATACGTTGTGCGAGTTGTTGCCGAAAATGCTTTTTCGCAAGTACCCCAACCGGCTGTGCTTATTTCTGACTTCGGTTTTTGGAATCGTCGATACCCTGCTCGGGCCGTTGGTGGAGTTACTGCGAATCGTTTCACGAATGCTACTGTTCACCACCGGCGGACGGGAATTGCAAGGGCACCTGTTTGGTAGCCGTGAAGAGCTCCGGCAATTGATGACCGAAAGCGGGCAGGGGCTTTCGGAAGACGAACGCGAAATGATCGACCGCGTACTCGATCTGCAAAAAATTCCAGTGCGCGATTTGGCGGTGTCTTTCGAGGACTTGCCGCTGATTACAACTGAAACGCCCATCGCAGAAGTGGTTCGAAATATCGGCGTGGCGCCCTATACCCGAATGCCGGTTTGGCAGGAAAGCGATGGCCGCCGGCGCATCGCGGGTGTTGTCAATTTGCGAAGGCTCATATTTTTGCCGGAGAACGAATGGCAACGACCCATTGGGCATTTCTTGGAATCGGCATTGTATCAGGACGAAGATATTCGTCTGCAAAAATTGCTGCATCTCATGCAACGTTCCGGCCAACGGGTGGTGATCATTCTGGACAAACGCAAACGTGAACTCGGTATCGTGAGCTTGCCGGATATTTTAAAGGTCGTCTTCGGGGAGGTGAAAGTCTAATGGACTGGGGGGAAGTTACTGTTGTTCTGCTGCTGATTCTTGCTGTTGCCGTTTTGGTATTTCTTAATGGCTTCTTTGTCGCGGCAGAATTTGCGTTGGTTAAACTTCGCGACACGCAGCTTGAACCTCTGGTAATTGCTGGCCAACGCCGCGCACGAATGGCGCGGCATTTAGTCAAAAACCTCGATGAATATCTTAGCGCGTGTCAGCTTGGCATCACGCTTGCCAGTTTGGGCTTGGGATATGTCGGGCATCCGATCTTCAACAAACTACTGGCGCCGATTTATGAACTGCAATTTAACGGCGAGCCACTATTGGCCAATGCAGATTGGCAGCAAACCATTTCCATCGCAATCGGCTTTACGGTCATTACCTTGTTACACATTGTCGTGGGCGAAATGGCCCCCAAATGGTTGGCCATTCAGCGACCGTTGCCGACTAGTTTGTGGGTGTCCTATCCATTGCGCTGGTTTTATTGGATCATGTTTCCGTTCATTTGGCTGCTGAACAATTGCGCGCTTTGGTTGTTAAGGAAAGTTGGGTTGGATGTCGTTGATGAAAGCGAGCACAGTCATTCAGTAGAAGAATTGCGAATGATGATTGGTTCGACGGGTGGAAGTTCCGACCGCGAACAGTTTAGCCGTGATTTAGTGCTCAATGCATTTGATCTCAAGAATCGAGTAGCAAGGGATGTGATGCGCCCGAGGCGCGAAATTATGGGATTCAACACCCAATCGAATCTCGAGGAATGCCTCGTGCTGGCGGAAGAATCGCGGCACTCGCGCTTCCCGTTATGCGTCAACGGCAATCTCGATGAAACGCTCGGCGTCGTGCACATCAAAGATTTGTACGCGCAAAGGCGGACGGCCAAGACGGCGGATGAGTTGCGGGAGTTCGCGCGCGAATTAGTGTACACACCCGAAACAGCGCGGCTGGAAGGGTTGCTGCAAATTTTCCTGGATCGGAAACTGCATTTTGCATTGGTGGTGAATGAGTACGGCGACACGGTGGGTATGGTGACGCTGGAAAATATTCTGGAGGAATTGGTCGGGCAAATCCGCGATGAATTTGATGAACACGAGAAGCCGTTTTTTGTGCAAACGGATGAAGTGACGTGGGCGCTCGAAGGCTCGATGCCTCTGCACGAGTTGGAAGAATTGACCGGCGAACCGTGCGACGACAAGGGCGTGACCACAGTGAGCGGGCTAATCACCAAACGACTCGGCACCTTCGCCAAGGTGGGCGATATGCTCGAATTGGGCCGCTATGAATTACGCGTGGAACAAACGTACCGGCGACAAGTGGAGCGAGCGCGGCTCACTAAGCTCAGTGAACGGGAGCCCACGGAAGAGGAACCGGAAGAATAATGGCAATCACCACGGCGGGTTTTCTGGAAGACGATGATTAAAGTCCTCCAATAACCGCTGCTGATATTCGCCGGCAAACGTGCCGTTAAAAAACCGGTCCAAGCCTTCGCGATGTAAATTTTCCCAACTGCGTTCTTCGTCACCGGGATTGACCGGAAAAAACAATGCGCCATTGGTTTTCGCTGCATTGTGATCGCCGGGAGCGTCGCCAATCATCAGGATTTTTTCCGGCGCGTATTTTTCTTTGGCAGCCAATTCGAGGTGCTGCGTTTTGGTTCCTAATTCCTGTCCGGCGATGGCGCACACAAAATCACGCAAATCATTCTCCGCCCATTCGCGCTCCAGCGCGTCGGTGGGGGTTTGCGAAATCACCATACAATCCGCACTGGCTGCAGCCAAACCAAGGGTATCGCGCACGAGGGGAAACGGCGGCACACCGTGTACAATGTCTTTTACGGAAACATTCACCGCATCGCTCCACGTCTTGATAGGAACAAGGCCCTCGTTGCCGTTGGCCACTTCGGCGTCAAGCGTGGCGTTGCCGAGTTTAGATTCGCGATCCACCCATTCAAGCAGGGCAGGGAAAGTGGGCACATCAATCCCGCGTGCGGAGACTTCTTTGCGTGCGCGCAATAAATCAAGCGACCGAATGACCGCGTGAAAACGATTGCAGCCGCGGGTTTTGGAATAGAGATTTACAAACTCCCAAACTTCGCGGGCGTATCTGCTGACCGCCTGCAAAGAATAATGTTTGATAAACATCGGCGCGAAACATTCCTTGTGTTTGATCTCCATCGAATCAAACACGCACCCATCGGAATCGATTCCAATGAAGAAGTTTTGGGTCGGCTGGAAATCGCGTAGTGTTTGCATTGATTTACGAATTAAGATTTACGATTGGAGTTGGAGCGGGCGGTTTTGGCGGAGGCGACTAGAATTGAAAGAATTTCCTCGGTTTCTTTTTTCAAGGGTTGGATGCGGTTGGGTTTTACGTGGCCCAATTCTTCGAGGAGTTCCATCCAATACAGTGATTCATCGCATTCCTCCTCGCAGATTTTGATCTTGTTGATGAAGTCTGCTCGGGATTTTGCACGGCAAGCGGCGCGGTAGTTGGCTCCAACGGAACTGCCACTACGGATGAGTTGATTGCCAAAGGCATTGGCGCTGCGGTTTTTTGGTAGGGATTCAACCAGTTTTGCGATCCGAATTACCATAGATTTTGTACGCTGCTGCAGCTCAGCCGAATTCATAGGAAACATTCGACATTTTTATTCGTAAATCGTCAATCGTAATTCGTAAATTCCTACGCATTGTAGGTCGTCGAGGAAACATCACCGCCTCTGCCGGTCCAGTTGGTGTGGAAGAATTCGCCGCGTGGTTTGTCGAGGCGTTCGTAGGTGTGGGCACCGAAGTAGTCGCGTTGGGCTTGGAGTAGATTTGCGGGGAGACGTTCGGTGCGATAGCTGTCGAAGAATGACAGGGCGGTGCTGAAGGCGGGCACGGGGATGCCGCGTTTGGCGGCGACGGCGATGACGTTGCGCCAGCCTTTTTGGCTGTGGCGGATTTCGCGTTTGAAATAGGTGTCGAGCAGCAACGATTGGAGACGCGGATGTTTATCGTACGCTTCCTTGATTTTGCCGAGGAAGGCGCTGCGAATGATGCAGCCGCCGCGCCACATCATCGCGATGTTGCCGTAATTGAGCTGCCAGTTGTATTCCTTGGCGGCGGCGCGGAGGAGCATGAATCCCTGCGTGTAGCTGACAATTTTGGAGGCGTAAAGCGCACAGCGAATGTCTTCGATGAACTTGGCCCGCTCGCGGGTGATGGCGGGTTTGGGGCCGCGGATTTTTTTACTGGCTTTTACGCGCTCATTTTTTTGCGCTGAAATGCAGCGCGCGTATACGGCCTCGGCAATGAGGGTGATGGGCATGCCGAGTTCGGCGGAATTGATGACGGTCCATTTGCCGGTGCCTTTTTGGCCGGCGGTATCGAGAATTTTTTCCACGAGCGGTTGGCCGTCGGTGTCTTTATAGCCGAGGATGTCGCGGGTAATTTCGATGAGATAAGAATCGAGCGGGCCGGTGTTCCATTCGGCAAAGACGGCGTGCATTTCGTCGGCGCTCATTCCGAGGCCGGTTTTCATGAGATTGTACGCTTCGCAAATGAGCTGCATGTCGCCGTACTCGATTCCGTTGTGGACCATCTTCACGTAATGGCCCGCGCAATCGGCGCCCACCCAATCGCAACAGGGTGCGTTGTCTTCCACTTTGGCGGAGATGGATTGGAAAATATCTTTCACGTGCGGCCATGCGGCTTGCGAGCCGCCGGGCATAATGGAAGGGCCGATTCGCGCGCCTTCTTCGCCGCCGGATACGCCGGTGCCAATAAAGAGTAATCCGCGGGATTCCAAATATTTTGTGCGGCGGATGGTGTCTTCGTAAAGTGAGTTGCCGCCATCAATAATGATGTCGCCGGGGGCAAGGTGAGGCAGGAGTTTTTCAATGAAATCATCGACCGGTTGGCCGGCTTTCACGAGCAGCATGACGCGCCGGGGGGCTTTGAGGTGGGCAATCATCTCGGGGATGCTACGGGCGCCGATGATGTTTGTGCCCTGTGCTTCGCCGGCGAGAAATTCGTCCACACGCGCGGCGGTGCGGTTGTGAGCCACGACGGTGTAGCCGTGGTCGTCCATATTGAGGATGAGATTCCGGCCCATTACAGCCAGTCCGATGAGAGCGATATCGCCTTGGGGTTCCATTAGATTGCGTCACACGGTTTGTGCGAGGCGCGAACGATTACCCAAGCGGGCGTCGGATAAAAGCCAATTTTTGAAAAAAAGAGTGGAAATGGCTCAAAAAAGTTGCAGACGCTCATCGTTCTCCAAAGCGTCCTCGAGGTTTTTCCAGCCGGCTTCGTTCATGTTGTGGAAGGCGTGGAGATAAAGGACGACCACGTCGCGCTCGTGATTGGCGAGGAGAGTCTCCAGTGCTGCGGCGAGAGAATCGTCGGCGATGGTTTTAGGCAAATCTTCAACGATGCCTTCCTCGTGTTTGATGCCGAGTGCATCGAGGAACTGAGTGAGGAGGCCGATTTGATGTTTGAGCAACCATCCGCGCAGGAGCGAGCCGGCGGCTTCGTCGAAGGCGGGCTTGGACATGGCTTGCACCATGGTTTTGTGGCGGGTGGGTTTTGGCTGGCGTTTGAGAAATTGCGGGCGCATGCCGCGCAGGCGGGCAACGGCGCTCAGGGTAGCCTCGTAGAGGTCGCGGTTGTCCTCGGCGGTGTCGGCGAGAATGCGGTGGGCCAATTCGGGTGAGATAAACCCAATCAATTCGTATGAACTCAGCATGGTTTAAATAGCGGTGAGGGTGATACTGTGGCGTTGGGCCAGAGCATCCACTTCCGGTTCGTCCAGCAACAGTGTGCGATCGGCCTCGAAAGCGAGCGCGCGGATGTTGGCGGAGGCGCAGGTTTCCAGAGTTCGCGCGCCGAGGCAAGGAATATCAAAGCGCAAGTCGTGGCCGGGCTTGGGGATTTTAACGGCGATCGCACCCTCTGCCAATTCACCGCCACGCGTGAGGCAGGCGTCGGTGCCTTCGAGGCCTTCGACGGCGAGTACAGTGCCGTTTTTGACAACGACGGTTTGGCCGATCTCGAGCCGGCTGGTTTCGCGTGCGATGCGGAGGCCGTACTCGATGTCGGCACGCACTTCATCGGAGGGCTCAGGGCCGAGTTGAAAGCCGGCTGCGGGCATCGCGGGTTTGAGCCACGGGGTGGCTTCGATGAGGGTGATGCCGTCCTTGGCGAGTTCATCGGCAATGCCGCCGAACAGGGAGTGGGCGTTTTTTTCTGGCAAACTGGCGAGGAGCTTGACGGCGCGCAAATCGGGGCGAAGGTCAAAAAGATTCTTGGGCGCAATTTGGCCGACCATCACGCATTGGGTGACGTTGTTTTTTTGGAAGACCTCCACCAGTTTATTGAGCTGCCCAACGCGGAGCCACTCGATCACGTCCACGAGTTCAGCCAGTTCCGGCTCCGTTTCATCCGTGAAGGCGGCGGCCACGAGGCGCTGGACACCGGCGGCGCGGGCTTCGCGCGCGAGCACGCGGGGCAGCGTGCGATTGCCGGCGATGATGCCGAGCGTGTGCGGTGTGTCAGCCATTGGCGGAGAGGTTAACAGGCAAAGTGAAATGGCACAAAAAAAAAGCCCCGCCCGGTTTAGGGGCGGGGCGTGAAAATCCGGATTATTGGGAGGGATCAAATTCCCCGGTGCCTTCCATGATGAGCGCGATGGCGAGCCGTAGTCGGCGTTGTTCATCGTTGAGTTCATGGGGTTCCCCTTCGGCTAATTCCTTAACGATTTGGTTGGCGCGCTGGAGCTTGATCAACATATTTTTGGATTCCTCGGCGAGAGTGCCTCGGTTGGTGATTTCAGTTTCGTCCATAAAATTCACCAACTCGCCCTGAATACCGTCTGCGAGCAGATTGCGGGCATCCTCGTCTTCCGTGTTCTCGGCAAACTTGGCGATGGCTTCCTTGTTGTCTTCGAGATAAGCGTCGAGGGTTTCTCCAAGGCCGCTGGCGGAACTTTCCAGAACTTTTTCGGTCCAACTTTCCACGCGGTTTTTCATCGTCTCGCCGATTTTGAACGTATCCTCATCATTGGCCCATTGCGGGATTTTTTTGAGATTCCCTTTGAGAGAAGAAATCCAGATATCCCAGGAGATTTGCTCTCCTTCAAGAGCGGCATCAGTTTGCTCGGCGAGGATGCGAAGGGTGAGGCCGGGGGCCTTCTCCGGATTTGTCAGGGCATTGGCGATCTTTAGACTGTCCTTGGTGATTTTGGTGTATTTCTCGATTTGGCCTTTGTATTCGCCGGTGTAGATGGAGGCGATGTCGCGGGCGGGATTCACCACGTAATGATTCAGGGCCACAAAATAAAGTGTGACCAGCGAAAGCACGACGATGGTGACGATGACGTTATTTTTATAGGAACGCTCGAGGCGGTTGCGGGTTTGTTCCACAAAATCCTCGGCGATGCGGGCGTTTTTAGATTCGTTGCTCATATCAGGAAATGATTGTTTTTATTTGGGTCAAGAGGGTGGGTTATTTGTCGATTCGAGTGTCGTCGATGTTGGCTTTGAGATCATTGACTGTGGTAACCAATAGATCGAGCACATTGGAAACGAGCATCAGGCCCGCTTGCATATTGCTTTCCGTGCCGATGTTATGGGCTTCTTGTCTGTGGATGGTTGCGAGGTGAGTATGGATGCCATCGACCTCGTGAATGTGATCGGCAAAGAGCGAGATCAGCACTTCATCGCCGCGTTCATCGGCGATCTTGGCGAGGCCGGCGAGGAGTGCGTCCATTTTTTCCCGGGTGAAATTCGGGAAGAGTTCGCGCAGTTTGTCGTCGCGGTCATTAAGGATTGCCACCAATTTATCTTTGGCGCTATCTGCGACTTCATCGGGAATGTTCTCAAGGCCGCTGAGTTCCTTGCGAAAATTCTCAGCGATTTTATCAAACCGATCGCCACCCACCGTAATGTTCTGGATGGCCTCGATGGTTTCCTGCGCCTCGGGCAGGATGACTTTGGTATCCGCAACGATTTGTTTGGCGGGCTCAAGGGTGCGGTTCACCTTGTTGATAATGTTGATCACACCCAGGGCAATGATCAATAAGGTGCCCACCACCATACCCCAACGGAGCAGGCGGATCTTGTGTTCGAACTCGGTGATTTCAGACAGTTGATCTTCAACCGAGCTTTCGGAGTCGCGGGTGGATTCGTTTTCGTGTTCAGACATAAGTTGTTTGTATCAGTTTGGTCGGGGTAGACTGTGGTTCGGCCAATCCAATGCCTTTGTGGAAAACTTGTCAATAAACATTTTTCGGCAGTGAATTACTCAGTGGATTCGTCGTTGGTTGGTGCGTGCTGCACTCGATCCATTAGCAAGCCCACCGCGCGGCGGAGGCGCCGTTCTTCGGGGGTCAAATCCTTGGTGTCTTTGATGACGAGAGGTTTGAGCAACGCGTT
>JAAZZB010000055.1 GCA_014239365.1 Verrucomicrobiia bacterium | reverse complement strand
TGGTTGGGTGGTAGGACTTTCTATCTTCGGCACGTTTCTTTCCAGCAATACTTTTATCGGCGTGCCGGGCAAAGCCTACGGAGGCAACTGGAACGCATTTGTTTTCAGCCTCACGCTGCCGCTCGCCGCGTGGGTGGCGGTAAAATATTTTGTGCCCTTTTATCGCGGCAGCGGTGAGATTTCTGCTTATCAGCATTTGGAAAAACGCTTCGGCCCGTGGGCGCGCTCGTATGCACTCGCCTGTTATCTGCTCACGCAACTGGCGCGCGTGGGCGCAATTTTGTTCGGCGTATCAATGGCGTTGCACGCACTCACGGGCTGGAGCCTGCCGGCCATCATCATTGGCGCGGGCGTGGCGGTGACCTTGTACACGTTGCTCGGCGGCATTGAGGCGGTGATTTGGACTGATGTCATCCAAAGCCTCGTCCTGCTTGCCGGCGCGGTGGTGATTGCGGTGTTGTTAATCACCGGCCATCCAAATGGCGCAAGCGAGGCACTACACGGTGCGGCGGGCGCGAACAAATTCAGCCTCGGCAGTTTCGCGACCGACTTCACGCAATCCACCGTTTGGGTCATCCTGCTTTTTGGTTTCTTCATCAACCTCAACAACTTCGGGATCGACCAAAACTACGTGCAACGCTACCACGCCGCACGCGATGATGCCGCCGCCCGCCGCTCCGTGTGGCTTGGCGCGCTATTGTACGTGCCGGTGTCCGCGCTCTTTTTCCTGATTGGCTCGCTGCTGTTCAGCTATTACGAAGCCAGCCCCGCGCTGCTGCAGGAATTGCAGGCCGCGCATCCCGAGGGTTACGCAGATCAAGTGCTTCCGCATTTCATTGCGCACAAACTCCCCGTCGGCATGGCCGGTTTACTGTTGGCCGCCATCTGCGCCGCCGCCATGAGTAGCATCGACACCAGCCTTAACAGCTCGGCAACTGTTACCCTTAAGGATTTTTTTCAACGCCATCTCAAGCGTGGCGAGAGCGAAACGGATGCCCTGAAAATCCTGCGCGGAGCCACGTTGTTCTGGGGCGTGCTCGGCACCGGCGTGGCCTTGGCGATGATGGGCCAGAAAAGTCTGCTCGATGCGTGGTGGAAACTTTCCGGCATTTTTGCCGGCGGAATGCTTGGCCTGTTCTTGTTGGGCCTCATCGCCCGCAAAGCCGATAATGTCGCCGCCCTGACCGGCGTGATCATTGGTGTGCTCGTGATTTGTTGGACGACTTTTGCCGATGCATTCCCCGAAAATCTCCGCAGCCCCTTTCACGCCAACATGATCATCGTGATCGGCACGCTGACAATTTTCTTGGTGGGACTTGGGGTGAGCCGGATTCGCAATTCGATGAGTTGATTTTCCCTCGCCATGGCTGCTTGGCGGGTCATACTTCATGCCTCACCATGAATATGTGTTGGTTATTTCTTTGTTTATTTTTTCCCGTTGCGTGCTTCGGCGCGTCACCTCGCGGCTTGGCGGCGATCTCGGTGACGGATGGCTTTTCGGTGGAACTAGCAGCGGGGCCAGAGTTGGCGCCGTTTGGAATGTTGGCTGATTTCGATGCAAAGGGGCGTCTTTTTATCGCAGCCTCTTCCGGCAAAAATATTGGCGGCAAGGCAATGAGCGAAAAACCGGAGTGCAAAATCCTGATGCTCGAGGACACGAACGCCGACGGGCAGTTTGATCGCAGCACGGTGTACGCCGAAAAGGTGGGCATCCCGATGGGGCTTCTTTGCTGGCGCGGCAGCGTGTACACCGCGTCACCGCCGGATGTACTGCGGTTGCGCGATACCGATGGCGACGGCAAAGCTGATGCGCGCGAGGTGCTCGCCAGCGGTTGGCACGTGCGCGGC
Source organism: Verrucomicrobiia bacterium (assembly GCA_014239365.1). Lineage (GTDB taxonomy): Bacteria > Verrucomicrobiota > Verrucomicrobiia > Limisphaerales > UBA1100 > JACNJL01. The sequence continues at coordinate 1,175 of JAAZZB010000055.1, read as the reverse complement.
ACGGCAAGTTTGCACGGGCCATTTCTCGGGCCGGAAGGGTGGTTGTATCTCACCGATGGCCGGCACGGATTTGATATAAAAACCAAGGACGGTCGAAAATTCAAGGGCCTCGCCTCGCGCATTTGGCGGATGCGGCCCGACGGAACGAAGTTGGAATCTGTGGCGGGCGGTGGCTTCGATAATCCCGTGGAAATCGTCTTCACCCCCGGCGGCGAAATGATCGGCACGATGACTTATTTCACCAATCCGAAGAACGGTCAGCGCGATTCGCTGATGCATTTTCTCGAGGGTGGTGTGTACCAAAAATGGCATTCGAGCGTGGCCGAGTTCACGCGCACGGGAGATTTGCTCGGCCCAATGACCCGCTTCGCCCGCGTGGCCCCGGCGGGATTGCACCGTCACTCGGGGTTGAGCTTCGGCAATGCCTTTCGTGGCAACCTCTTCAGCGCGCAGTTTAATCCGCATCGCATCCAGCGCCACATTTTAAAACGCAGTGGCGCAACCTTCACTTCCGAGGACAGCGATTTCCTCGTGTCAACCGACCCCGACTTTCATCCCACCGACGTGCTCGAAGCGCCCGATGGCAGCCTTATCGTCATCGACACCGGCGGCTGGTATATTGACCAATGCCCCCTCTCGCGCATCTCGCGGCCCGAACACAAGGGCGGCGTCTATCGCATTCGCAAAAAAGGTGCGACCAAAGTAAGCGACCCACTCGGCACGTTTTTGGAATGGGAAAACATATCTCTCAACGCCTTCGCCAATCTCCTCGCCGATCGCCGCCCAAAAGTCCGCGCGCGCGTGTTGGAGATCATCGTGAAAATGGATGAAGCCATCGTGCCGCCACTGGCCGCGTTGATCGCCAATCCAAAAACCAAAGACGAAGCCAAGTGCCGTGCCATTTGGGCGTTGCATCGTCAAGGCTCGAAACTGGCCCGAATCGAGATTCGCAAGGCACTCACGAACCGTTCGCGGGAAGTGCAAATCGCCGCCGCGCGCTCCACTGGATTAGCAAAGGATCAAGGGGCCACCCAACCCGTGCTTGCCGGCTTAAGTTCGAAAGATGCCGCCGTCTCGCGCGAGATGGCGACCGCCCTAGGTTTTATGGGCAGCAACAACGCCACCGGACCGTTGGCCGATGAGGCCGCGCGCAGCACAGATGCGCATCATGATCA